>NZ_JASHKU010000005.1:0-420916 GCF_030056875.1 Rhodococcus sp. IEGM 1351 | reverse complement strand
AAGAACACGCACACACCATCACTTCTGGCTCACTCGCCAGCCGCTCCGGGGCAACCGTTCCATCTTATCCTACCAGCCTCACCGGCGCAAGCCGAGACGCTGATCAGAATCTAACCGGGATGGAAGCACCACCGTACACGACGGTGAACTTCCGATTTACCAGGCGCCTGCGTCCAACCTCGTGTCCCCCGCCTTCCGGCCGGGGTCGGTGTCCGTGTCGCTCTGACCTGGAATAAGTTACGCGAAGGGAAACAAGAACACCAAATCGCCAGGTCAACGCTGCGAAACGCCGATTCAGGGCACCCAGTACTTGGCAGCCAGCTCCTCGATCACCACATCACCGTCCGAGGCCTGCTCCAAAGCCGCGAGGTCGGCGTCGATGGAAACCAATCGTGGATCGTCCCCCTCCGCCTCCTGGACTGGGTGCCCCCCGTCCTCGGCCAGCTGGCGCAACAGCTTCTCGCGCACCCGGTCCTTCAGCGAATCGCTCATATCGAAATCATGACCGCGCGGCGGTGGGTTGTCGAGAGTGCACCGAACTCATTCCTCGGTCTCGTCCGGCGCCTTCACATTGTCGCTCTTGCCGAAGACTCGCAGCGCGGTCGGAATGAGGACGATCAGCGCGCCCAGGATCGCGATCAACGAAAAGACCTGCATTGCCATCTGTGAACCGACTCTCTGTTTCGTGCCCGCGGCGACCAGGTGTCAGACCGGCGCGAGCCAGCTTCCCCAAGATGTGTTCCTGGTGACGGTAAACGCCGCAAGGAAAATGAGCACACCGACTGTCACTCGCGGACCGAACACGATCGTGCGATCGCGTCGTCCTCGCCAACGGCGACGTGCCCATCCGATCCAGGCGAAGACCATCACCGCGATGAACGGGACGATCAGAACATTGCCGGCCACAGCCGCGCCGATGTCGAGGTTGGTGAGGTCGTGCACCGCCCTCAACCCACCACAGGCCGGGCACCACCACCCGGTCAGGGCGTAGACCGGACAGAAGCCGTACGAACCGGGCTCGTGCGGATCCCGGAAGTGGAGGATCGCGGCGGCGACAACGGCGCCGGCGGCCACAGCGGCGGGCGCATCGAGTGCACGGAGACCGACCGCCGGCGTCGTCGGAGTTCCGCTCTGGGTGTCCACGTGTCCAGTGTTCACGATTCTTCCGGTCTCCGGTGCCGACAGTCAGTCGGGAAGCGAGTAGTCCAGCCACAGACGGTGGGTACCGTCCTCGTCGACGCGGATCCCACCCGCACCGGCAAGTCCCGCCAAGCCTCCGGTACCGCTGCTCGGAACGATGTGCAGCGCCATTGCCTCGACCGTGCTGTCCGACAGCACCTGCATGTGCAGGAAGGCGAAGGAGCCGGCGACACCGTCGATCGAACCTTCGAAGCTCTCCCACGCCGCGTAGGCGCCCGCACTCTGATCCTCGGTGAGACCGCCGACGAATCTGGTGACCGACCGGCCCTCGATGTCGCCGGAGAAGTTCTTCACCATGTCGATGTCGCCCGGGGTGACGCCGGTGGCGACGGACGGAGACCAGTCCCGCGGGCTGAAATCGCTGACGTCGAACGTGCTGGCGGCATGACGAGTGGACATGGTGTGCCTTCCGGGACGGAGAAGTGAGTCGCCCCAGCATCGCGGGAGCGGTCCCGAACTTCTTGTACATATCCGACACGGCGAAGGTGTCCCGACCCCGGAGACGACTCTGGCCCTTCCCGACTGATCGGGAAGGGCCAGAGGACCGCTGAGCTGCCTGAGAGAATCGAACTCTCGACCTTTTCATTACGAGTGAAATGCTCTACCGACTGAGCTAAGGCAGCGGTGCCTTTCGGCGGTGGCGAGTCTAGCGCCTCAACCCCGAGTATGCGAAAACGGCTCCCTGAACGCGTCGCCGAGAGTGGCCACCATGGCATCGACAGCCCACTGCGGTTTGACGTTGACGGTGATCGCCTCGCGGCACTCGAGGACGGCTTCGATGCACTTCAGAAGGCCTTCCGGGGTTGTTCGCGAGGCGAGGTCGGCCGCGCGATCCGCCATGTCCGGGTGGTTCGCGGCCGCGTTCGACTTCCATGCGACGGCGAGCGCGTCGCGATAGAGACCGGCCAGATCGATCAGTGCACGATCGAGTGCGTCACGGCCCGTGCGAGTGGCCCGGGACTTCTGGCGCTTCTCGAGATCCTTCAGCACGCCGGCCGAGCCTCGCAGGGCTCCGGCAGCACCCTTACCGGTGCCGCCCGCCCCCAGAGCCGTGCGCAACTCCTCGGTCTCCTGCTCGTCCCTGGCCGCGCTCATCTCCTTCGCCTCTGCGTCGGCGGAACGCACCAGTTCCTCCGCCGCAGCGAACGCGGTAGCGGGCCGCAGTGCCGCGACAGCGAGATCCAAAGCGTCCTTACGACGCACCTTGGCGTTCAGATCCGTCGCGAGACGCCGGGCTCGCCCGACGTGACCGCCGCTGATCGAGGCCGCCAGTTGTGCATCGGCGGGATCCAGGCCGTCCCGCTCGCGCAGGACCTTGGCTATGGAGTCGGCCGACGGGGTCACGAGATGGATGTGCCGGCAGCGCGACCGCAGCGTCACGGAGATGTCCTGCGGGTCGACGGAGGGCGCACACAACAGGAACACGGTGCGATCCGGCGGCTCCTCCACCACTTTCAGGAGAGCGTTGGCCGCACCCTCGGTGAGCCGGTCCGCGTCCTCGACGACCACGATCTGCCAACGCCCGGTGCTCGGCCGGCGAGCAGCCGTCTGCACGATGGCACGCATCTCCTTGACGCTGATGCTCAGGCCCTCGGGGACGACTTGCCGGACGTCGCCGTGGGTACCGGCCATCGCGGTGGTGCAGGCGTGGCAGACGCCGCAGCCGGGAACGCCGTCGCTGGTGCATTGGAGTGCGGCGGCGAAACACTGCGCGGCCACCGACCTACCCGATCCGGGCGGGCCGGTGAACAGCCACGAATGCGTCATCGAGGAGCCCATCGCACCGACTCCACGACGGGCGGCAGTCGCAGCGGCCGTCAGCTCGGCCTCGACGTCCTCCTGGCCCACCAACCGGTCGAATACCGTCACCGCGCCAGCCTAACCGGCACGTGCGACAACCCGACCGGCCCGAGGTACCGGCTCACGCCTTCTTGTCCGCTGCCTTCTTCGAGGCCGCCTTCTTGGCCGGCGCCTTCTTGGCGGCGGTCTTCTTTGCAGCCTTCTTGGCGGGTGCCTTCTTCGCGGCGGCCTTCTTCTTGACGGGACCGCGGGCACGCCGATCCGCCAGCAGTTCCGAAGCGCGAGCGTCGGTGATGGACTCCACCTCGTCGCCCTTGCGGAGGCTGGCGTTGGTTTCACCGTCGGTCACGTACGGCCCGAACCGGCCGTCCTTGATCACCATCGGCTTCTCGCTGACCGAGTCGACACCCAGCTCACGCAGCGGCGGAGTGGCGGCGGCCTGACGTCCGCGACGCTTGGGCTCCGCGTAGATCTTCAGAGCCTCGTCGAGGGTCACCGTGAACATCTGGTCCTCGGTGGCGAGGGACCGCGAATCCGTCCCCTTCTTCAGGTACGGGCCGTAGCGACCGTTCTGCGCGGTGATCTCTTCCTTCGACTCCGGATCGACACCCACCACACGCGGCAGCGACAGCAGCCTGAGGGCGTCGTCGAGAGTCACCGTCGCCAGGTCCATCGACTTGAGCAGCGAACCCGTCCGCGGCTTCGGACCCGTGGCCTTCTTCGCTGCCTTCTTCGCCGGCGCCTTCTTGGCAGCCGTCTTGGTCTTGGTCGTCCCGTCGCCCGATTCGTCGGGCACCGGCACCACGGCCGGTTCGGGCTCCGGTTCCGGCTCGGGAAGGATCTCGGTGACGTAGGGGCCGAAGCGGCCCTCCTTCGCGACGATCTCGTGTCCGGTCAGCGGGTCGACGCCCAGCTTGCGACCCTCCTGCGGGGTCGAGAACAGCTTCTCCGCGTACTCCGGTGTCAGCTCGTCCGGCGGAAGGTCGTCGGGCAGGTTGGCCCGCTGCGAGATGAGGTCGCCGTCGGGGTCGTCCGGGTTCTGGACCATCCGCTCGAGGTACGGACCGAACCGTCCGACGCGGACGTGCACTTCGCGGCCCTCGGCGTCGTCGAAGAGCCTGATCGAGTTGACCTCGCGAGCGTCGATCTCCTCGAGGTTGACGCCGACCATCTTCTTCAGGCCGCCTTCACGGGCAACCGAGCCCTCGGCGCCGTGATCGCCGCCGAAGTAGAAACTGCTCAGCCAGTTGCCGCGCTGTTCCCGGCCACCCGCGATCGCGTCGAGGTCGTCTTCCATCCCTGCGGTGAAGTCGAAGTCGACCAACCGCCCGAAGTGCATCTCGAGGAGGCCGATGACGGCGAACGCGACCCACGACGGGACCAGCGCGCTGCCGCGCTTGTAGACGTATCCGCGATCGAGAATGGTCTTGATGATCGACGAATAGGTGGACGGGCGGCCGATGCCCAGCTCTTCGAGGGTCTTGATCAGGCTCGCCTCGGTGTAGCGGGCGGGCGGGTTGGTGGTGTGGCCGTCGGGATCGAGCTTGGTGGCGGTGACCGCCTGGCCCTCGACGAGCACCGGCAGGCGCGACTCGGCGTCGTCGGACTGGCCGCCGGCCTCCTCGTCGACACTCTCCACGTAGGCCTTCAGGAATCCGGCGAACGTGATGGTGCGGCCCGACGCGGAGAAGGTGCACTCCTCGCCGGTGCCCGCGGTTCCGGTGATCCGCAGGGTCAGCGTCGTGCCCCGCGCGTCCGCCATCTGCGACGCCACGGTCCGCTGCCAGATCAGCTCGTACAGGCGGAACTCGTCGGTGTCGAGGCGGGAGTGCAGCTGACCCGGGGTCTGAAACACGTCACCGGCCGGGCGGATGGCCTCGTGCGCCTCCTGCGCGTTCTTGACCTTCCGCGTGTACTGGCGCGGTGT
Organism: Rhodococcus sp. IEGM 1351; assembly: GCF_030056875.1. Classification (NCBI taxonomy): domain Bacteria; kingdom Bacillati; phylum Actinomycetota; class Actinomycetes; order Mycobacteriales; family Nocardiaceae; genus Rhodococcus; species Rhodococcus sp. IEGM 1351. The sequence continues at coordinate 415,989 of NZ_JASHKU010000005.1, read as the reverse complement.
GTCGTGCACGTACTCGGCGCCGTACAACTCGGTGGCCTGCGCGCGGGCGGCAGCGATCGCCGACGACGACAGCGTCGTCGAGTCGGTACGCATGTAGGTGATGTAGCCGTTCTCGTACAGCCGCTGCGCGATGCGCATGGTCCGCTCGGACGTGAAGCGGAGCTTGCGGCCCGCCTCCTGCTGCAGCGTCGACGTCATGAACGGCGCGTACGGCTTGCGGGTGTACGGCTTGCTCTCGGCGGAGGAGACGGTGAGGTCGACACCGGCGAGGGACTCGGCCAGACGCTGCGCCCGTGCCTCGTCCAGAACCGTGACGGTGCTCGTCTTCAGCTGGCCGTCCGCGCCGAAGTCGCGGCCGGTGGCCACCCGGGAGCCGTCGACGCTCACCAGACGCGCCCCGAAACTGCGGGGGCTGGCCTCGGCGCCGGCGTCGAGGGTGGCGGAGATGTCCCAGTAGGACGCCGAGCGGAACGCCATCCGCTCGCGTTCACGCTGCACGATGACGCGGGTGGCGACGGACTGCACGCGGCCCGCCGACAGCCTCGGCATGACCTTCTTCCACAGCACGGGGCTGACCTCGTAGCCGTACAGACGGTCGAGGATGCGGCGTGTCTCCTGCGCATCGACCAGGTCGTTGTCGAGTTCGCGGGTGTCCTCGGCCGCGGCTCGGATGGCCGGCTCGGTGATCTCGTGGAAGACCATCCGGCGAACCGGGATCTTCGGCTTGAGCGTCTCGAGGAGGTGCCAGGCGATCGCTTCGCCCTCGCGGTCGGGGTCGGTGGCGAGGAAGAGTTCGTCGGCGTCCTTGAGCAGGCTCTTCAGCTCCGTGACCTTGGACTTCTTCTCCGGACTGACCACGTAGAGCGGTTCGAAATCATGGTCGACGTTGACGCCGAGCCGAGCCCACGACTCACCCTTGTACTTGGCCGGGACGTCTGCGGCTCCGCGCGGAAGGTCGCGGATGTGGCCGACCGACGCCTCGACCACATAGTTCTTTCCGAGGTACGGGGCGATCTTGCGGGCCTTGGTCGGCGACTCGACGATCACGAGGCGGCGAGGCTGGCCGGACGCTCCCGCCGCACCCTGTGCACTGCCGTTGTCCCCTTTAGCCACCTGTAGCCCGAGCCTTCCTGAAGTCGATCGCTGCCACTCGACAGTTGTGCAGACAAACCCTTTTATACCCGGTTCGCCTATTACTAGAGTGACATACCCGGAACCCATCCTCGCAGATCAGTACCGTCTACGCGGCTCTACACGTGGGGCCAACCGGTACGGTCGTCCAAATTTCCGGGCGCCTCACCGATGCTCTCGACGAGTCTGCCGAGCCTACGCCGACCCGAGATTCGGAGCCCCGGACCGGAGCCCCGGGTGCCGATCAGCGTCGGCGCGATGCCCGCTCTCATCAATGCCTGAGCCAACGGCGCGTGGGTATCCGGGGCGTGCGGATCGAGTCCGAGGACGAACCGTTCCCCCTCCGCTTCGCTCCTGCCCGACGCGAGAGCCCACACCCTCAGCTGACGCCCCGACGGCACCCAGCCGGAGGGCACCGCCTTGACCGCTCCCCTCGTCCACTGGTCCGCGAGCGGCCGCAAGTCGACGACCGAGGCGGTGCGGACCAGCGGGCTGCCCTCGTCGCTGCGCGTGATCTCGACCTCGAGTCCGGCCTGGGCGATCAACTCCGCAATCGCCTCCGCCCGCCACTGGGCGTCGACCACGATCGAGATGCGCGCACGCCCGGCCGATGTGACCACCTGACCCGTCGCGGCGAGAAGACCGCACAGATCGGTGACTGCCGGCGGCATCGCCTCCGCGGAGAAGAAGGAGAGCTGGCTCACTGAAGTACCCCCTTATGCCACGGCACCGTTGCCGTGAAAACGACTCGTCCCCCACCGCCTCAGGCGATGGGGGACGAATCAGACGCGGTCACGGGGACCCCGCCTATCTGATTTACGTGTTCACGAATGTGAACGGCAGAATCAGACTGCGCGAACGCCGGTAGCCTGGGGGCCCTTGGTGCCCTGGCCGACCTCGAACTCCACGCGCTGGTTCTCCTCGAGGGTGCGGAAGCCGCTGCCCTGGATCTCGGAGTAGTGAACGAAGACGTCAGCGGAGCCGTCTTCGGGTGCGATGAAGCCGAAGCCCTTTTCCGCGTTGAACCACTTCACAGTGCCCTGTGCCATGCTTTTCCTTCTCTTTCTAACACCGGATTCGGCGGACAGCACATACAGTCCGCCGGGCCGGTTCCGACCGCTGTACTACTAGATTTCCCCCTCAGGAAAAGCAGAGCACCGCGTTCGCAACATCGATCCTGCGAACGTTCACTCTTTCAAGCCTACGAACACAGAAGCTGCGACCAGTTGTAGTCAACCATGAACTCCGCGAACGCAACAGTCGAAATCCGAACAATTCACACAAAAAGTTGATCTTGTAGCGAACAGGCACGAAACAGCGGATTCATGAGGGTGTCGCGACACCCCGGGCGACAGCCCTGGAGAGGCACTCGTTATCATCAAATGCGCAGGTCGTGGCGGTGTGGAAGCTACTCGCCCGTCCCCTACGACAGCCCGGAGACATCAGTGAGCACACCGTTTTCACCACGTGACGACAGTGGAAATACGGGCGAAACATACGGCCGAGCGCTACTGAACCGAGTCCTCGAGGGAGTTCCCCGAGACGAAAACCCGCTCACTTTCGCCGCGGAAATGCCTGCCCGGACTTCTCAGCTGTCGGAATGGCCGGCGTGGGCGCACCCGAGCGTCGTCCGGGCCATGCAGGAGAACGGGATCCCCCGCCCCTGGACCCATCAGGCCGCCGCCGCCGACCTGGCCCGTCACGGGACGAACGTCGTGGTGTCGACCGGCACCGCCTCGGGCAAGTCGCTGGCCTACCAGCTTCCGGTACTCACCACTCTGGCAACGGATCCGCGGGCGACCGCCCTCTACCTCTCCCCGACCAAGGCGCTGGGCGCAGACCAGCTGCGGGCCGTGACCTCGCTCATCGACTCGGAAGTCCTGGATGCCGGGGACGACCTCCGGAGCGTGTGCCCGTGCGTGTTCGACGGCGACACCCCACTCGAGGTGCGGCACTGGGCGAGGGAGAACTCGCGGTGGCTCTTCACGAACCCCGACATGCTGCACATCTCCCTCCTCCGGACCCATCAACGATGGGCGCATTTCTTCCGCAATCTGGCCTACGTGGTGATCGACGAATGCCACTCCTACCGTGGTGTCTTCGGCTCGAATGTCGCGCTCGTACTGCGGCGGCTCCGGCGCATCGCGGCCCGGTACGGCGCCGATCCCGTCTTCGTCCTCGCGTCCGCCACCACGGCGGATCCCGGGGCGGCGGCGTCGCGGCTGATCGGCGCGCCCTGCGCCGAGGTCGTGGAAGACGGTTCACCGCACGGCCCCCGGACGGTCGCGCTGTGGGAACCCCCGCTCATGCGGGAGGTCACCGGAGAGAACGGAAGCCCCGTACGACGGCCCGCCGGTTCGGAGGCCGCGCGCATCATGGCCGACCTGATGGTCGAAGGGGCCCGCACGCTCACCTTCGTGCGCTCCCGCCGGGGCGCGGAGCTGACCGCGATGGCGACCAAACGCCTACTCGGGGAGATCGATCCCGAACTCTCGGCCCGGGTCGCGTCGTATCGAGCCGGGTACCTCGCCGAGGATCGGCGTGAGCTCGAGACCGCGCTCGCCGACGGCACGCTGCTGGGAGCGGCGACGACGAATGCGCTCGAGCTCGGCGTCGACATCGCCGGCCTCGACGCCGTCGTGGTCGCCGGGTTCCCCGGCACGGTGGCGTCGTTCTGGCAACAGGGAGGCCGCTCCGGCCGACGCGGCGAAGGTTCGCTCGTAGTCCTGGTCGCGCGTGACGATCCCCTCGACACCTACCTCGTCCACCACCCGTCCGCGCTGCTCGACAAGCCCGTCGAGGCGACCGTCACGGACCCGCGCAATCCCTACGTCCTCGGCCCGCAGTTGCTCTGCGCGGCAATGGAACTACCACTGTCCGACGCCGAGGCCGAGGCGTTCGGGGCGATCGACGTCCTCGGAAAGCTGGCGGAGCAGGGCCTGATCCGTCGGCGCGCCCACGGCTGGTTCGTCACCGCCGGCACAAATCCTCATGGCGCAGTGGATATCCGGGGTGGAATCGGTACCCAGGTGGCAATTGTCGTGTCGGAATCCGGACGCATGCTCGGAACCGTCGACACCGGCCGCGCTCCCGCCACGGCGCATCCCGGCGCCGTCCACATCCATCAGGGTGAGTCGTACGTCGTCGACGAACTCGATCTCGACCAGGGACTCGCCCTGGTGCACGCGGAGGACCCCGACTGGACGACCTCGGCCCGCGAGACCACCGAGATCACGGTCACCTCCGTTCTCGAGCAGAAGCAGTTCGGCGACGTCGAGGTCGCGCTCGTCGAGGTCGAGGTGACCCATCAGGTGATCGGATACCTCCGACGACTGTCTTCGGGCGAGGTTCTCGACGCGGTCGAACTGGACATGCCGAGGCAGACCCTCCCCACCCGTGCGGTGATGTACACGATCACCCCGGAACTTCTGGTGCAGGCGGGTGTTCCGGCCGAACGCGTGCCCGGTTCGCTCCACGCCGCCGAACATGCCGCGATCGGCCTCCTGCCTCTCGTCGCGGTGTGCGATCGAGGCGACATCGGCGGCGTCTCGACCGCGTTGCACGCCGACACCGGACTTCCCACCGTGTTCGTCTACGACGGTCACGCAGGCGGCGCAGGATTCGCCGACCGAGGTCACGCCGAACTCACCCGATGGCTCGGCGCGACCCGCGAGGCGATCGAATCGTGCGAATGCACCTCGGGGTGCCCGTCCTGCGTGTACTCACCGAAGTGCGGAAACGGCAACGATCCCCTCGACAAGGACGGCGCGATCCGGGTCCTCACGGCGGTTCTGGCCTCGCTCGGCTGACGGTCTCCCGGTCAGCGCAGATACAGCCGAACCTTGTCGATCACATCGCGGAGCAGGTGAATCTCCTCGCTGGTCGGCGGGGCGGTGACCGTGAGATCGTCCGCGACCTTCAGCTCCCAGCCGGTCTGGGCTCGCACGTCGTCGACAGTGACCCCCTCGTGCACGCTGACCAGCTCGAGTTCGTCGAACGGACCCTGCCGCGACAGCACCCCGAGGTTCGTGAACACCTTCGTCACCCCTCGGCCCCGAGGCATGATCCCGTCACCTGCCGCCCGGGCCCGGACGGGACTCGGCGACGTGCAGAAGTCGAGTTCCGCGGGGAAAGCGCTCGGGTCGTGTCGCCGCATCACCACGAAGATCTCGCCGGCGTTGGGCATGATCTCCACGGCGCCACCGGCACCGGGCAACCGGACCGTCGGCTTGTCCCAGTCTCCGATGATGCTGGTGTTGAGGCTCCCGTACCGGTCGATCTGGGCCGCGCCGAGAAATCCGACGTCGACGTTGCCGCCCTGCAGCACGTAGCCGAACAGCGCCGACATCGACACCACCGACTCCGCGCCCGACACGACGACCGAGTCGGCGATGCCCTCGGCCATCGTGGAGGGGTGGGCGCCACACACTCCCGATTCGTAGATCAGTTCGACGTCCGGGTTGCTGGTCCGCTTGGCCAGATCGACGGCGAGCGTCGGGAGTCCGACGCCGGCGAAGACGCGCCCCTTCCCGGCGAGTTCGCGGGCGGCAACGGACACGATGACCTCGGTCGCCGAGATCGCTCCGACTGGTGCTGTGGTCATTTCCGGCTCCCGTAGTCGACTGGTTCGGAGAATCGCGGCTCGACGGCGAGGTCGTTCCAGTAGTCGCCGCCGAGTTTGTCCAGGTACTCGTCGTGATTCGCGGTGCCGTGGATCCACTCCTTCAGCCATGCCTGCAGGAGTGCGGAGTCCTTGCTGATCGCGGTCCAGCGTCGGTAGAACGCGCAGTCCCGGTCGTAGTAGCCCTGCACGTAGGACGGATGCGCCCCGCGCGGACAGACGACGACGGCATCGACCGCGTGAGAAGGGATCAGCGTCCGGCTGGGGTCGGACCGGACGACCTCGTCGTCGACGATCTCCTCGACGACCACGATCGCCTTCCCCGCGGCGTACACCGCTTCCTGCTGCACCCCGGAGATACCCCAGATCTGCACGTTGCCGTGACGGTCGGCGCGCTGCGCGTGAACGATGGTGACGTCCGGGTTCAGCGGAGGCACGACGTACACGGTGCCCTCCCCGTAGGGATCGTCGACGAGCCGAATTCGGGGATTGAGCCGCGGAAGGTCGCTTCCGGCATAGGAGCGCAGCGGAAAGAACGGCAGGCGCGCGGCGCCCGCCTGATAGCGGCAGACCATTCCGTAGTGGCTGTACTCCTCGACCTCGAGGGCCACCGGATCGTGATGCTCGATACGGCGTCGCAACTCGTGCAGCGATCCGGCGGATCCGCTCGCGAAGAACGAGGCCACGAGCTTGGTGACACAACCGGCGGCCACGAGTTGATCCGACACGATGTCGGGAGTCATCCGGCACAGCGTGAGGTTCTGCCGCTGCTGCCGGATGATCTCGTGCGCAGCCGCGAACGAGATGAGATGCGAGAAGCCCTCGAGGCACACGGTCATGCCGTCTTCGACGTACGTTCCTATGGCTTCCGCCATGCTGACCACTTTGCTCATCGCCATGCCCTTCTCCGGAACGACGGGACGTCGCCTCGGGACCTTCCCCACCGGACTACCGCCGTTTGACTCAATAGTGTTGACAAATCTGTTGCCGGAACTGCAATAGTTCTCCCGTGGAGATTTCTCAGATCACTGCCTTTCTCGCGGTCGCCGAGGAGTTGCACTTCGGCCGCGCCGCACAGCGCCTACACTCGGCCCAGCCGCCGCTGAGCCGCACGATTCGGCGACTGGAAAAGCAGCTCGGGGCAACTCTTTTCGAAAGAAACACGCGGAACGTCCGGTTGACCTCCGCCGGTGAGGCACTGCTCGGCCCGGCACGCGAGATCCTGGACGCCTGCCGGCTCGCGGAAATCGCCGTCGCCGCCGCCGGGCGCGGACAGGTCGGCCGGGTCCGCATCGGCTTCGCCGGAGTCTCGTCCCACCTGCTCATCGGGCGGTGGGCGAAACTCGTCCGGCACACCCACCCGGGTATCGAATTCGTCCTGGACAGTTCCGCTTTCGCGAGCGAAGCACTGAACAAGCTTCTCGACGGAACCCTCGACATCGGTCTGGTCCGGTGGATCTTCACCCCGCCGGGCATCGCGTCCCGCGTCATCCTCAACGAGGACTTCGTGGTGGCCCTGCCCACCGACCACCCGCTCGCAGGCAGGGACGGCGTTCGCATCGAGGAACTGGCCACCGAGCCCTGGGTGACGTTGCCCGCCGATCCCGGATCGGCGCTGCGTGACTCCCTGCAGAGGGCGGCCCACGACGCCGGTTTCACGCCCCGGATCGTGCAGAGCGCGCCGGACTCGATGGCGCTGATGGCGTTGGTGTCCGCGGAGGTCGGCTGCGCGTTGACCGTCTCCTCCGTGGCCGAGAACGTGAACAACCCGGATGTCGTGTTCCTCCCGCTGGTCGGCGGTCCCAGCACCCTGCAACTGCGGATCGCGTGGCGAGCGGACGACGACAACGCCGCCTTGCGGGAAGTCCTCAGGCTGTCCGAGGAGGCATTGCCCACTCCGGAATGACCTGCGCGGTCAGGTGTGGGCTGTCGCACGGGCCTGCCCTGCGCTCGGAGCGGTGTCCACCGCATCCTCCTCATCGATGTCGAGCTGCAGTTCGTCCGCGTCGGATTGCTCCGCGGTCGACAACCGGCGCGCGTCGAATCCGGTCCGGTTCAGCAACAACAGGGTGCAGACCAGGGAGACGGCGGCATAGCCGGCCGACACGAATGCAACGCCGACGATGTTTCCGGACGAGTTGAGCATCCACTGCGCCAGCACCGGGGTGCCGCCGCCGACGACCAGCGAACACAGCTGATAGGCCGCGGAAAGACCGGTGTAGCGGATGTTGGCGGGGAAGGCACGCGCGAGCACTCCGGCGATGGCGCCGTAGAACATCGAGTGCGGAATGGTCGCGAGGCACATCACGACGACGGCAATGGCGAAGTTCTCGGTCCGGATCGCGAAGAACATTGCCGGCATGAGGACGAACTCGGGAATCACCATGATGCACATGGCTTTCCGCATGTCGATCCGGGACACCAGGACGGCGCCGAACGGCTGCACGATGAACTGGACCACGAGGGCGATGGCGATGGCGCCGAGGAACGTGCCCCGGTCGTAGCCGAGTTCGCTGGTGGCCCAGGACAACGCGAAGGTGTTCTTGAAGTACGTCACCTGGGCCAGGGGCAGCGCGCCTGCACCGAGGAGGACGAGGACCCAATGCTTGCGCAGCACCTCACCGATCGGCAGTGCGACGGTCTTCTTGCGCTTCAGCACGGTCTTCATCGCGTCCGACTCTTCGAGCTTGAGACGGATGATCATGCCGACGATCACCAGGGCCGCGGAGATCAGGAACGGGATGCGCCAGCCGTAGAGCACGAACGCCGGGGTGGGCATGGCGGAGAGCAGGAAGAACGCCATCGTCGCCAGGAGGTTTCCGGCGGGCGACCCCTGCTGGGCGAACGCCGAGTACAGAATCCCCTTCCCCTTTGGTGCGTTCTCACTGGCGATCAGGACCGCCCCGCCCCATTCACCGCCCACTGCCACACCCTGAACGACCCGGAGGAACACCAGGGCGGCGGGTGCCCATATTCCGATCTGCGCGTAGGAGGGCAGGAGTCCGATTCCGACGGTGGCGGTGCCCATCATCATGAGTGTGATGACCAGCGTGTTCTTTCGACCGATCTTGTCGCCGAGATGGCCGAAGACGATGCCGCCGATGGGACGGGCGAGGAACCCGGCCCACAGGGTGACGAACGCGAGCAGCGTGCCCATGCCCGCCGGCAGGGTGTCGGAGAAGAACACCTGACCGAAGACCAGCGCCGACGCGGTGCCGTAGATGTAGAAGTCGTACCACTCGATCGTGGTGCCGATGAACGAGGCGATGCCCGCCCTCCGCGCCTTTGTCTCGGCCTCGGTCCGCTTCGGTGGTGCCGTGGTCATGTGATGCCCTCTCTCGCCAAAGGGAGTGGTGTGGATGAAAACCAGCTCACATCAGTGAGACTCGCATCACAGGATCCATGCCGTCCAATACTTCCTGAGCGGGGGATTATTCCGAATCTGGTCATAATTGCCGAAACCTCGCACACGCTGGCGTGATGCGCGTCACCGGCCTGCCTCCTCGCTTCGACGTCACTCCGCGGGACCTGCCCTCGCCACGGCGCGGGCATCCCGGACACCCAGCGAGGACAGAAGCACCGGTGCGGTGACCGCGACCTCGACGTCCCAGTCGTCGACCTCACAGGACACGACTTCGGTGCGCATGCGCCCCGCGACGTCCCGGGCCGCGGCACACGCCGCGTCGGTGCCGCGGTCCAGCCCGACGGCCGCGGCGAGGGCGGCCAGATCTGCGGCGGACTGCGCCCGGTGCCGCACCGACACCGCCGAGCCGACGTGCACCAGCAACGCCGTGACCATTACCAGCGCCGCGAGCGCACAGCACCCCGTCACGGTCGCGGACCCGCGGTCGTCGGTGGCCCCCGAACTCACGGCCCTCCTCCGCTCCACCCGGGCACAGTGGGTTCGAGAGCCGCCACCGCCTCCGCGGAGATGTTCACGAGCGGAAGGAGTGGACTGCGTGCCCGCACGGTCGCGACGACGAACTCCCCCTCGGTCCGGACCGACACGTCGGCGCCCTCGGGTGCCACTCTCGCCGCCGTGGAGATCGCCGACTGGCGATCTCCACGGGCAGCGAGCCGTGCTGCCTCGCGGGCCGAGTCGACACACCGGACGTGCAGTGTCGCCGCGGTGATCGCGCCGACACACAGCACGACCACCGCCACGATCGATGCAATCGCGATGGCCGCCTCGACCGTCACGCCGCCGGCCTCCGACCGGCGCAGGTTCTCGGCAGCACTCATCACACCGCGGTGTTCAGCGCTTTGTCGATGATGTTCGTCAACGCCGTGACGATGCTGTCGCCGGTGACGACCGAATACAGCACGGCGCCAAAGGCCGCGGCCGCGATGGTGCCGATGGCGTACTCCGCCGTCGACATACCGTCCTCGTCCGTCGCGAGCAGAATCAAGCGGGTGGTCAGTGCCCGACCTTCCGCCAACGCCCGAACTCCCGCCAGCGCCCGGATTCCGTGTCCCATGGTGTTCCCCCTTCAGAGTGTCCGGCGCAGCGGTTCTGCGCCGGAAGTGTCGATGTGTCACATCAGTCCGCCGTCCAGCACCCGCGAGGCCAGCCCGACGACGACCGGGATGATGCCGAGACAGAGGAATGCCGGAAGAAAGCACAGCCCGAGAGGACCGCTGATGAGCACGCCCGCGCGTTCGGCCGTCGCCGCCGCCAGGTGTTCGACCTGGACTCGGCCGTCGGCGGCGAGTTCCGTCATGGAACCGGCGAGCGACGATCCCGATGCGGCCGACCGGCGCGCCATGCGGGCAAGGGATTCGGTGGCGGGGTCCGACGCCGCCGCCTCCCATGCGGTCGCCGCATCCGCCCCCAGCGACAGCAGGTCCGCGGCGCGGCGAAGCGATTCCGACAACGGCGCGGGCGCCGACCGCGACACGGCCTGCGCCGCGGTCGCGACGGGCAGTCCGGCGCGCAGGCACGCTGCCAGCAGGTCGAAGGCCGCGGCGATCGCGAGCGGGTCCTCGCGGCGCGCGCCCTCGTCCACCGCGGACGCCGCATCACCCGGGCCGACGCCGTCGGCGCGCAGTCGCTGCACCGGCGATCTGGGTGCGGGCAGCACCAGCACGGCGCAGGCGAGGAGAAGTACCGCACACCAGATCATCCCGTCACCCGTCCGGTGATCCGGTCGGTCCACAACAGGCCCGCGCACACCAGCCCCGCACCGAGCAGCAACAGGATGCCACCCACACCGCCTCCGAACAGCACCGTCAGAGGGGCCGCCCCCATCATCTGACCGAGACCGACACCCAGGAGCGGCAGCCCAGCCAGTACGGTCGCCGTCGCCCTCGCCCCGGCCAGCGACGCCTCCGTTCGCTGACGGAAGCGACTGCGTCCCAACAGGTCCGTCCGTGCCGCTTCGAGCAGTTCCGCCAGCGCGAGACCGTACGCGTCGGCCACCGCCCAGATATCGGCGATCCGCTCCAACTCGGTACCGACACGGGAATCCGCGATCCGGAACCCGTCGGCGGCCGATCCTCCGAGCCGCGAGCGCGCCGACGCGGCCCGGAATGCCGACGACACACTGCCTGCCGCTTCGTCGGCCGCCGTCTGGCATGCGGCAGCCGGATGGGCGCCCACCCGAAGTTCCGCCGTCACCACCTCGAGACTCGACAGTACGACACGCAGATCGGCGTCCTTCGCTTTCGCCGCACTGCGTCGCACCGATCTGAAACGCACTGTTGCACAGACGATCGTCGCGGCGAGGACCGCCCACAGTCCGCCCAGTTCGTACACGATCGGGATGCCGGCGAGCGCCGCCGGAACCACCCAGGGCAGACGCAACCGGCGACGGGGGCCTTCCCTGCCCGTGACCGCGAGCAACCGCGGCCGCGACCTCGCGGACGGCACAGTCAGCACTGCGCAGGCAAGCACCACCAGACCGGCGATCACGCCGGCACCTCCGTCCCCGAATCCTCCGGTCCACGACGAGAACACAAGTGGCGGAGCCGGTCCACCGCCGGACCCTCACCCGTGTCGTGGTTCCAGGCGGGCACGATCGTGACGTGCCCGTACTCGTCGCGAGTGACGACACCGATCTGCGTCAGCCGCCGCGCCCCGCTCGAAGCCCGGTGGACGTGCAGAACCACCTGGACCGCGGCGGCCAGCTGACTGTGCAACGCCGAGCGGTCCATTCCACCCAGTGCCGCAAGCGCTTCGAGCCGCGCCGGAACCTCCTCGGGCGAGTTGGCATGCACCGTCCCGGCGCCGCCGTCGTGACCCGTGTTGAGCGCCGTCAGCAGGTCGACGACCTCGGCGCCGCGAACCTCGCCGACGACGATCCGATCGGGGCGCATCCGCAGGGATTGACGGACGAGATCCCGGACGGTCACCTCACCCACGCCCTCCACGTTGGGTGCCCGAGCCACGAGCCGGACCACGTGCGGGTGCGTCGGCGCCAGCTCCGCGGCGTCCTCCACGCACACGATCCGTTCCGCCGGGTCCACCGCACCCAGCAACGCGGCCAGCAGCGTGGTCTTGCCTGCGCCGGTGCCGCCGGTGACCAGGAAGGCGAGCCGCGCGTGCACGATCGTCACCAGCAGGTCGTGGGCCGCCTCCGCCACGGCACCGCTCGCAACGAGCGCCCCGAGCCCCTGGGTCGCCGGGCGCAGCACCCGCAGCGACAGGCAGGTTCCGCCCTGAGCCACGGGAGCGAGGACGGCATGCAGCCGCACACCGAACGAGCCGTTTCCGACGTCCCGCAGCCTTCCGTCGACCCACGGCTGAGCGTCGTCGAGGCGGCGTCCGGCAGACAGCGCGAGACGTTGCGCGAGCCTGCGCACCGCCGCCTCGTCGGTGAACCGGACAGCCGCGCGTTCGAGGCCGCGGCCTCGGTCGACCCACACGCGGTCGGGCGCGGTGACGAGCACGTCCGCGACTCCGGGTTCCGTCAGCAACGACTCGAGCGGGCCGGCGCCGGTGAGTTCGGTCATGAGCACCCGCAGCGCCCCGAGCAGGTCGGTGTCGCCGAGCACGCCACCGGACTCGGTGCGGATGGCAGCGGCGACCGTGGCCGGTGTCGGCTCGCCGGACGTGTGCGCGAGACGTTCGCGCACACGGTCGAGGAGGTCGGGGGTGACGAGGGAACTCATGCCGCCCACTCCCGCGACCGCGGTCTGCTGCCGACCGTGTCGAGGACCGCCTCGGCCGCGGCGCCCAGCGGGGAGCGCCGGCCCGGCCTGAGGCCGCCGTGTTCGAGCATTCCGGTGAGCGCGCGCTCGGCGCGCATCGACGCGATCAGCGGCAGGTCGAGAACCTCCGCCACGTCGGCGCCGCGGAGCCCACCGGGTGCCGGGCCGCGAACCACGAGTCCCTGGTTGGGGTTCCTCTCGGTGATCCACTGCGACACCTTTCCCGCGGCGATGCAGGCCCTGACGGTGGCGGGCACGACGAGGACCACCAGATCGGCGAGTTCGAGGACGGTCTCCGTGGCCGCGCCGGGGAACCGGGACACGTCGCACACGACCAGATCGCCCGCATGGCGGCCGGCATCGGTGACCGCACGGACCGCGGCCGCTGTCGGGCCGGCGCCGTGCCCCGTCCTGCTGCAGGCGAGCACCCGCAGCCACTCGCCACAAGCGGGGAGTGCGTCCCTCAGCGCGCCCGAGGAGATCCGGCCACCCTCGATCGACAGACCCGACCACCGCAGTCCGGGCACGTCCTCGATGCCCAACAGGACGTCGAGTCCGGAGCCCCACGAGTCGGTGTCGAGCAGAAGCGTGGGCCGCGGTCGCCACGCCGCGGCGAGGGCTGTCGCCGCGGCCAGCGTGGAGGCACCCGCCCCGCCACATCCGCCGACGACGGCGACGACGGTGCCGTCCGCCTCGGGACGCTGAGGTTGTTCGCCGAGCACCGCGACCAGCGCCGACTCGTCCTCGGGCACCGCGAGCACGTGTTCCGCACCGACCGCGGTCGCGATCCGCCACTCGTCGATGCCCGGCGGCCCGTCGCACAGCAGCACCACACGGCGCCGGCGTGGGAGCCGATTGCGGCACGCGGCGGCTGCGCGTGCGTCGAGCACGACGATCGGGGCACTCCCCCAGACGTGCCGGGCGTCGGCGACGTCGACCTCGTTCAGTGCCCGGTCGGCCGCTGCCGCCACGCGCCTGATGCTGTGCAACAGCGCCGGGTCGTCGACCAGAACCAGCACTTCACCCCCGCCTTTTGCGTCCATGCAGCGAGCGTGCCCGCTGCCGGCGACCGCCGGAAGGGGCTCGGCTCGAACTGTGGACAACTTCGGCCCTGTGGATAAAAACTGGTACTACCGCACCAATTTTTGTACCGATCCGAGAGAGGCGGCAGACCTGCCGCACACAGAGGACGACCCTCGCCAGGGGGGGAGGAGGCGAGGGTCGTCAGTGTTCAGCCCCGGGGGGTCGGGCTGAACATCGCCCGGATCAAATCCGGACATCAGCAATACTACACCTCCCCCGATCAGTATTTGCAAGTTCAACTGTTGAACGTTCCGTCGTGTCGATAGTGCCGAAAGACCCTTCCTCAGGCCGTTCATACGAACCCCCACCCGACCCGAAGTCCGCATATCCTTGGGAATTGTGACCGCGAAGCCACAGAGCAGTGCCAAGACAGGTCGACACACCGAGACAGGTCGGGTTGCCGCATTCTTCGACCTCGACAAGACGATCATCGCGAAATCCAGCACCCTCGCGTTCAGCAGACCGTTCTTCGACCAGGGCCTGATCAACCGCCGATCGGTCCTCAAGAGCAGTTACGCGCAGTTCCTGTTCCTGCTGTCGGGCGCGGACCACGATCAGATGGAGCGGATGCGCGCCTACCTCACGAGCATGTGCGCGGGCTGGAACGTGGACCAGGTCCGGTCCGTGGTCGCCGAAACCCTCCACGACATCGTGGACCCCCTGGTGTTCGCCGAGGCCGCCGACCTCATCGCAGACCACAAGCTGCGCGGCCACGACGTCATCGTGGTCTCGGCGTCGGGCGAGGAGGTGGTGGCGCCGATCGCCGAAGCACTCGGGGCCACGCGCAGCACTGCCACCCGCATGGCGGTCGCGGACGGGCTCTACACGGGCGAGGTGGAGTTCTACTGCTACGGCGAAGGCAAAGTGGACGCGATGCGGCAACTGGCCGACGAATACCACTACGACCTGTCGGCATGCTACGCCTACTCCGACTCCGTGACCGATCTCCCGATGCTGACCGCGGTCGGCCACCCGACTGCGGTCAACCCGGACCGGGCGTTGCGGAAGGCCGCGGCCGGAAACGGTTGGCCCATATTGACTTTCTCGAATCCGGTCTCCCTCCGGGCACGCCTCCAGGCGCCGTCCGCCACCACCGTCGCGACCACGGCGGCGGTGAGCGTCGGGGCCCTGGTCGCGGGCGCATTCACGTATGGAGTGTTGCGCCGCAAGCGCTGACCGCCGCAACCCGCGACACGGTCACAAACCGAATTTGATACTTGCTGTGAGGGGGGTCACGGGGTACAAAGGAGTTACGGAAGAACGGAAGGCCAAGGTCGACCCAGAAGAGAAGGATCGATCTCCCGACCAGGATTCCCAGCACGGGCACTAGGTACCCACGCGAAGCATAAGCCACTATAAGGGCAGAAGCGTTGTGGGCCTGCGAGACTCGAGTCTTCACCGGCAAGGACCCTGCACAGGTTGCAAGGACGACCCGACGATATTCGGACTCTCGCCGAGGCCACCCACACAACCCACATTGCACGCTTGGTAACCGGTTGTCCGTGCTAACGGGCGGCGAAGTCGACAGCAGTCGGCAGCGCCGCCCGTTTCACATGTTCGGGAATTCTTGTAGCGCAGGATATTTCGGCTAACTCGCTGCGGCCTCCGCGATCGACGTGGCCTCCCGCGCTCCGGCCTCCAGAGCGCCGCAGCAGAGGACGACCCAACTGCCGACACCCTCCGGCTCGCCCGACGCGAACGCGGCAGCCCCGTTGCGGTACGCCTGCTGCCGCCGCAACCAGCTGACCTCCGGGACCCCGAGGTTGTGCGGATCGAGCCCGCTCGCCACGGAAACCAGACGTGACGCGGCGCGCGCGACGATACCGTCGCCGACTCCGAACGGCTTCAGCGTCAACAATTCCCCGTGCACCACGGCCGCCAGTACCGGCGCGGGCGCAGCCGTTCCCCCCGTCACGAGCTGGGCGAGACCGTCGAGCCGCTCCGCGACGCCGGACCCGGCACGCGGCCTGCCGAGCGATTCCTGATCCTCCACGAGATCGGCCGCGGCCAGCAGATGCAGCCGCGCGAGCGCTTGCAGGGGTGCCCGCTGCCAGGTGGACTGCAGAAGGGTGAGGGCGTCACCGTCGAGGGCCTGCCCGACCCGCAGCGACCCCGACAGAATCGGGTCGCCGGCCTCGCCGGGCGCGGGTAACTCGGTGCTGCCGCCGTCCAGCGACGCCGAGGCGCGGGCCGCCCGGACCGCCGCCTCGGCCGCCGTGGTCGGCCAGCCGCGCCGGTTGGTCTTGTGACGGTGAACCGCACCGAGCGCGTCGCGCGCACGGTCCGCGGCTTCACGGACGCCGGGAAGGTCGACGAGGGGCTGCAACGGGTCGCTCACGTACCGGAACGCTACCCGGCGCGGTCCCGCGTCAGGCGCCGAGCCGGATCGATCCGCCGGGAATCGCATCCAGCAGCTTCCGCGTGTACTCCTCCCGCGGGGACGTGAAGACCTCGTCCGTGGTCGCTTTCTCCACGATCGCGCCGGTGGACATGACGAGCACGTCGTCGGCGATCTGCCGCACCACCGCCAGGTCGTGGGTGATGAACAGGTACGTCAACCCCAGCTCTGCCTGCAGGTCGTTCAGCAGGGTCAGGATCTGATCCTGGACCAGCACGTCGAGCGCCGACACCGCCTCGTCGCACACCACCATCTCCGGCTGCAGCGCCAGCGCCCGGGCGATCGCCACCCGCTGCCGCTGGCCACCGGACAGCTCGTTCGGGAACCTCCGCATCACCGAAGCCGGCAGCGCCACCTTGTCCAGCAGGTCGCGTACCCGTGCTTCCCGCTCCGCCTTCGTCCCCACCTTGTGGGTGCGCAGAGGCTCCTCGACGGTGCGGAAGATCGAGTACATCGGGTCGAGCGTGCCGTACGGATTCTGGAAGATCGGCTGCACCCGGCGACGGAACGCGAGCGTCTCGCGGCGGTCCAGCGTCGCGACGTCCTTGCCGTCGAACACGACATTCCCCGACGACGGCGCAAGAAGCCCGAGGACCATCTGCGCGACCGTCGACTTACCCGACCCCGACTCGCCGACGATGGCCGTGGTCGTCCCGCGGCGGACCGCGAACGAAACGTCGTCGACGGCGGTGAAGTCGGTGGACTTCCGCAGCCCGTGCCGGAGCTTGAACACCTTGGTCAGCCCGGTGGCCACGACCACGTCGTCGGTGGCCTTGCCGAACTCGACGCCGATCTCGCCGTGCTGTTCGGCCTCGCCGACCACCTCCAGGGCGTGCTCCCGGACGTCCGCCCGGGCCAGCGAAGAACTCCGGCGTTGCGACGCCAGCGACGGCGCCGCCGCCACCAGCTTCCGGGTGTACGGGTGGCGCGGCCGCTGCAGGATCTCCAATGCCGGCCCGGCCTCGACCACCCGCCCCTTGCTCATGACGATCAGGTGCTCGGCCCGCTCGGCGGCCAGGCCGAGGTCGTGGGTGATGAGCAGGACCGCGGTGCCCAGCTCGTTGGTGAGACCGTCGAGATGGTCGAGGATCTGGCGTTGGACCGTGACATCGAGGGCCGACGTGGGCTCGTCCGCGATCAGCAGTTGCGGGCGGGCCGACAGCCCGATTGCGATGAGGGCGCGCTGGCGCATGCCGCCGGAGAACTCGTGCGGATACTGGCCCAGGCGGTCCTCGGCGTCGGCGAGTCCGGCCTCCTCGAGCAGCTCGGCGGCACGCGCCTTCGCGGCCTTGCCCTTCTCGATCCCGTTGGCTTCCAACGCCTCCTCGATCTGGAAGCCGACCTTCCACACCGGGTTGAGGTTGGACATCGGGTCCTGCGGGACGAGCCCGATCTTCTGACCGCGCAGCGCGACGAACTCGCGCTCGGACGCCTCCGCGAGGTCCTGCCCCTCGAACAGGATCTGACCGCCGGTCACCTTGCCCGTCCCGGGCAGCAGGTTGATGATCGCGTGCGCGGTCGTGGACTTACCCGAACCGGACTCACCGACGATCGCCACCGTCTGCCCCGGATACACCGTGAGGCTGACACCGCGCACCGCGGGCACGAGCCCGGAATGCGACTGGAACGACACCTCCAGGTCCCGGATCTCGAGCAACGGCACCTCGTCGGCCGAATTCTGCGGTCCGGCCGATTCGTTCGTGGGCACCGCGCTCACCTCTTCCGGGCCTTGGGATCGAGCGCGTCCCGCAGAGCGTCGCCCATCATGATGAAACCGAGCACCGTGATCGCCAGCGCGGTTGCCGGGTAGAACAGGATCGGTGACCCCTGACGGAGCGTGACCTGGGCCGTGCTGATGTCTCCGCCCCACGAGATCTCGGTGGACGGCAGCCCGATGCCCAGGAACGACAGCGTCGCCTCGGCCACGATGTAGGTGCCGAGCGAGATGGTCGCGATCACGATGATCGGGGCGAGGGAGTTCGGCAGCACGTGCCGGACGAGGGTGCGCACGTTCGACACACCGAGCGCCCGCGACGCCATCACGTAGTCGTTGTTCTTCGCCGAGATCACCGAGCCACGAGCAATTCTCGCCATCTGAGGCCACCCGAACAGCGCCAGGACGACGATCAGCGTCCAGATGGTGCGGTCGGCGAACAGCTGCATCAGGACGATCGCGGCGAGGATGAGCGGGATACCGAAGAAGATGTCGGCGATCCGGGACAGCAGCGAGTCTGCCCAGCCGCCGTAGAACCCGGCGACCGCACCGAACACCACGCCCACGACGAGCACGATCGACGTGACACCGACACCCACCAGCACCGACGCCCGGGCCCCGTAGATCGTGCGGGAATAGATGTCGCAACCCTGCTTGTCGAATCCGAACCAGTGCCCCGCCGACGGACCCTGCATGCTGAACGCGAGATCGCAGAACCTGGGGTCGGTGCCGGTGAACAGACCGGGGAAGCCTGCCACGGCGATCACCACGACGATGATCACCGTGGCGACCAGGAACAGCGGACGTTTGCGGAGGTCCCGCCACGCATCCGACCACATGCTCGTCGGCGGCTGGTCGATGTGGACGGCGTCGGTCTCTCCCGGCGCCGCCACTTCTTCGGGTGCCACGAAATGCGCCTGACGGGTCTTCCGGTCGCCCGTCCGAGGCGACTCGTTCTCCACTTTCTCAGACATAGCGAATCCTCGGGTCGAGCGCGGCGTACAGGAGGTCGACGAGCAGGTTGGCGAGCAGATAGATGACGATCAGCACCGTCACGAAGGACACCACCGTCGGCGCCTCACCGCGGGTGACCGCCTGGTAGATCGTGCCGCCGACACCGTTGATGTTGAAGATGCCCTCCGTGACGATCGCGCCGCCCATCAGGGTCGCGAGGTCGGCGCCGAGGAACGTGACCACCGGGATCAGCGAATTCCGCAGCACGTGCACCTGCACCACGCGGCGCCGCGAAAGACCCTTGGCCGTCGCGGTTCTCACGTAGTCGGCGGTGAGGTTCTCGGCGACCGACGTCCGGGTGAGCCGGAGTACGTACGCGAACGACACCGACCCGAGGACGAACGCGGGCAGCAGCAGATTCTTGAAACTGGTGTTGCCCCCGACCGTCGGCGGCACCAACCCCCATTTCACGCCGACGAAGAATTGGGCCAGGAAGCCGATGACGAAGATCGGGATCGCGATGATCACCAGGCTCACGAGGAGGACGGAACTGTCGAAGATGCCGCCCTTGCGGAGTCCGGCCCACAGGCCGAAGCCGATCCCGAAGATCCCCTCGATGGCGAGCGCCATCAGGGACAACTTGATGGTGATCGGGAATGCCTGCGCCAGAACCTCACTGACGGGGCGGCCGGAGAAGGACGTACCGAAGTCGAGGGTGAAGATGCCCTTCAGATACAGGAGGTACTGCGTCAGGAACGGCTCGTCGAGGTGGTATCGCTCACGGAGTTGGGCCGCCACCGCGGGGCTGAGTGCCTTGTCGCCGGCCAGCGCGGCAATCGGGTCTCCGGGCAGCAGGAACACCATCGCGTAGATCAGGAACGTGGCCCCGAGGAACACCGGGATCATCTGGAGCAAACGGCGACCGACGTACCAGAGCATCGGATCACCTCCTATTCGTCGGGAGCAGTGACGTCAGGAATCCGTAGCCTCGGCTCGTACTCCCGAGCGGGGCCGCGAACTGACAGCTCGCGGCCCCACCCGTCGTCGAAGAATCTCCGGTGCGTCAGTTCTTCTCGATGTCGGAGTACATCGGGATGCCCTTCCAGTCGATGACCACGTTCGACACGTTCTCCGACCAGCCGCTGGCGGCGTTGCGGTACCACGTCGGGACGGCAGGCAGGTCGCGCAGGAGAACTTCCTGCGCCTGATTCAGCAGTTCCTGGGCCTTGTCGGGATCGACCTCACCCGCGGAGGCACGCAGAAGCCGGTCGAACTCGGGATTCGAGTAGTCGCCGTCGTTGGAGCTGCCGCCGGTCTGGTAGTTCTGCGCGAGGAAGCCGTACTGCTGCGGGTAGTCGCCCTGCCACCCCGAACGGAACGCGCTGGGGATGGTGCGGTTGGTGGCCTCGGTGCGGATCTGCGCGAACGTGGGGTACTCCTTGCCCTTCGCGTCGATACCGAGGGTGTTGCGGATGTTGTTGGCGGTGGCGTCGACCCATTCCTTGTGGCCGCCGTCGCCGTTGTACGCGATCTCGAAACTGCCCGACCACGGGGCGATGGCGTCGGCCTGGGCCCACAGCCGCTTCGCCGTCTCCGGGTCATACTTCAGGTTGCCGTTGCCGACGAGCGAATCCGACCAGCCCTCGATGGCGGGGCTGGTGAAGTCGAGCGCGGGGGTGCGGGTGTTGTTGTAGATCTGCTGGGTGATCTGGTCGCGGTTGATCGCCATCGAGATGGCCTGGCGGCGCAGCGTGCCCTCCTCACCGCTGAAGTGCGGCAGCCGGCCCGGGATCGTGAACGTCTCGATGGTCGCGGACGGCTGGTTCACGGTGCGGCCCGGCAGGTCGGTCTCGAACGTCGTGACCGCGCTCGGCGGCACCTGGTCGAGAACGTCGACGTTGCCCGCGAGCAGATCCGTGTACGCCGTGTCGAGGCTGTTGTACATGACGAAGTCGACGCCGGCGTTCTTCGGCTTACGGTTGCCGTTGTAGTCGGGGTTCACGACGGTGTCGATCCGGACGTTGTGCTGCCACGCTCCGGGGCCGGACATCATGTACGGACCGTTGCCGACGGGATTCTCACCGAACGCCGCCATGTCCTGGTACGCCACCGCAGGCAACGGGTAGTACGCGGCGAATCCGAGGCGGTCCGGGAATGCCGACTCGGGCTGCTTCAGTTCGATCGTGAACGTGGAATCGTCGACCACTTTCAGTCCCGACATGGTCTGCACCGTCGGGTTCTCGGCGGCCACCTCGTCGTAGCCCTGGATCGGGTCGAAGAAGGACGCTTGGATCTGCGCATTCGTGGACAGTGCGCCGTAGTTCCAGGCGTCGACGAACGAGGCTGCCGTGACCGGCGTGCCGTCCGTGAACGTCCAACCGTCCTTCAGCTTCACGGTGAAGTTCTTGCCGTCCGTCGTCTCGATCGACTCGGCGACCTCGTTGTTCACCCCGCCGTCGGAGTCGTAGGAAACGAGGCCCGCGAACAGTGAGTCGACGACGCGGCCGCCCTGATTCTCGCTCGTATTGGTGGGAATCAACGGATTCTGCGGTTCACTTGCCCAGGCGTTGACGATTCCGCTACCACCCCCGCTCGTCGAATCACCGGACGAGCAGGCGGACAGCATCCCTGCTGCCAGGCCGACCGCCAGAACGGCGGTTGCCACACGTGTGATGCGCAAAACGATCCTCCCAGATCTGCGTGGTTCCGGGCAGCGGTTCCGGGCGCAGCCCGAATGATGGGATGACGATAAGTCAACGTTTCAATCTGTGTAGCCACGACGGGCGAAACTCGTGCAATCGGCACCTGATCGAAACATCGTCGGCGCAGGGGTATCCACTCGTCGCACCCGATCGCCGTCCGTCGCGTCCAGCCGACCGATCGTCGCAGAATATGGGCATGCAACCCTCTGCAACGGTGCGCTCGGGAGACCATGTGACTACCCTCACACGTGCTAGAAGTGCCGAATTCGAGACTGGAAAGAAGGCCGGGCCACAATGACCAGTGCAGCACAGGCGAGCGGAGCGACGGAGAAGTCGGAACATTCTGATTCCGTCCCGCAGGTGTATCCGCCGAGCCCCGAGTTCACCGCAACGGCGAACGCCGGCCCCGACCTCCAGGCTGCCGCCGACGAAGACCGTCTCGCATTCTGGGCGAAGCAGGCCGAGCGCCTGCACTGGCACGCCCCCTTCTCCGAGGTTCTCGACTGGTCCGACGCGCCCGTCGCGAAGTGGTTCGTGAACGGACGGCTCAACGTCGCCTACAACTGCGTCGACCGCCACGTCCTCGCCGGCAACGGCGACCGCGTCGCCATCCACTTCGAAGGCGAACCGGGCGACACCCGCGACCTGACCTACAACGACCTGCTCGCCGAAGTCAGCAAGGCCGCCAACACCTTCACAGACCTCGGACTCGTCGCCGGCGACCGCGTCGCGATCTACATGCCGATGATCCCCGAGGCCATCATCACCATGCTCGCCTGCGCCCGCCTCGGCCTGACCCACTCGGTGGTGTTCGCCGGCTTCTCCGCCGCCGCCCTGCGCTCCCGCATCGACGACGCCGAAGCCAAGCTCGTCGTCACCGTCGACGGACAGTGGCGCCGCGGCCAGGCCGCACCCCTCAAGCCCGCCGTCGACGAAGCGGTGGACGGCGCCGCATCCGTCAAGAACGTGCTCGTCGTCAAGCGCACCGGGATCGACGTCGACACCACCGAGGGTCGTGACCTGTGGTGGCACGAGACCGTCGAAAAGGCGTCCGACACCCATCAGGCGCAGCCGTTCGACTCCGAGCACCCGCTGTTCATCCTGTACACCTCCGGCACCACCGGAAAGCCCAAGGGCATCATCCACACCTCCGGCGGCTACCTCACCCAGGCGTCGTACACCCACCACAACGTCTTCGACCACAAGGCCGGGCAGGACGTGTACTGGTGCACCGCCGACATCGGCTGGGTCACCGGCCACAGCTACATCGTCTACGGGCCACTCTCGAACGGTGTCACCCAGGTGGTCTACGAGGGCACCCCGAACTCCCCCGACGAGCACCGCCACTTCCAGATCATCGAGAAGTACGGCGTCAGCATCTACTACACCGCACCCACCCTGGTGCGCACCTTCATGAAGTGGGGCAGGGACATTCCCGACGCCCACGACCTGTCCTCGATCCGGCTCCTCGGCTCGGTCGGCGAACCGATCAACCCCGAGGCCTGGAAGTGGTTCCGCGAGGTGATCGGCGGGAACACGGCCCCGATCGTCGACACCTGGTGGCAGACCGAGACCGGCGCGATCATGATCTCCCCGCTTCCCGGGATCACCGCCACCAAGCCCGGATCGGCGATGGCACCCCTGCCCGGTATCTCCGCGAAGATCGTCGACGACGACGCCAACGAACTCGGCGCCGGCGGCTCCGGCTACCTCGTGCTCGACAAGCCGTGGCCGGCGATGCTCCGCGGCATCTGGGGCGACATGGACCGCTACCGCGAAACCTACTGGTCCCGCTACCCCGAGCAGGGCTGGTACTTCGCCGGCGACGGCGCCAAGTACGACGAGGACGGCGCCCTGTGGGTGCTCGGGCGCGTGGACGACGTCATGAACGTCTCCGGGCACCGCATCTCCACCTCCGAGGTCGAATCCGCCCTCGTCGGGCACCACGGTGTCGCCGAGGCCGCCGTCGTCGGCGCCGCCGACGACACCACCGGCCAGGGCATCGTCGCGTTCGTCATCCTCCGGGAAGGCGTCGAGAACACCGGCGACACCCTCATCGCCGAACTCAAGGCCGAAGTGTCCCGGGAGATCAGCCCGATCGCCAAGCCCCGCCAGATCACGATCGTCCCCGAACTCCCCAAGACCAGGTCCGGCAAGATCATGCGACGCCTGCTCAAGGACATCGCCGAAGGCCGCGACCTCGGCGACACCTCCACGCTCGTCGACCCCAAGGTCTTCGACGCCATCCGCGGCAAGTAGGGCGCTCCGCGCCCCGTGAGTGGTTGACGAGTCCCTGCACTCCTCAACCACTCACGGGCGGCGAAGCCGCCACAGCGTCTGCTCCTCGCCGATTCCCTTCAGACCGGTCGTGAAAACGTCGCACCGGTAGTCCGATTCCGCCAGCAGCGGTGCCACCTCGGGGTCGTCGTGAACGGCCCGGGACAGGACGATGTCGCCGCCCGCCGCACAACCCTGCACCCGCGCCGCCAGGTTGACGGTCGCGCCGAAGTAGTCGATCCGGCCGTCGTTGTCGATCATCACCGCGGGTCCCTGGTGCAGCCCGACTTTCAACGCCACCGAATCGTCGCCGCCGAGGTGCCCGCGACGGAAGTCGTCCCAGCCGGACTGCATCGACGCCGCCGCCGACCAGGCCTCCCGCGCGTCCGCGAACGTCGCCATGACCGCGTCGCCCATCTGCTTCACGACGCCGCCGTTCTCGCGCACCACGGCGTCACGCAGGTAGCGGAAATGGCTCTGCACGAACGCGAACGCCCGGACGTCCCCGATGCGCTCGTACAGGGCAGTCGAGCCGCTCAGATCCGTGAACAGCACCGCCAGGTTCGCGATCCCGATCTCGTCGCCGGGCGCTACCCCCTGGTCCGGGAACAGGTCCTGGAAACCGTCGAGCGACGTGACGAGCGCGCCGGTCGCCGCGGCGTCCTTCCACCGCTCCCGCTCGACCACCACCAGCGCTTCGCCGGGGAGCCGGTTGGCGACCTCCAGCCGGATCGCTCCGTCGGTGGCGGGTGAACTCCGCACCCGGAGTTCGCCGGGCCCGCACTCGACCCGCAGCGTTCCACCGGCCTGGCCGACCTCGCAGGCCACCGGGGAGCCCACCTGATAGCACCGGAGCCGCAGCCACCCCGGGTCGAGTTCGAGGTGCTCGGAACGCTGCTCACCCGGCTCGAGCCGCAGCTGAGCCACCGCCGACGGTGAATTCGCCGGACCACCGATGCAGTACCGGGCCCGCTCCGCCCGGCGCACGGCCGCATTGACGTCGAAGCGGATCTCCACCGACCGAACCAGGTCGGTGTCGAAGGCGATGTCGCACGTGTCGCAGTGGACACGGCTCGCCAACTGTGACATCCGGCCGGCGTCCTCACGGACGGTCCGGCAGACGGGGCACAGCACGCTCCAGCTCAGGTCCAGCAGTCCACAGTCCGCGGCGTGGAGGAAGACGTACAGCAGCTGCATCCGATCGACACCCCAGCGGTCCGCCAGCTCGAACGGCCGCATGCCCGTCACCTCCAGTTCGGAGGCGGTCCGCAGGTGGGATGCCAAGCGCCCGATGAGGTTCGGGGCATCGTGCGATCGGGACAGCTGTGCTGTGCGGAGTTCCAGCCGGCCGGCGTCGAGTTGCTCCGGCGGCGGCAGCGCGGGCACGGCGTGCGTCTGCGGGTCGCGAACGTGGAGTTCCAACGCGCGTGCGAGCGCCACCGTTTTCCGTATTCCCTTGCGCGCCAGTAGGGTTCGCGCCACGATCGACCCGAACCAGGTCCGCGGGACGATCCGGGCGAACACCTCGACGTCGGTCTCGTCGGCGACCGGGCGAAGCCGGACACCCGTGGAGACCTCCGCGAGCGGACCGCGAGAGAACCGACGAAGGACCTGGTAGAAGCGGCCCTCGATCCACTCGAACGGGAACTCCTCGTACCGCACCCGCCGCCCGTACGAACGGGTCTCCGCCGAATAGTGCCCCTTGCGCCGCCGGTCCGGCATCGGAGCGAAGTGCACCGGTGACAGATCGATGTTGCGGTTGAGCCGATCGGTATCGGCGAGGAACGACCACAGATCCTGCTTCGGCAGCCGGATCCGGGCCGTCCTGGACAGCAGCACGGCTTTCGCCATGCAAGAACTATAGGCGTAGCCCGTGCGCCTTTCTGGTAGTTGGAACTACCAGAAAGGCGCACGGGGGCTATGCCCCTACGTCGTCGAGGGACTGGTCGCGGGTCTCGCGCATGACGAGCAGCGCCACGAACGTGAGCGCGGCGGCGATCAGCAGGTAGATGCCCACCCAGCCGACGCCGTACGACGTGGCGAGCCAGGTGGCGATGAACGGCGCGACGGCGGCACCGAGGATGCTGGCGGTGTTGTAGGCGATCCCCGAACCCGTGTAGCGCACGTTGGTCGGGAACAACTCGGGCAGAACGGCGCTCATCGGACCGAAGGTCATGCCCATCAACAACATTCCGATGGCCAGGAACACGAGCATGCGGGCGTTGCCCATGCCCTCCTGGTTCAGCATCACGCCGAACGTGAGCCCGAAGACCATGATGAACCCGGTGATGGTGAGCAGCGTGATGCGGCGACCGAAGCGGTCGGCCAGCCACCCCGACACGGGGACGGCGGCCGCGAAGAACAGGACCGCGATCAGCTGGAGGACGAGGAAGTCGGTGTAGTGGAAGCCGGCTCCGGTGCCGCCCTGGGCGGGAGTCTTGCCGGTGCCGTAACTGAGCACCCAGGTGGTCATGATGTAGAAGAGCGTGTACGTGGCGAGCATGACGAACGTGCCGATGATCAGCTGACGCCAGCTGGTCTTGAACACCTCGGCCAGCGGGGTCTTCACCTTCTCGCCCCGCGCGACGGCGCGGGCGAACACGGGCGTCTCCTCGAGCTTCAGCCGCACGTACAGGCCGATCATCACCATGATCGCGCTGAGCAGGAACGGGATACGCCAGCCCCAGGTGAGGAACGCGCCGTCCAGGTCGGGGCTGCTGTTGTCGTGGGCCAGGAACAGCGTGATGATCAGGAACAGACCGTTGGCGAGGAAGAACCCGATGGGTGCGCCGAGCTGCGGCCACATGGCGGCCCAGGCCCGCTTGCCCTTCTGCGCGGTCTCGGTCGCGAGCAACGCCGCGCCACTCCACTCACCGCCTAGTCCCAGACCCTGACAGAACCGCATCAACGCCAGCAGTGCGGGCGCGACGAGGCCGATCTGGTGGTACGTCGGCAGCAGGCCGATCACGAACGTGGCGATACCCATGGTGAGCAGTGAGCCGACGAGCGTCGTCTTGCGTCCGATGCGGTCGCCGAAGTGGCCGAACAGGATCGAGCCGAGCGGCCGGGCGACGAAGGCCAGACCGAACGTGGCGAGGGACGCCAGCAGGGCGGTGGTGCCGTTTCCCTTGGGGAAGAACAGGTGCGGGAACACCGACACGGCCGCGGTGGCATAGATGTAGAAGTCGTAGAACTCGATGGATGTTCCCACCATGCTCGCGACGACGATCCGGCTTCTGGGTACGCCGGCGACGGTGGCCCCGCCGTCCGGTTCTGGCTTCGACGTATCGACGGCACTGCTCACTCGACTTACTCCTGCACGATGCTATTTCAACTATTGGGACGAGCGTCCATTCCTTAGGAATTGAACACCTCGTGTCTTTCGCTTGGCAAATTGGATAAGCTCTTCTCGGTGCGCCGGGAAGTCTGGTCGGCAGAGCATTTGCCGTACCCGGACCACATCGAAAGCGAGCGCCCCCGGTGACCCAGCCCCTCCGCTCCGAACTCTCCCGCTACCTCCGCACCGAGACGGTCGGCGGTTCGATCCTGCTCGTCGCCGCGGCGGTCGCCCTCGTGTGGGCGAACTCCCCCGTCTCGGATTCGTACTTCGCACTGCGCGACTGGCAGATCGGCCCGGAGGCACTCCACCTGAACCTGACGGTCGGGACGTGGGCGCAGGACGGGCTCCTGGCGGTCTTCTTCTTCGTCGCCGGCCTCGAATTGAAGCGGGAAATGGTGGTGGGCGAACTCGCCGACCGCAAACGTGCCCTGCTCCCGATCATCGCGGCCTGCGGCGGTGTGGTCGTGCCCGCGATCATCGCCGCGACGATCGGCGCCGGCACGCCCGGCATGGAACGGGGCTGGGCGATCCCGGTCGCCACCGACATCGCGTTCGCACTGGGTGTGCTGGCGCTGACCGGGTCTCGCATCCCGGCCAGCGCCCGGGTGTTCCTGCTCAGCCTGGCCGTCGTCGACGACCTGCTCGCGATCGTGCTCATCGCGGTCCTGTTCACCAGCTCGATCGCCCTGCTGTGGCTGCTGGGCGCCGCCGTGTGCCTGGCCGTCTACGCGTTCGCCCAGCACCGGCGCATCACCACCCCACTGCTCTACGTTCCACTCGCACTGCTCACCTGGTTCTGCATGCACGACGCCGGAATCCACGCCACACTCGCCGGTGTCGCGCTCGGCCTCCTCACCCGGGTCCGGCGCGACCCCGGCGAGAGAGAATCCCCGGGCGCCCGCCTCGAGCACCGCATCCAGCCGCTGTCGGCGGGCGTCTGTGTCCCGCTGTTCGCCCTGTTCGCGTCCGGCGTGGCCCTGAGCAGCGAGCTCCTCGGGCAGTTGTTCACCAACCCGATCTCGCAGTCCGTGATCGCGGGGCTCCTCGTCGGCAAGACCGTCGGCATCTTCGGCATCTCCTGGCTCGCGATCCGCCTGGGTATCGCGAAGAAGCCGCGAGCACTGGGATTCCGGGACATGTTTGCCCTCTCAGTGCTCGGTGCGATCGGGTTCACCGTTAGCCTTCTCGTAGCGGATCTCGCGCTTGCGGGAATCGGTGACGGCAGCGAGGCCGAAATAGCTAAGGTCGCGGTGCTCGTGACATCGTTGACAGCGTCGCTGATCGGATCAGCGTTACTGTGGCGACGCGGTCGGGTCCATGCGGCCCGGAAGGATGACTCGGAAGTGCAAGAGCTACCTGGAGGGGTCGACAAGTGAGCATCACTCACGGCAAGGGAGACAGCCCGCGATACACGGGAGACGGGGTGCCGAACACGGTGTCGTCGATCCCGCTCACGGACGTGGACGCTCAGACACCCGGCGAGGCGAGCCTCGGCACGCTGGTCAAGCATGCGACCGCGCAGGTGTCCACCCTGGTCCGCGCCGAGGTCGAGCTCGCGAAGGCCGAGGTCACCGGTGAGGTCAAGAAGGGCCTGCAGGGCAGCCTGTTCTTCATCCTCGCGTTCACCGTGCTGCTGTTCAGCTCGTTTTTCTTCTTCTTCTTCCTCGCCGAACTCCTCGACGTGTGGATCGCCCGCTGGCTGGCGTTCCTGATCGTCTTCCTGATCATGGTCGTGGTGACGGCGGTCCTCGCGCTGCTCGGTTATCTGCGGGTACGCAAACTCCGCGCACCGGAGAAGACCATCGACTCGCTGAGGCAGGCCAAGACGGTGCTCCCGACGTCGTACTCGGACGCGGAAGCCCATCTCGCGTCGTCCAGCGGACGTCACGCGCGGTAACTCGCTCCTGTGGCACCACCCGATCCGTCTACCGTCCGTTTCGACGGCCCCTGGATTCATCGCGACATCCATGCCAACGGAATCCGCTTCCACACCGTCGAGGTCGGCGCATCCGCCCCGGATGCGCCGCTCGTCGTCCTGCTGCACGGATTCGCGGACTTCTGGTGGTCGTGGCGCCATCAGCTGACCGCGATGTCCGCGGAGGGGTACCGGGCCGTCGCCGTGGACCTGCGCGGCTACGGCGATTCCGACAAACCGCCGCGCGGCTACGACGGGTGGACGCTGGCCGGCGACATCGCCGGCCTCATCCGGGCGATGGGCTACGGCGAGGCCACCCTCGTCGGGCACGCCGACGGCGGCCTCGTCTGCTGGGCGACGGCCGTCCTCCACGCTCGCCTCGTCCGGTCGATCGCACTGGTCAGCTCGCCGCATCCGGTCGCGCTCAAGCAGGCCGTCCTCCACGACCGCTACCAGCGCAAGGCCCTGCTGCCCTCGTTCGTCTCCTGCCAGGTGCCGTGGCGTCCCGAACGTCGCCTCACCCGCGACAACGGGTCGGAGGTCGAACGGTTGATCCGCGAACGCTCCGGACCCGCCTGGACGGAGAACCCGGAGTTCGACGTCGTGATGTCACGGATGCGCTCGGCGATTCAGATTCCCGGGACCGCGCACTGCACCCTGGAGTATCAGCGGTGGGCGTTCCGCAGCCAGTTCCGCCCGGACGGCAGCCGGTTCATGGCGTCGATGGATCAGACGCTGCGGATCCCGGTCCTGCACCTCCACGGCGACCTCGACCCGTACGTGCTCGCGGACACCGTGCGCCGCAGTCACCGCTTCGCACCCACCCAGCAGATGCATACGGTCCCCGGTGTCGGCCACTACGCGCACTGGGAAGCCCCGGAGCGGGTCAACGCCGCCCTGCTGGACCTCGTCGCACCCCGCACCGTCTGACCGACGGTCAGAGGATGCACGCCCCGGTGTCCACGGCGACGGACGCCCCGGACGCCGCCTGCAGCTGACGCGATACCTCGGCGGCGGTGAGCACGAACCCGGTGTCGCTGTTGTCGACGGCGGCGCCGAAGACCACCCCGAGCACCCGGCCGTCGCTGTCGACGAGCGGTCCGCCCGAGTTCCCCTGCCGGATGGAACCGCGGACCGTGTACACCTCACGCTGGACCGTTCCCGCCCGGTAGATGTCGGGACCACTGAGGTCCAGGATCTCCCGGATCCGCGCGGCGCTGGCGGTGTACGGCCCGCCGCCCGGGTATCCGAGCACCAGGGCGTTGTCGCCGGTCCGGGCCGGCTCGGGCGCGAAGTTCAGGACGGGGGCGTCCAGTCCGGGCACCTCGAGCACCGCGACGTCGGCGGACGGGTCGAACAGCACGACCTCGGCGTCCATCGGCCCGTTCGCCGTGTCGACGACGATGCCCGCCGTTCCCGCGACCACGTGGGCGTTGGTCATCACCCGGTCGGGCGCCACGACGAATCCGGATCCCTCGAGCGCCCGCTGACAACTCGGGGCCACACCCCGGATCCGCAGCACGCTCGACTGCAGCGAGGACGCGACGGGGCTCTCCAGGACGCTGGCGTCCGGCGGGTCGACGGTCGTGATGGGGGTACGCCCGAACGGGCCGATGACGTCGGGAAGCCCGGACGTGTCGAGCAGGGCAGTGAACTCGGTGGGCAGTTGCCGCATCCAGGCGGGCGCGATGTTGTCGACAGTTTCGAGGACGCTCGACCCGCGCACCGCCGCCGCCAGCTGAGGCTGGGACGAGGACGTGAGCGGGATCGCCAGCAGCCACGCCGCGACGAACACCGCGACGGCCTGCACGCAGGCGCCGATCACGCTGTCGACGGACCGCGCGACCGGACTGTGCATACTTCCCCGCGCGGCGCGGCCGAGGACCATGCCCGCGACTTCGCCGATGATCACCAGCACCACGATCAGGGCGATACCGACCAGCACGCGGCCGCGACCCTCGTCCACGTGCACGAGCACGTGTGGGGCGATCAGGATGCCCGCCACCGCACCGAGTACGACCCCGATGAAGGCGAGCACCGACGCCACCGCGCCCTGCCGCCAGCCGGACGTCGCGGCGACGAAGGCGATCAGCACGATCGCCAGGTCGATCCAGTGCGAGCCCGTCATCGCTCGGCCGCCGGCCGGCCGTGACCGTGGGTCAGATGGTCGTCGTCGAGATCGTTGTCGAGTTCGGCGAGGACGGTGTCGAGGTCGCGGATGTCGTGGCGGTCCCACTCCTGTTCCCAGCCGGAGACCGCGAACAGGGCGGCCAGGATGCCGGCCGTGAAACCCCACACGAGCATGCCGTCGACGGCGAACGCGGGACCCTGGTATCCGGCCGGGTGCCGCACCTGGAACCGGTTTCGCGGATCGATCAGGGTGTGCACGGGGACCCGGGCGACACGTTCCGCCTCTGCGGGATCGACCACGCCGACCTCGCTGGGCTTCTCCCAGTACGCGAGGACGGGAGTGACGTCGAAGCCGGACGGCGGGATGAAGATTTCCTCGAGCACGGCGAGCGGGCGGACACCGGACGGGTCGAGTCCCGTCTCCTCCTGGGCCTCCCGCAGCGCGGTAGCGATGGGCCCCTCGTCGCCGGGATCGCTGGCGCCCCCGGGGAACGCCACCTGACCACTGTGCTGACGCATCGTGGACGCACGCTGGGTGAGCAGGATGTCCGCGTCGGCGGGCAGACCTCCCGACATCAGCGGGTCCGCCTCGACGGGGCCGCCGAACAACACGAGCACCGCCGCCTCACGGGTGGTCGCGCCGCGGGGTGCGCGCCGATCGAGGACGGGGTTGATCTTGTGCGGGTCGGCCGGGGTCCGGTGCACGACCCGGCGCAGCCACGGCGGAACGGCGGAACCCTCCACGGAGTTCGTCATGCCGCCACCCCCAGGTTCTGTTCGACGGCGTCCGCGATCTCGTCGACGCTGCGGAACGGCTGCGGCAGAACCTTCGCCACCGTGCCGTCGGGCCGGATCAGCACCGAGACGGGCAGGACAGGCGGGGCTCCGACCGCGACGCGGACGCGCCCGTCGCCGTCCTGCACACCGGGCAGCGTGACGGAGTAGTCGACGAGCCGGGACAGCGCGCTGGACTCGTTGGGATCGGTGTGCACCGTAAGCACGGTAACCGCGTCACCCGCACGATCCGAAAACTGCTGCATATAGGGCAGCTCCTCGGCGCAGGGGCCGCACCAGTAGGCCCACAGATTCAGCAACGCCGGTTTACCACCGAGCGCGGCGGCCAGATCCACCTGGCTGCCGTCGGCCACGCATTCCAGTGTGATGCCGGACAGCACCGAACCCGGCGAAGGCTCGGACGTGGCCGTCGAGGCCGGGCACGATTCCAGACCCGCCTGCGTCCTCAGTGCCGCGAGCGCGTCGGGATCGGCGCTCACCGCCGTCGGGGTACGGCCACCCGAACCGAACCGGTCCTGGTACGACGGCACCTCCGCGTCGTCACCCCGCGGCCAGATCGCGACGACGAGAGCCACCACGACGACGAGGGCGGCCAGACTCCACCGCGCTGCGCTAGACACCCGTATCTACCCTCACCTGCCGGCCAGACGCAGCAGATGCTCCGTCTCCGGTCCACGAACCAGTTCGGCGGCGACGTCGGGGTCGATCGGGCCCAGCCCGTACGACGGACAGTCCTTGGCGAGCACACACACCCCGCAGGCGGGCTTGCGGGCGTGGCAGACGCGTCTGCCGTGGAAGATCACGCGGTGCGAGAGCAGCGTCCACTCCTTGCGCTCGATCAGGGCGCCGATCGCGTGCTCGACCTTGACCGGGTCTTCCTCCTCGGTCCACTTCCAGCGTCGGACGAGCCTGCCGAAGTGGGTGTCGACGGTGATTCCCGGCACATCGAACGCGTTGCCGAGGATCACGTTGGCCGTCTTCCGGCCGATCCCGGGCAGCGTCACGAGGTCCTTCAGATTGCCGGGGACCTCGCCGTCGAAGCGTTCCAGCAGAGCCTGCCCCAGCCCGATCAGTGAGTTCGTCTTGTTGCGGTAGAAGCCCGTGGACCGGATGTATTCCTCGAGTTCGGTGCGTTCGGCCTCCGCGTACGCCTTGGCGTCGGGATAGCGGGCGAACAGCGCCGGCGTCACCATGTTCACCCGCACGTCAGTGCACTGCGCGGAGAGGATGGTCGCGACGGCGAGGTCGAGTGGGGTGGTGAAGTCGAGCTCGCAGTAGACGTGCGGGAAGGCCTCGGCGAGCCGCCGGTTCATTCTCCGGGCGCGCCGGACGAGTCCGATCCGGGTTTCGTCCTGTTTCGCGGCCCGCGAACGGGTGCGTCCACGCACTTCGGAGCCGTCGCTGGGGGTCGCATGCACGGGAACAATTCTACGGATACCCGACCGATCCGAATCGCCGCTGTGTCGCTTCTGAGACATTTCCAGTGTTTACTTCCCGGTATGCAAGGTCTCGCTGTGGTCCTCTTCCCAGTGCTGCTGATGCTGTTTGCGCTGGCAATGGAGCGGGTGGAGTTCAGACTCCGCCGGCTCACGGTTCGTCAGCAAGAGGTGGAAGAGTTCCTCGACCAGGCAAGTCACGACGAAGTGGCCACCCTGGCCCACGAAGGTTTCCCCCACGCATTGGCACGCTTCCATCGACGTCGCAAGGGTCGGTCGGGCTTCGAATCCGACGACGCCGCCGTCACCGAAGTGGGCTCGCGGCGCGCCAGCTGAGCGCTGGGCAGCCCCCGTATCAGCACACCGAAGGACGCATCCCCCGGTTAACTTTTGCGACTTCCGTGGTATCGGTCACTCAGACCGAGCCGTCTCAACGTAGACTTCAGAGCCGTACCTGTTGCACAGCGACACGCCGCGGATCACCGGGGCATCGTCGACATGCAGCAAATCGCGCACAATATGCATACAGACGAACAATATTCCCAAGGAGCGCACGTGGACGACGTCCTGGCAAGAGCCGGCATCTTCCAAGGAGTCGAGCCCTCAGCGGTAGCGGCGCTGACCAAGCAGCTGCAGCCTGTCGACTTCCCCCGCGGACATGTCATCTTCAACGAAGGTGAGCCCGGTGACCGCCTGTACATCATCGTTTCGGGCAAGGTGAAGATCGGCCGCCGCTCGCCGGACGGCCGTGAAAACCTGCTGACGATCATGGGCCCGTCCGACATGTTCGGTGAGCTGTCCATCTTCGACCCGGGTCCGCGTACGTCCACCGCGACGACGGTCACCGAGGTCCGCGCGGTCAGCATGGACCGCGAAGCGCTCAAGGCGTGGATCGACCACCGCCCCGAGATCGCCGAACAGCTCCTGCGGGTGCTCGCGCGCCGTCTGCGTCGCACCAACAACAACCTGGCCGACCTCATCTTCACGGACGTCCCCGGTCGTGTCGCCAAGGCGCTGCTGCAGCTCGCGCAGCGGTTCGGCACCCAGGAGGCGGGCTCGCTGCGCGTCACCCACGACCTCACGCAGGAAGAGATCGCCCAGCTCGTCGGCGCTTCCCGTGAGACCGTCAACAAGGCGCTCGCCGATTTCGCGCACCGCGGATGGCTTCGCCTCGAAGGCAAGAGCGTGCTGATCTCGGACTCCGAGCGCCTGGCACGTCGCGCGCGGTAGTCCCGGCACCTACGACTGCGGCCACCCCCTCACAGCGAGGGGGTGGCCGCAGTCGTTTCAGTGACTAGTCGACGCTGCGCAGGTAGGCGAGCTGCACGTTGACGGACTTCTCCGCCACCGGCCACAACTTCGGGTCGACGTCGGAGTAGACGTGCTCGACCACCTCGCGGACGGTGGGGGTGCCGCCGAGTTCGCCGAGCGCGGCCCGCACCTGATCGAGTCGCTCCTCGCGATGATCGAGGTACTGCTGCGCGACGACGTTCAGTTCGGGCAGTTCGGGTCCGTGGCCGGGCATCACCCGGTGTCCGGTTCCGAGGTCCAGCAGGCGGCGCAGCGACGACAGGTAGTCGCCGAGGTCGCCGTCCGTGTCGTCGAGCACAGTGGTGCCGCGGCCGAGGATCGTGTCGCCGGTGAGGACAGTGCCCTCACCTTCCACGGTGAAGGACACCGAATCCTTCGTGTGCCCGGGCGTGGCGATCACCGTGAGGGTGAGCCCCGCGACGTCGATGGTCTCGCCGTCCACGAGGGTTTCGCCGCCGCCCCGAAGGAATTCGGGATCCACCGAACGCACGGGCGCACCGGTCAGTTCGAAGAACCGCTGCACTCCCCCGGTGTGGTCGAAATGACGGTGCGTGATCAGCGTCAGCGCGACCGGTCCGAGTGCCGCGACGCGGGCGAGATGCTCCTCGTCGGCGTCACCCGGATCGACCACCACACACTCGTCCCGGCCCGGCGCACGAAGGATCCACGTGTTGGTTCCGTCGAGCGTCATCATGCCGGGATTGTTCTCGAGCATGACCGAGACGATCGGGGTGACCTCCCGCACCTGGGCGTAGGCCGGATGGGCAAGCGTCATGGCACTACGACTCCGGCCGCACTTCGGCGATCAGTTCCACCTCGACGGGTGCGCCGAGCGGCAATTCCGCGACGCCGACGGCCGAACGCGCGTGGGCGCCCGCGTCCCCGAACACCTCACCGAGGAATTCGGAAGCGCCGTTCACAACACCGGGCTGACCGGTGAAACCCTCGGCGGACGCGACGAATCCGACGACCTTCACGATCCGCACCACCGAGTCGATGCCGACGAGCGCGTCGACCGCCGCCAGCGCGTTGAGTGCGCAGGCCCGGGCCGCGGCCTTGGCGTCTTCGTCCGACACGCCGGCGCCGAGCTTCCCCGCGACCGTCAGCTTGCCCTCGACGATCGGCAGCTGCCCCGACGTGTAGACGTAGTTGCCGGTGCGCACGGCGGGCACGTAGGCGGCCACCGGCGGAACGACGGACGGCAGCGTGATGCCGAGCTCGGCGAGGCGAGCAGACCAGTTCTGTGTCTCTGCCACGGCCGTCAGCCCTTCGGACGCTTCAGGTACGCGACGTGCTGCTCACCGGTAGGCCCGGGCAGAACCGTCACCAGTTCCCAGCCGTCGGTGCCCCACTGGTCGAGGATCTGCTTGGTCGCATGTGTGAGCAGCGGAACGGTGGCGTACTCCCAGGAAGTCAATTCACTCATGCCGGTGAGCCTATCCCCCGCACATCCCGGCTCCCAGACTTATAGGCTCGACCCGTGGTTGCATCCCCAGACCAGCTCACCCCGACGTGGCCCGAGAAGGCCGCGCAGGCCCGGCTGCACTTCGTCTCCGGAAAGGGCGGCACCGGAAAGTCCACGGTGGCCGCCGCGTTGGCTCTCGCGCTGGCCGAGGGTGGGCGTCGCGTGCTGCTGGTGGAAGTCGAGGGCCGGCAGGGGATCGCCCAGCTCTTCGACGTGCCCCCGCTGCCGCCGCAGGAGACGAAAGTCGCGGCCGCCGAGGGCGGCGGGGAGGTCATGGCGCTGGCCATCGACATCGAGACCGCGTTCCTCGAATACCTCGAGATGTTCTACAACCTCGGCTTCGCCGGCCGCGCGATGCGCAAGTTCGGCGCCATCGAGTTCGCCACCACCATCGCACCGGGGCTTCGGGACGTGCTGCTGACCGGCAAGATCAAGGAATGTGTGGTGCGCACCGACAAGTCCGGCAAGCGGGTGTACGACGCCGTCGTCGTCGACGCCCCGCCGACCGGGCGGATCGGCAACTTCCTCGACGTGACGAAGGCGATGGCCGACCTCGCGAAGGGCGGGCCGGTGCGTTCGCAGAGTGAGGGCGTGGTGCGCCTGCTGCATTCCGACGAGACCGTCGTCCACCTCGTGACACTGCTCGAGGCGCTTCCGGTGCAGGAGACCACCGACGCCGCAGAGGAACTGGTCCGCGCCGATCTGCGGCTGGGCGCCATCGTCGTCAACCGCACCAGCCCGCAGTTCCTGCCCGCCGAGACGCTGGCCGACGCCGCGAAGGGGCGCATCGACGCCGAATCGATCCGGGCCGGACTGCAGAAGAGCGGGATCACCCTCGACGAAGAGGATTTCGCCGGGTTGCTCACCGAGACGATCGAGCACGCGTCCGTCCTCGAGGCACAGGAGGAGAGCGCCGGTCAGCTCAGCGAAGTGGATGGCGCGCGACTGCATCTGCCGTCCCTCGCCGACGGTGTCGACCTGGGCGGACTGTACGAACTCGCCGAATATCTGACGGAACAGGGTGTCCGATGACCCAGACAACTGAACACGAGCGTCGCCGCACCGCCTCCGCTCTCGATGTCGCGGGGATTCTGCAGAACAAGGCGACGCGGATCGTCGTGTGTTGCGGCGCCGGTGGCGTCGGCAAGACCACCACAGCCGCATCGCTGGCACTGCGCGCGGCGGAGCAGGGGCGAAAGGTGGTCGTGCTGACCATCGACCCGGCGCGCCGGCTCGCGCAGGCGCTCGGCGTCGCGGAACTCGACAACACGCCGCAACCCGTGGAGCTCGGACCGGACGCGACGGGCGAACTGCACGCCATGATGCTCAACATGCGCCGCACGTTCGACGAGATGGTCATCGAGCACTCCACGTCGGAGAAGGCGGAGCAGATTCTCGCGAACCCGTTCTATCAGACCGTGGCCACCTCGTTTTCGGGAACGCAGGAGTACATGGCGATGGAGAAGCTGGGGCAACTCGCCTCCAGCGACAAATGGGACCTGGTGATCGTCGACACCCCGCCGTCCCGCAACGCCCTGGACTTCCTCGACGCACCCCAGCGCCTGGGCGCATTCCTCGACGGTCGCATGATCCGGTTGCTCACCGCGCCGGGTCGCGGTCTCACCCGGCTCGTCACCGGTGCGATGGGCCTGGCGCTGCGCGGCGTCTCCACCATCGTGGGTAGTCAGATGCTGTCGGACGCCTCGAGTTTCGTGCAGTCACTGGACTCGATGTTCGGCGGCTTCCGGGAAAGAGCCACGCGCACTTACGAATTGCTCCGGCAGCCGGGCACGAAATTTCTGGTGATCGCGGCCGCGGAGCCGGACGCACTGCGGGAGGCGGCGTTCTTCGTCGACCGGCTCGCAGGCGACGAGATGCCGCTCGCGGGCCTCGTCCTGAATCGGACGCACCCCACTCTCAGTTCTCTGTCGGCCGATCATGCGGTCACTGCCGCCGATCAACTCGGGGACCAAGACCCCCTCACCGCCGCTGTGCTGCGAATCCACGCCCATCGGGCGGTGATCGCCAAGCGTGAGGTCCAACTGCTGAGCCGGTTCACGGCCGCCCACCCTCGGGTGCCGATCGTCGGCGTGCCCTCGCTGCCGTTCGAGGTGTCGGACCTCGAGGCGTTGAGAGCGGTAGGTGACCAGCTCACCCGCACGAGCTGATCAGCTCGCTGCCGGAGAACCGGTCACCCGCCTGTGCCTGTCTGCGATTCCGATCCTCGAATTTCAGACAGCGGATTGGTGCTGCCGCTGAGCTTCGAAGAAGTCGGACCATGATTCCACCTCGGGGTGCTGCTTGAGCAACGCCCGGCGCTGACGTTCCGTCATGCCACCCCACACGCCGAACTCGACACGATTGTCGAGAGCATCGGCTCCGCACTGCATCAATACCGGGCAATGCCGGCAAATGGTTGCGGCCTTGCGCTGTGCTGCGCCGCGTACAAAAAGTTGGTCGGGATCGACTTCCCGGCAACGAGCCTGGGTGACCCAGGCGATTCGCGCTTCTGCTTGCTCGACGTCCAGACGGCTGGTTGGGGTGGTCATGTGCATTCGTTTCCCCTCTTCGAGTCTGCACCCCCCGGCACCTAGCACGCCGAGGCTGCACCACATAAGCGATGGGGTGTTATCTCCATCACACTGTTCCAACAATTTAGGTAAAGAAACCGCAACGCGCAAGACGAAGAACACGCTTTTTTGGTACGCCCGTCCATACCCCGTGCTCAGGGCATTTTCCTGGCCGAATTCCGCGCCCAACCAGCGCACCCGCAGACCCCACGTACTCTGTAGATCGTGTCGATTGCAAAAACAGTGGGGAAGCTCGCGGGATCCTCCGCCTTGGCAGGAGTGCTCCTCGCCGGCGTGATGTTTCCGCTCGCCGGCGGGTTCGGTTACGCCTCCAACAGGGCGGCTGACACCGTCGACAACGTCTCCGCGGAACTGGTCGAAGGAACGGTTCCCGCGGTCTCGACGATGGTGGACTCGGCGGGCAATCCCATCGCGTGGCTGTACGACCAGCGGCGCTTCGAAGTGCCCAGCGAAAAGATCTCCAACGAGATGAAGCTCGCCATCGTCTCCGTCGAGGACCGCCGGTTCCCCGAGCACAAGGGCGTCGACTGGCAGGGCACGATGCGCGCCTTCCTGACCAACACCACGAGCGGTGAGGTGCAGCAGGGCGCGTCCACCCTCGACCAGCAGTATGTGAAGAACTACCAGCTGCTCGTCGTGGCCAAGACCGACGCCGAACGCCGGGCGGCGATCGAGACGACGCCCGCCCGCAAGATCCGCGAGATCCGGATGGCGCTGACCCTCGACAAGGAACTCACCAAGGACGAGATCCTCACCCGCTACCTCAACCTGGTTCCGTTCGGCAACGCCTCGTTCGGCATCCAGGACGCCGCACAGACCTACTTCGGCATCGACGCGTCCGAACTGAACACGCAACAGTCCGCGATGCTCGCGGGCATGGTGCAGTCGAGTTCGGCTCTGAACCCGTACACGAATCCCGATGGCGTCCTCGAACGACGCAACGTGGTTCTCGACACGATGATCTCGAACATTCCCGAGCGCGCCGCCGAACTCCGGCAGCTCAAGGAGACGCCCCTCGGCGTGCTGCCCGAGCCCAACCGGCTGCCCCGCGGGTGCATCGCGGCCGGCGACCGCGGCTTCTTCTGCGACTACGCCCTGCAGTACCTGGCCAACGCCGGCATCAGCCGCGAGCAGATCGACAAGGGCGGCTACCTGATCAAGACGACGCTCGACCCCGCGGTCCAGGCGTCGACGAAGGCGGCACTCAGCGCGAACGCCAGCCCGGGGCTCGACGGCATCGCGAACGTCATGAACGTGGTCCAGCCCGGCCAGGATTCGCACCGGATCCTCGCGATGGGCAGCAGCCGCACCTACGGCCTCGACGCGAACGCCAACGAGACCGTGCAGGCGCAGCCGTACTCACTGGCCGGTCACGGCGCCGGGTCGATCTTCAAGATCTTCACGACGGCCGCCGCGATGGAGAAGGGCCTCGGCACGAACGCCATCCTGGACGTGCCCGGGCGGTTCGAGGCCCGGGGCATGGGTAGCGGTGGTGCACGAGGCTGCCCCGCGTCCACGTACTGCGTCGAGAACGCAGGCAAGTACCCGGCGGCACTGTCGGTGACGGACGCCCTGGCGCAGTCCCCCAACACCGCGTTCGTCAAGCTGATCCAGGCGACCGGAGTCGCCCCCACCGTCGACATGGCGGTGCGGCTGGGTCTGCGCTCGTACGCCCAGCCCGGCACGTCGGGATTCGACGACCGCAGCATGGCCGACTTCCAGAAGGATCAGAACCTGGGTTCGTTCACCCTCGGTCCCACGTGGATCAATCCGCTGGAACTGTCGAATGTCGCGGCGACGCTCGCCTCGCACGGCAAGTGGTGCCCGCCCACCCCCATCGATTCGGTGTTCGACCGTGAAGGCAAGCCCGTCTCGGTCACCCAGCAAGCCTGCGAGCAGGTGGTCGAACCCGGCCTCGCGGACACGCTCACCAACGCCATGAGCAAGGACGACAAGCCCGGTGGCACGTCCGCCGGGGCGGCGGGCAGCGTCGGCTGGACGCTGCCGATGGCAGGCAAGACGGGTACCACGGAATCCCACATGTCCTCGGGCTTCCTCGGATTCACCAACAACTTCGCCGCCGCCGTCTACGTGTTCGGCGACTCGCCGACGCCGGGTGAGATCTGTTCGGCCCCGCTGCGGCCGTGTGGCGACGGCAACCTGTTCGGTGGAAACGAACCGGCGCGGACCTGGTACGCGGCGATGAACCCGATCGCCAACAACTTCGGGCCGACGACGCTGCCGCCGGTCGACCAGAAATACGCGCGCGGTTCGCAGAACGGTCAGGTTCCGGACGTCACCGGACTGAGCCAGTCGGCCGCGACGTCCCGTCTGCAGGGCGCGGGGTTCACGGTGAACGCGGTCACCACCGCGTCGCAGGCGGCCAAGGGGACGGTCACGGGCGCATCGCCGTCCGGTTCGGCCATTCCGGGGTCGACCATCACGATCTACGTCAGCGACGGATCGGTGAAGGCCGCTCCTCCGCAGGCGCCGGCTCAGGGGATCCCCGTTCCGCCCATCCAGCTGCCCGGCCTGCCGCCGATCCAGCTGCCGCCCATACCCCGCTAACCATCGGTGAGTGGGAAAGTGTGGCGACGCACGCTTTCCCACTCACCCCGGGAAGTCAGAGGCGGGACTTCACCGCGTGCGAGAGCCGCGACCCGTCGGCCTTGCCGCCCGCGAGTGCGCCGGCGGCCTTCATGACCTGCCCCATCTGACGCATGCCGGGACGCTCACCGATCTCCTCGGCCACCTGAGCGATCGCGGTGTCCACGACGTCGACCAGTTCCGCGTCGGTCAGCGGCGTCGGGAGGTACTCGTCGATGATCTGCGCCTCGGCCCGCTCCTGCGCTGCCAGCTCACCTCGACCGTTCTCGGTGTAGATCTCGGCGGACTCGCCGCGCTTCTTCGACTCCTTCGCGAGGACCTTCAGCACCTCGTCGTCGGTGAGCTCGCGGGCTTCCTTGCCGGAGACCTCTTCGGTCTGCACGGCGGCCATCAGCATGCGGATGGTGGCGGTGCGCAGCGAATCCTTGGCCTTCATGGCGGCCGTCATGTCGGAGCGCAGTCTTGCTTTCAGTGAATCTGGCATGGGCGAAACGCTACGCGCCCCGATTCGTCCACTGCATCTCGATTGCGCTCATCAGTATCCTGGAAGAGTGTCTGACGAGTTCCGTGCCAACCTGACCCGCGCCGCCCTGGGTACGGCGGGTGCCGCCGCCCTCGGCATCGGCTACGCCTCGCTCATCGAGCGCAATGCGTTCGCGCTGCGCGAGGTCACTATGCCGGTACTCGAACCCGGGTCGTCGACGCTCCGTGTGCTGCACATCAGCGACCTACACATGATGCCCGGACAGCGGCTGAAACAGAACTGGCTGCGGGAGCTGGACAACCTCGACCCCGACCTCGTCGTGAACACCGGCGACAACCTGTCGCACCAGCGGGCGGTGCCCGCAGTGGTCCAGGCGCTGGGGAATCTGCTCGCCCGCCCCGGACTGTTCGTCTTCGGCAGCAACGACTACTTCGCGCCCAAGCCGAAG
Organism: Rhodococcus sp. IEGM 1351; assembly: GCF_030056875.1. Lineage (NCBI taxonomy): Bacteria > Bacillati > Actinomycetota > Actinomycetes > Mycobacteriales > Nocardiaceae > Rhodococcus > Rhodococcus sp. IEGM 1351. Next base: position 373,438 of record NZ_JASHKU010000005.1, on the reverse strand, counting down.
AACCCGCTCGAGTACTTCCGCAAGGAACACAAGCGCGTCCTCGGCGAGCCGCTGCCGTGGGGCGACCTGCGGGCCGCGTTCACCGAGCGCGGCTGGTTCGACGTCACGCACGTCCGCCGCGACCTCGAGGTGTCGGGTGTCCGGATCGCGTCGGCCGGAGTCGACGATCCGCACCTCAAGCGCGACCGGTACGACACGATCGCCGGTCCGCCCAATCCGCTGGCCGATCTCCGGCTGGGCATCACCCACTCGCCCGAACCGCGGGTGCTCGACCGGTTCGCGGACGACGGCTACGACCTCGTGCTGGCGGGCCACACGCACGGCGGTCAGCTGTGCCTGCCGTTCTACGGCGCGCTGGTCACCAACTGCGACATCGACCGTTCACGGGTGAAGGGTCCGTCCAAGTGGGGTGCACACACCCAGCTGCACGTGTCCGCGGGAATCGGGACGTCGCCGTGGGCGCCCGCCCGCTTCTGCTGCCGCCCCGAGGCGACGCTCCTGACGTTGGTTCCGGCTCAGCGCGGCGGCTCGGACGCCGACGCCGCGCGGGGTCGCGCCGAGTCGTCCGAGAGCACCGTTATACGCAACTGACCAGGGGATTTAATGGTGACTGGTTGGGTAATGTAAGCTAGCCGAGGTTCAACACGGGGTGTGGCGCAGCTTGGTAGCGCGCTTCGTTCGGGACGAAGAGGTCGTGGGTTCAAATCCCGCCACCCCGACAGTGTGAGACACCGAGAAGAGGCCTTGACCGGTTCGCCGGCCAGGGCCTCTTCTGCGTGGTGAGGGTGTTTCCGTTTGCGGCGACCCCGCGACCATCGGTCCGAAACCTCAGGCTAGCCTCACCTCATGTCTTCGAGGCTCTACGTACGCGCCGGGCTGGTCGCCCTGGCCACCGTCTTTCTCGCCGCCTGCGGCACCACCGACACCGGGTCGTCCGCCGGCAACGCCGACGTCGCCACCGGCGGCCGCCAGTTCGCCACGGCGGACGCCGAGACGGCCAAGCTCGGCACCGACGCCGAACCGGGCGTCTTTCCCCGGACCATCACCCACGCCCTCGGCGAGACCGTCATCGAGAAGAAGCCCGAACGGGTGATCGTCCTCGACGGCGGTGAGCTGGACGACGTGCTCTCCCTGGGAATCACACCCGTCGGACTGGCCAGCCCGGAGAGCGCCGCCGGTCAGCCGTCCTACCTCGCCGACAAGCTGGCCGGGGTGCCGGACGTCGGGACCACCAACAACCTGAACCTCGAGGCGATCTCCGCTCTGCAGCCCGATCTGATCCTGGGCAGCAAGCTGCGCGCCGACAAGCTGTACCCGCAGCTGTCGTCCATCGCGCCGACCGTGTTCGGCATCCGCCCCGGTTTCCCGTGGAAGGAGAACTTCCTGCTGGTCGCCGACGCCCTCGGTGAGGAGACCAAGGCGGAGGAGGTGCTCAACGCCTATCAGACCCGCGCCGACGAGGTCCGGGAGTCCATCACGGGCGAGCCGACGATCTCGCTGGTCCGGTTCATGTCCGGCAAGATCCGCCTGTACGGCAACCTGTCGTTCATCGGCGTCATCCTGAGGGACGTCGGACTTCCGCGTCCGACGGTGCAGAACGTCGACGAACTTGCCGTCGAGGTGAGCCAGGAGACGATCGGTGAGGCGAACGCCGACCGGATCTTCTACTCCAGCTACGGCGCGCCCGAGACCACCGACGAGTCGACCGTGGTCGGCGGTCCGCTGTGGAATCAGATGCAGGCGGTGAAGGACGGCAAGGCCGTGCACGTGAGCGACGAGACCTGGTTCCTCGCGCTGGGGCCCACCGGGGCGATGATCGTCCTCGACGATCTCGAGAACATGCTCGCGGCCTGAGTCACTGCGGGGCGGGCATGAACGCGTCGTAGATTGCCTGCGGCGCACAGTCGATGGCCCAGATGACCATGAGTCCGACCGCCACCGTGAGGGCGGGCCCGAGCACGACCTTCTCGAAGGGCCCGCCTGCCCGGATGGACAGGAACGACGGGAGCCGGAACTCCCACCACCGTTCCTTCCCGAGCGTGAGGAACGGCGCGAGGAAGGGGACGCCCTCCTTGGTGATGGCGTCCCCGAGGCAGTGGGTGGCGCAGCCGAGGGCCACCGCGACTCCGAGTCCGGTGGAACCGGCCTCGGTGGGATACGACTGCCAGGTGAGCGCGGACAGCACCGCCGCAACCGCCGAAACCGCCAGCCAGCCTTTTTCTTTGGCCAGCTCTCCGGCCAGCCCGCGGAGCGCGAGCCCGAGGCAGACGAACAGCGTCGCGATGATGGCGGGCTTGCCGAACTGGACGACCAGCGCGGACACCCCGGCCCCGATACCCACGGCAAACAGGGCCGTGTGGGTGAGCGTGCGGTGCCCGCCCCGCCGCTTGCCGTCGCGTTTGCCTTTGGTGACGGTGTAGAACCCCAGCGACACCGCATCGACGCCCTTCGCGACGACGTTGCTGACCGGACCGAACGAGCGCGAGACCGTGGACTGGCTCGTGTCCAGGTCCGGGAGAAGCGCCGCTCCGGCGCACACCGCCGCGAACGTGAAGGTCTCGGCGGTCGAGGTGGGCCCACCCCAGTCGAGAGGCAGCAGATCTGCCACCGCCAGACCGACAGCCGCACCGGACATTGCATGGGTGGGACCCATCACCATGGAAGACAGCACCTTTCGACCCCGACTCGGGACACGGTCATCCGAGCCGGTGTCCTGACACCGCCCAACCTAGCAACAACATCCGACACACCCGTCACACCCCTGTGAGTACTTCTCAACCACGGGCGGTTGAGAAGTACTCACGGGCGCGAAGCGCAGTGGCGTCCGTCCCCGCTCGAGGTGGATGATGGAAGTGCACTGCATGCAGTCGGGCGGAGGAGGGTCGTCGTGGAAACTGTGATCGTGTTCGTTCTCGCCGTACTGATCTATTGGTGGGGCCTGCTCTGAGCCTGCCCCACCCACGGCATCAGTGCTGGCTCTGCCCTTCCCGGACACCGATTTCCACTCGCTTGCCCAGGTCGGGGTCGACGCTCTTCCAGTAGTCGAAGACCCGCAGCAGAACCGGTTCGCTGACACCGCCGAGCGCGTGGCCGACGATGTTGTTCACCAGGCGGTCGCGTTCGTCGTCGCTCAGGACCTCACGGACGAGCGTGCCCGCCTGCGTGAAATCGCCGTCCTCGGCGTGCTCGATGTAGCCGGCTCGCACGGACTCGCCGTCGAACGCCCACAGGCCCTCGTCGCCGGCGAGCGACGCGTCGGCGTGCGGGCCGCCATACGAGTTCGGCGCGTACACCGGGGTCTCGGGCGAATTGGTGGCGTACCGCATCGCACCGTCCTGCGAGTACGAGTTCACCTGGTTCTTCGGCGCGTTGACCGGCAGCTGCGCGTAGTTGGCGCCGATGCGGTACCGGTGCGCGTCCGCGTAGGAGAAGACCCGCCCCAGCAGCATCTTGTCGGGCGAGAAGCCGATTCCCGGAACGACATTCGACGGCTCGAACGAGGCCTGCTCGATCTGGGCGAAGAAGTTGTCCGGGTTACGGTTGAGGGTCCACTTGCCGACCTCGATCAGCGGGTAGTCCTTCTGCGACCACACCTTGGTGAGGTCGAACGGGTTGAACCGGTACCCCTCGGCCTCGTCGACGGGCATGACCTGAACCTTCAGCGTCCAGCTGGGGAACTCGCCGCGGGCGATCGTGTCGTACAGGTCGGCGCGGTGATGATCGGGGTCGTTGCCGGCGAGGGTGTCGGCCTCGTCCTGCGTGAGGAACTCGATGCCCTGATCGGTCTTGAAGTGGTACTTGACCCAGAACCGCTCGCCGTCGGCGTTGACCCACTGGTACGTGTGCGAGCCGAAACCGTCCATGTGACGCCACGTCTTCGGGATTCCGCGGTCACCCATCAGCCAGGTCACCTGGTGCGCGGACTCGGGCCGCAGCGTCCAGAAGTCCCACTGCATGTTGTGGTCGCGCAGACCGGATCCCGGCAGTCGCTTCTGCGAGTGGATGAAGTCGGGGAACTTGATCGGGTCCTTGATGAAGAAGACGGGCGTGTTGTTGCCGACGAGGTCGTAGTTGCCGTCCTCGGTGTAGAACTTGACGGCGAATCCGCGCGGGTCACGCCAGGTGTCGGGGCTGCCCTGCTCGCCGGCGACGGTGGAGAAGCGCACCAGCGACTCGGTCCTGGCGCCGGGCTGGAACAGAGCGGCCTTCGTGTAGCGGCTCACGTCGTGGGTGACGACCAGTTCGCCGAACGCACCGCCGCCCTTGGCGTGGACGACGCGCTCCGGGACACGCTCACGATTGAACTGGGCGAGCTTCTCGATCAGGTAGTGGTCGTGCAGCAGGATGGGGCCCTGCGTGCCCGCGGTGAGGGATTCGTTGTCGCTGGCGACGGGAATTCCGAAGTTGTTGGTGGTGGCGCGCTGTGTTTCAGGCATGGCAAAGCCTCCAGGTTGCATCGGGTGAGGGTGTAGCGGTGGGGACGGACGGGGTCAGGACAGGGCTGCTGCCGACCCGGTTCCGCTCTGCGCGCCGGTCTGGCACTGCGAGCAGAGCCCCCAGAAGACGACCTCGGCCTCGTCGATCTCGAAACCGTGGGCCTGCGAAGGGTCGAGGCACGGAGCCTCACCGACGGCGCAGTCCACGTCCACGACGGTCCCGCAGCTGCGGCACACGAGGTGGTGGTGGTTGTCTCCGGTACGGGTTTCGAACCTCGCGGGCGATCCCGCGGGCTCGATACGTCTGAGCAGGCCGGCGGCGGTGCACGCCTTGAGGACGTCGTATACCGCCTGGGTGGAGACCGATCCCAGCTCTTCACGAACTACGGCCGCAATGTCGTCGACGTCGGAATGCGGCCGTACGGCAACCGCATTCAACACTGCAACACGTGGCGCAGTGACACGCAGGCCCACCTCGCGCAGCTGCGCTTTGGGATCCGTGTCGTGTCGCATGTGTTCCAGTATCGCGCCTTTTTGGAATTAGTCAAGAAAAGGATGTGTCGAAAATTCTTGACATGTCGGAAATTTCCGACATAAAGTCGCGGCGTGCCCGACGACGACGTCTTCATCGCCCTCGCCAACCCCGTGCGACGGCGCCTGCTGGAAATCCTGGTGGACGGCCCCCTCACCGCCGGAGACCTCGCCGGCCGGTTCGACCTCAGCCGGCCCGCGGTGGCAGAGCACCTACAGGTCCTGCGCCGGGCCGGACTCGTCCGCGACGAACCGTCCGGACGGCAACGGCACTACCACCTGACCGCCGAGCCGCTCGCCGACGTCGGCGACTGGCTGCACCCGTTCGAGCGGTTCTGGCGTGGCCGCTTGCGCACACTCGCCGACTTCCTCGAGGAGGACTCGTGACCGACCGCACCACCACCAAGATCTCCGTCGACCAGTTCATCGCCGCGCCGCCCGCCAAGGTGTGGCGCGCCCTCACCGAGCCGGAACTGCTCGCCCGCTGGTGGGCCGCGGGCGATATCGCCGCCACGGTCGGGCATCGGTTCCACCTCGAGATGCCCGGCTGGGGCGCCGTTCCCTGCGAGGTGGTCGAGGTCGAACCCGAGCGGCGCTTCGTCTACACGTTCACCGAGAACTGGACGCTGGCCTGGCGCCTCGTTCCCGAGGGTGCGGGCACCCGCCTGTTCCTCGACCACTCCGGCTTCGACCTCGACGACAAGCGCAGCCGCGACGCGTTCGAGCGGATGGGTCCGGGCTGGCGCGACACCGTGCTGCCCCGTCTCGCCGGCGTGGTGGCGGACATCGGACCGCGACCCGCCTGATCGGGTCAGCGGAGTTGCGCGGGTCCTGTGGTCATCCGGCCGTCCGTGATCACGATGCCGTGGTGTGTGCCGGGCGTCAGCCAGTCACCGAGGCTGGGACCTTCGGCCGCCACGTCCACGCGGGCATATCGGAAATGGCCCCGCAGTCGTGCGGATGCCGTCACGAGGCCCCGGTCGCCGGGTTGCGCGAACCCCAGCGCTCCGGCGATCGGTAGTCGCGGGCCGCGCGGCCGAGTGTTCGTGGTGACGCGCCACGCGTCGGACGACGCCTCGAAGTCGCCGTGCACGTCGCCGTCGAACTCGGCCGGCACCTTCGGCAGGCTCCAGTGCACCCGTCCGCCGTGTACGGAGGGTTCCGAATCCACGGCGATGAACGGGACCGCCATGCGGGGCAGGACGCCGATGCGACGACCGGGCGCGCGGAGCACCGGACTCGCGAGGATTTCCCGGTAGGGGCCGACCGGCGAGTCCAGGTAGTCGACCATCATCGCCAGGGTCAACGGCACTGTGGCGCCGTCGGGTCCGAGCGCGCGGGCGGCCGCAGTGCTGCGATGCCACCACAGCGTCGCGCGGACTCCCGCCGGCCACGGGGGCGGCGCGCTCTCGGGCCAGTCGGTGCGCTGGGTGGTCGATTCAGGCACGCTCCACATCGACTGTCTCCTTTCGGGTTGCGACCGTCAGCGGGAGCCGCAGCGCACCCGGCGCATCGGCGGGCACCACCGGACTCCGGGGCGGCGACGGTTCGATACGTACGTATGGCTTGCCCGGTTCGGGCCGGGCATCGACCTCACCCTTGTTGGGCCACAACGCGAATGCACGCTCGGCCTGGGCGGTGATGGTCAGCGACGGGTTGACCCCGAGATTCGCGCTCACCACGGAACCGTCCGCCACGTGCAGGCCGTCGTGTCCGTACGCCCGCAGGTAGGGGTCGACGACACCGGTGTCCGGGGAGTCCCCGATGGTGCAACCCCCGAGGAAATGCGCGGTCATCGGAATGTTCACGACGTCGGCGAACGAACCGCCGGGGTCTCCCCCGATCCGCTCGGCCACCTTGCGGATGGCCGTGTGACCCTGCGGGATCCATTCAGGTGGTGGATCTCCGGGTCCGGGCCGGCTGGTCACCGCGCGGCCGAGGCGGCCTTTCCCCTTGGCCAGTTCGAGCGAATTGTCGTCGGTCTGCATGACGAGCGCGATCACGGTGCGCTCCGACCAGTGCCGTACCGAGAGGCTGCGCACGAACGCCCCGGGGCGACGCAACGCGACGCCCACCGTTTTCAGCAGCCGCGGCGTTCTGCCGCCGCCGTCGCTGAGGACCGTCTGCAACAGTCCGATGGCGTTGCTGCCCTTGCCGTACCGGACGGGTTCGATGTGGGTGTGATCGTCCGGGTGGAACGAGGACGTGATGGCCACACCCTTCGTGAAGTCGGTGGCGCGGTTCTTCGCCGTGGCCGCGAGGACCGCTTCGGAGTTGGTGCGCACCACCGATCCCAGCCGCGGCGACAACCGCGGCAGCGCACCGGATTCCTTCATCGCCAGCAGCAGCCGGGCGGTGCCGTACGTGCCCGCGGCGACCACCACTTGGTCGGCGGTGAACGTGTGCTCCCGCTTGCGGATTCCGTCGGTGCGGCGGGTCCGCAGCTCGTAGCCGCCGCCCGCCCGGGGGTGCAACGCCTTCACCGTCGTCAGCGGATGTACCAGGGCGCCCGCCTTCTCGGCGAGGTGGAGGTAATTCTTGACGAGCGTGTTCTTCGCGCCCACCCGGCAACCCGTCATGCAACTGCCGCACTCGGTGCACCCCGTGCGCTCGGGTCCCACTCCGCCGAAGAACGGATCGGCCACCCGCGACCCCGGTTCGCCGAAGAAGACGCCCACCGGTGTGGACGTGAACGTCTCAACGGCGCCCATCTCCTCGGCCACCTCGCGCATGACGGCGTCGGCGGGGGTGAACGACGGATTGGTCGTCACGCCCAGCATCCGTTTCGCCTGCTCGTAATACGGGGCCAGCTCCGACTGCCAGTCGGTGATGTGCGCCCACTGCTTGTCCTCGAAGAAGCGGCGCGGCGGCTGGTAGAGGGTGTTCGCGTAGTTCAGCGATCCGCCCCCGACGCCCGCCCCGGCCATGACCAGGACGTCGGGGAGGAGGTGGATCCGTTGCACGCCGTAGCAACCCAGCCACGGCGCCCACAGGTAGCGCCGCAGCCGCCAGCTCGTCTCGGGCAGCTCGTCGTCGGCGAAACGTCTGCCCGCTTCGAGAACACCGACCCGGTAGCCTTTCTCGGTGAGCCGGAGCGCCGCGACGCTGCCACCGAAACCGGAGCCGACCACGATCACGTCGTAGTGCGTCACGCGACGGTCTCCTTCGCGGCCCTGCGTCGTGAGACGTAGTTTTCCTGGTCGAAGCGCTGCAGCTGGGAGCGGAACTTCCAGGTGAAGGTCGGCCACTGGACGGAGTTCCGTCCCTCGGAGTCGTAGTACCAGCTCGAGCAGCCGCCCTTGTTCCAGACGGTGGACTGCAGGTCGGACTGGATGCGGGTGTTGTACCGGCGCTGCGCCTCCTCGGTGACCTCGAAGGCGGTGATGCCGCTGTGGTGCATCGTGTTCAATGCGTCGGCGATGTACGCGGACTGCGATTCGAGCATGTAGACGATGGAGCTGTGCCCGAGGTTGGTGTTGGGACCGTACATCAGGAACAGGTTGGGGAACCCGGCGACGGTGGTCCCCTTGTACGCGCTCGGGCTCCCGTCCCAGTGCTCGGCGAGCGTGCGGCCGTTCGCACCGCGCAACGCCTGCGCCACAGGAGGTTCCGTCGGCGTGAAGCCGGTCGCGAAGATGATGGTGTCGACCTTGTGCACGCCCCCCACCGCGTCGACCACGCCGTCCGGCGTGACCCCGGCGAGTCCCGCGTCTACGAGCGTGACGTCGGGACGGTCGAGGGTCCGGAGCCAGTCGTTCGACAGCAGCATCCGCTTGCAGCCGATCGTGAAGTTCGGCGTGAGCTTGCGGCGCAGTTCGGGATCGCGCACCTGCCTGCGCAGGTGCACCTTGGCGACCATTTCGAACACCGGCAGCAGCCCGGTCGCGTGCGCGAGCACACCACCCAGGGCCTCGCGGAAGCTGTACACGGACCCACGGACAGCTTTCTGCACCAACGGCAGTCGCCGGTAGATGCCCTTCTCGGAGCCGGACAGTTCGCGGTCGAGGCGCGGGATCACCCAGGCGGGCGTGCGCTGGAACACGGTGAGATGCTCGGCCGCCGGCGCGATCTCCGGGACGAACTGCACCGCAGACGCACCGGTGCCGATCACGGCCACGCGCTCACCGGTGAGGTCGTGGTCGTGGTTCCACGTCGCCGAATGGAACGTGGTGCCGCCGAACGTCTCCAGCCCCGGCATGTCCGGGACGCTGGGCGTCGACAGCGCACCGGTAGCGGCCACCACGACATCGGCGGTCAGCGTTCCGCGGCTCGTCCGGACGGTCCAGATGGTCTCGCCATCGTCCCAGTGCGCTTCCTGCAGTTCACAATCGGTCACCACCCGGGACCGGACACCGGTGTCGGCCGCGACCTTCTTCAGGTAACGGTGGATCTCGGGTTGGCGGGCGAACGTGTGACTCCAGTCGGCGCTCGGCGCGAACGAATACGAGTACAGCGACGTCGGGACGTCGCACGCACACCCGGGGTAGGTGTTGTCTCGCCACGTGCCGCCGACGTCGTCGCCGCGCTCGATGATCAGGACGTCGGCCTGCGGCTGCGTCTGCAGGATGCGCGCCGCCAGTCCCATACCGGCGAAACCTGCCCCCACGATGAGGGTGTGTACGTGCTGCGGAAGATTCACGACTTCTCCACCTTCGATTCCCACACGGGCAACAGCCGCGCGCGTAGTGACTGTTCGGCCTCGGGGGTGCGGAACAGTGCCGACACCGCCAGACCGCGAACCAATTCAATAGTGAGCTCGATGGCGTCGGCGTCGAGCCGATCGCCGAACACCGCCGCCGACCCGCGGCGCAGAGCGTCGTTGACCTTCCGCTCGAGCGGAACCGTCGCCTCGTACAGCGCCGGGTCGGTGCGGGCGGCCACCCACAGCTCGAGGGCCGCATAGAACAGCGGGCCGGAGAAGGCGTCGGCGAGCACTTCGACGCCCCGACCTGCATCCACTTCGGCGGCGAGGATCTCCTGCAGCCGCTTGTCCACGAGATGTTCCACGGCGGCCACCACCAGCGACTCCTTGGTCGGGAAATGGTGCAGCTGCGCGCCGCGCGACACCCCCGCCCGACGGGCGATGCCCTGCGTGGTGGTGCGGGCGTACCCGAGCTCGACCAGGGAGTCGACGGCCGCGTCGAGCAGCTTCGTGCGCATCGCCGCGGTCCGCTCGGCCTGCGTGCGGGCCGGCTTGACTACTTCTGTGTCAGGTGTCACACCCAGCACTGTAGGCGGAAAAAAGAAAACAGTCCAGACTGCTTGTAAGTTTGCGCTACGCGCCCGTGAGTACTTATTAACGTCCGGCGGTTAATAAGTACTCACGGGCCTAGGGCACCAGGCGGTACCGCAGCATCATGTCGTGGTCCTCGTGGTCGAGCATGTGGCAGTGCCACACGTAGCCCTGAAGGGGATGCGACGACTGCTCCATGTGGCCGTGGCCGCCTTCGGAGTGGTCCATCGTGTGCGCCGACATCCCGAACGTGGCGTCCGGGTCGAAGCCGAGTTCGTCGGCAGTCGGGAACCGGACGATGATCCGGGTGATCGAGTTCGCGTCCGCGATCACCGTGTCCTTGAACCCCGACTCCCACACCTGGGGCGCCAGGTTCGGCCCGAGCACGAACGGGTCCGCCGACGGCGTCCACCGCATCCCGACCGCGGGCACCGGGACCGCCTGCATCAGGGCGTTCGTGTCGATCGCCTGCCGTCCGATCACCCGGAACGTCACCAGATGCAGGTGGATCGGATGCGGTTCGGGCGTGACGTTGACGATGTTCCACTGCTCGACCGTCCCCTGCCGGGGCATCTCGATGTCGTCGGTCGTGTAACGCAGGTTGTTCAGCGACATCAGCGGCGACGGCTGACCGAGACCCTGCGCGAGCTGCATCACCGACACGTTGCGCACCACCGACGGCCGCGCGACGGGCGGGAGGACGGCGAGACCACGGCTTGCACCCCGCAGCGTCTCCGGCACGCCACCGGTGAACCCGGCGGCGGTCCCCACCCGGAACCGGCAGAACCGCGGCATGATCTGCACCCCGCGCTGCGCGACCTGCGCCGGTATCGGCTCGTCGTTGCGCAGTTCCACCGTCGTGCCGGGTGCGAGGGTCCCGAAGTCGACGAGGAGGTCCACCCGCTCGCCGGGTCCGAGCCGGACGTGGTCGGTGGCGACCGGCGCGTCGAGCAACCCGCCCTCGGCGCCGATCACCCAGAACCTCATCCGGTTCTCGAAGAACAGATTCCACACGCTGAACGATGCGGCGTTCACCATCCGCAGACGGTACAGGCCCCGCGCCACCGGCACTTCCGGCCACACCTTGCCGTTCACCACCCCCACGTCACCGGGTGTGGCGGCCTCCCAGCTGCCCTGCGGGTTCAGCGGGTTGGACCGGACACTCTGACGTCCGTCGTCGGTGAAGTTCTTGTCCTGCAACACGAGCGGAAGTTCGAACTGCCCCGAGGGCAGACCGAGCGGGTTGCCGGTCCCACCGGTGTCGTACTCGTCGCGCAGCAGGTACATGCCCGCCAGCCCGGCGTAGATGTTGAGCCGGGTGACGCCCATCGCGTGGTCGTGATACCAGAGCGCGCAGGCCTCCTGCCGGTTCGGGAACTCGTGCACCATCCCCTGCCCGGGCCGCATCGTGTCCTCGGGGTGTCCGTCGAACTCGGGGGGCGTCCGTCCGCCGTGCAGGTGCAGCGACGTCGGCACCTGGGTGCGGTCCTGCTCGCTCACGCCGTGGATCCGCGTGTCGACGTCGGCGGCGAGGGGGTTGCTCGCGATGTCGTTGCGGTAGGTCAGTGAGGTCCGTTCACCGACGTGGGCTTCGATCGTCGGGCCCAGGTAGTCCATGCCGCCGTAGCCGAGCGCCGGGGACGCCGGCAGGTCGGGATGGAACACGTGCGTCGTGCTGTTCGCGTGCACCTCGACGGAGCTCCCACCCATCATCGGCAACGGCGGCAACTGTTCCCGGAACGGCTGGAGCGGCGGCGAGGAGAAGACGAACGGCCGCAGCGGATCGATCCCGAACGGGTACGCGCTCGCCGATCCCACCCCGACCGCCCCCAGCCCGGCCGTCAGCGCCAGTCCACGAACGAACGACCTACGCGGAATCCGTCCATCCATTCGGAGGAGCCCCCTGCACGGTGAGAACAGCATTGCGAATCGAGTAGCCGACGGTACCGCAACCGTTGCCCCTCTCACCGGGTTTACGGGACGTCCCTTCGCACGGCGGCCGTCGTCGTGCCAGTCTGACCCCATGACTGGTGCAGCTCCGAAGAACATGGCGTGGATCCCCGGGGGCACCTTCTGGATGGGTTCGGAGGACTTCTACCCCGAGGAACGGCCCGTCCACCAGGTGACCATCGACGGGTTCTGGATGGACACGCACCAGGTCACCGTCGCCGAGTTCCGGCGATTCGTGAAGGACACCGGTCACGTCACGACCGCCGAGATCGCCCCCGACCCCGCGCAGTACCCGGGCGCGGATCCGGCTCTGCTCGTGCCCGGTTCGCTGGTGTTCACCCCGACACCGGGACCCGTCCCGCTCGACGACTACACCCGCTGGTGGTCGTTCACCGCGGGCGCGGACTGGCGGCACCCCGAGGGTCCGGGCAGCAACGTCGGCGGACGCGAACGCCATCCCGTCACGCACGTGTCGTGGTTCGACGCCCGCGCCTACGCGGAGTGGGCGGGCAAGGACCTGCCGACCGAGGCCGAATGGGAGTTCGCGGCCCGCGGCGGCCTGGACCGGAAGCCGTTCGTGTGGGGCGAGGAGCACGAACCGGGCGGCAGGCCCGGCGGGAACGTCTGGCAGGGACGGTTCCCGTGGGAGAACCTCCTCGAGGACGGCTACGCCGGGACGTCGCCGGTCGGCCATTTCCGGCCCAACGGTTACGACCTCAGTGACATGGCCGGCAACGTGTGGGAATGGACCACCGACTACTTCACGGTGGATCACTCCGAGAGCGGGAAGAACGTCGCACCCACCAGTTCCTGCTGCATTCCGACCAACCCGAGAGTCGACACGGCACGCGCCGAGAACTCGGACGAGCCCTACGCGCGCCGCGTGATCAAGGGCGGCTCGCATCTCTGCGCGCCCAACTACTGCCTGCGCTACCGACCCTCGGCCCGGCAGGGTGACACCGAGGAGACGTCGACGTGCCACATCGGGTTCCGGTGCATCATCCGCCCGTGACGGGCGTTCTCACCTGACGCGGATGATGACAAGCGGGCCCGAACGGTGTTCGCTCGAGGTGTGCGGTCGACGAAACTGTCTGTGGCGCTGGCCAGGGAAGCTCTGGCCGCGCGCACCGAAACGGCCAACGGCTGGTTGCAGGGCACACCTCCCGGCCGTACCGTTCGGCGCGTCATCGACGGGCTGATCGAGATCGAACTCGTCGACCGGTCGATGACGCTCGCCGCCAGGATCTTCACGTCGGTGCTGCCCGTGATGATTGCGGCGTCGACGCTGAGCAGTTGGAACGTGACCGCACGCACCATCAAGACCCAGTTCGGCTTCGACCCCACGGAACTGACGTCCACGTCCGGCACCGTCGACACCACCGACGCCTCCTTCGCCGCGTTCGGGGTCGTCGGTCTGCTGATGATCGCGATCAGCGGTACGTCCTTCGCGAGGGCCCTCGCCCGGATCTACGGAAAGATCTGGAACGTCCCGTCGATCAATCTCCGAGACGCCTGGCGGTGGCTCGTCGTCCTGTTCGCCGTTGCGCTGTCGGGGACGGCGATCGGCGTGGCCAGCGAGCTTACGAGCATCCGATTCATCGGGCCACCTCTCGCCGTCGCCGGGGAGTTCGCGGTGTGGATGGCCGTGTGGACCCTCAGCCCGTACCTGTTGACGATAGGCACCCTCAAGGGTCGCGTGCTCTGGGCGACGGGCGCGCTGACCGCCGCCGCGCTCACCGCTCTCCACGTCGGCGGACGTCTCGTCCTGCCCCGGATCACCGCCGCCGCGCAACACCAATTCGGGCCGCTCGGCCTGGTGTTCACCGCGATCAGCTGGCTGTTCGTCCTCTCCGTCGTCATCGTGGGTTCCGCGGTGATCGTCAAGGCCATCGCGCTCGACGAGGGCTACGTCGGTCATTACCTGCGCGGACCGGACGCCGTCGCGTCAGAACAAGCCGCCGAAACCCTTGCCCAGGACGACGGCGCCCATCACGAGTAGCAGCACGCTCATCACCGCGGCGTTGTTGGCCTGGAGCCAAACCTTGAGATTGTCGAGGGTCCTCCGCATCTTGTCTGCGGCGACGGCGTAGGCGATCACCGGGACGAGGACGGTCGATCCGGCCAGCACGGTGTACACGATCAGGGCCACCACCTGCTCGCTGCCGTTCACGCCGGCCGTGCCGATCCCGACGCCCGCGGACACGCAGAGCAGCAGGTTCTTGGGATTGATTGCCGCCAGCGCAAATCCGAGTCCGGTGGATTTCACGAAGTTCAGGTCGTCGATGGCCTGCATCCACTTCGGTGGCTCCGCGTGGGCATTGCGGCTTCTCCACTGCCGTCCCGCGAGCAGGAGCAGCAGCACACCGAGAATTACCTTCACCCAGGACGCTGTCGCGGAGGGACCTTCGGAGTCGGACGTGTCGATGCTGCCGGCGAGGAGCATGAAGATGCCCGTCGCGACGAGGATGCCCAGTATCCAGCCGACACCGAAGCCCGCGCTCGCACCGCCCGCACGCTTCGACAGCAGCATCAGGATGACGGCGATGATCGGGATCGGCGAGATCGCGACACCTACCGCGAGCGGTAACAGTTCTCCGATGACTGAGCCCATGTCCGAACCGTAGGGTGGGGGCGTCGTCTCCGCCTCGCACGTGTCGGGTGAACCCATTTCACGCCGTGCTGCTGCATCTCGGCGAGCTGCGCCCACGTCAACGGAATCGGCACCGACGTGTCGGACAGACTGTGCACCACCCGCAGAGGGCGGTCGAAGCCGTCGACGGGCACCTGCTGCATCTCCCGGAACAGCTCCCGGAACTGCTCGTTCCACAAGGGCGCCGCGAACAGGTCGCCGACCGCAGTGGGATGGGCGAGCAGGTACCGGCCGAGTTCCCGGCTGCACGTCACCTTCGCCAGCTCCATCAATTCGATTCCCTTCGGCGACAGATACCGCCGGATGTCGACCTCGGGCCGCTGGTCGTCGATGCCGGCGAGGGTCAGCAACGCGTAGTTCACGATTCCGGTCGTCGGCAGTGCCGGAATCGCGGGTCCCGCGGCCGGGAAGAGCTGTTCGAGGTGTGTCGGCGCCGCCACGGCGACGGCACCCCGATAGTCGAGTGCGGGTGCCCGGGTGGTGGCCCCGCGGGCGGCGAAGTAGGTCGCGTGCCCGCCCTGCGACAGTCCCGTGACGATCCACCGGTCGCTGAGCACGTCGCCGTAGACGTCGTGTGCGGCCAGGACGATGTCGACGGCGTTCGCGGCAGCCGCAGGACCGTCGAGGTAGGCATTCACACCGGCCGTGCCGATTCCCGCGTAATCCGTTGCCACGACGGCGTACCCGGCGGCGAGCCACTGTTCGATCGCGGGCAGTTCGACGTAGTTGAACCCGGCGACCGACGGTGCGCACTGGTCGGCGATCCCGACCGTGCCGTGTGCGTAGGAGACCACCGGCCAGCCGCCGTCGGGTGGATCACCACGGGGCAGGAAGATCGATCCGGTCGACTCACCGGCCGCGGTCGCGGTGCGCAGCGTCGAGTAGCGGACCCGGACGCTGTCGCCTGCCTGGGCGGGGACCGCGGCGGGTGGAAGTTCTTCCTGCGACAGCAGGATTCCCGGCTGCGCGGACGCCTCGCCCGCACCGGTGAGCAGCAACAGAACCGCCGCCACCGCAGCACCGACGACTCTCATTGGCCCAGTGTCCACCCGCACAAACAGACGTGAGTGGCAAAGCGTGCGGAAGCACACCTTGCCACTCACGTGGGGGGGAGATCAGACCAGCAGTTCGGCGATCTGAATGGTGTTGAGGGCGGCACCCTTACGCAGGTTGTCGCCGGACACGAACAGTGCCAGACCGCGACCCTCGGGGACACCCGGATCCTGACGGATACGCCCGACCAGCGACGGGTCGCTGCCCGCGGCCTGGAGCGGGGTGGGGACGTCCACGAGCTGCACACCGGGAGCCGTCGACAGGAGCTCCTGCGCACGCTCCACCGACAGCGGACGCTCGAATTCGGCGTTGATCGACAGCGAGTGGCCCGTGATCACGGGGACGCGGACACACGTGCCCGACACCAGCAGGTCGGGCAGGCCGAGGATCTTGCGGCTCTCGTTGCGGAGCTTCTGGTCCTCGTCCGTCTCACCGCTGCCGTCGTCGACGATCGAGCCGGCCAGCGGCAGGACGTTGAACGCGATGGGTGCGACGTACTTGTTCGGGGCCGGGAAGTCGACGGCGCTACCGTCGTGCACCAGCTTCTCCGCGTCGTCGATGACGGCGCGGGCCTGGCCCACGAGCTCCTCGACACCGGCGATGCCGCTGCCGGACACGGCCTGGTAGCTCGACACGATGAGACGCTGCAGACCGGCCTCGTCGTGCAGAACCTTCAGCACCGGCATCGCGGCCATCGTGGTGCAGTTGGGGTTGGCGATGATGCCCTTCGGCGGGTTCTTCGCCTGCTCCGGGTTGACCTCGCTGACGACCAGCGGGACGTCGGGGTCCTTGCGGAACGCCGACGAGTTGTCGACGACCGTGGCGCCTGCCGCCGCGAACCGCGGGGCCTGCTCACGAGAGAGCGTCGCACCGGCCGAGAACAGGGCGATGTCGATGCCCTTCAGGTCCTCGTCGGACGTCGCGGATGCGTCCTCGACGACGATCTCCTCGCCGCGGAACGGCAGCTTCTTGCCAGCCGACCGCGCGGAGGCGAAGAACCGCACCTTGTCCGCGGGGAAGTTGCGTTCCTCGAGGAGGGTGCGCATGACGATGCCGACCTGTCCGGTCGCACCGACGACAGCGATGGTGGTCATGATCTACCGTCCCGTTCCTGCGTGCACGACAGCTTCTTCGTCGCCGCCGAGCTCGAATGCATCGTGGATAGCCTTCACGGCCTTGTCCAGCTCCACGTCCTTGACGAGCACCGAGATACGGATCTCGGACGTGGAGATGAGGTCGATGTTGACACCGGCCTTCGCGAGAGCCTCACAGAACGTCGCGGTGACGCCCGGGTGGCTCTTCATGCCGGCGCCGACCAGCGACACCTTGCCGATGTGGTCGTCGAACAGCACCTGCGTGAAGCCGATCTCGCCCTGCAGCTTGGTCAGCTTCTCGACGGCGCGCGGGCCGTCGGCGGTGGGCAGCGTGAACGTGATGTCGGTCTTGCCGGTTTCGACCTTCGAGACGTTCTGCAACACCATGTCGATGTTGATCTCCGCCTCGGCCACCGCGCGGAAGACCTGCGCGGCGTAACCCGGGGTGTCGGGCAGGCCGACGACGGTGATCTTGGACTCGCCGCGATCGTGCGCGACTCCGGTGATGATTGCCTCTTCCACGGGGATGTCCTCCATCGATCCGGACACGATGGTGCCCGGCTTGGTCGTGTATGACGAACGGACGTGCACAGGCACGTTGTATCGGCGGGCGTACTCGACGCAGCGGAGCATGAGCACCTTCGCGCCGCATGCCGCGAGCTCGAGCATCTCTTCGAACGACACCGTCTCGAGACGCTGCGCGTCGGGAACGATGCGCGGGTCGGCGGTGAAGATGCCGTCGACGTCGGTGTAGATCTCGCAGACGTCGGCCTCGAGGGCCGCTGCGAGGGCCACCGCGGTGGTGTCCGAACCGCCGCGCCCGAGGGTCGTCACGTCCTTGCTGTCCTGGCTGACGCCCTGGAATCCGGCGACGAGGACGATCGAGCCCTCGTCGAGCGCATCCCGGACGCGGCCCGGTGTGACGTCGATGATCTTGGCGTTGCCGTGAGCACCGGTGGTGATGACGCCCGCCTGCGAGCCCGTGAACGAACGGGCCTCCGCACCGAGCGAATGGATTGCCATTGCGACGAGAGAATTGGAAATGCGCTCACCGGAGGTCAGCAGCATGTCCATTTCGCGGGCGGGTGGGGCTGGGCACACCTGCTGAGCCAGATCGAGCAGCTCATCAGTGGTGTCCCCCATCGCTGAAACCACGACGACGACATCGTTGCCGGCCTTCTTGGTCTCGACGATCCGTTCAGCCACTCGTCGGATTCTCTCGGCGGTTGCCACCGAGGATCCGCCGTACTTCTGGACGACGAGAGCCACGCGTTTCTACCTCCAGGTCGATGAATCTGTACTGGTCCAGCTGTCGAGCTTACCGGCGGAGTCCAATCTGATCCCGGGTGAGTCCGTTCGGCCGCCTATCCGAACGCCGTGTTCGCGGCGTCCGCGACTCTCGCCACGGCCGCGCAGTTCGGCCCGTGAACAGTGACGACTGCACCCGCGTGACCGAGCCTTCGGGTGAACTCGTCGACCACCGCTCCGGGCCGTGTGACGTCGATCGGCTCACCCATCGGGCTCGTCCACCGGCATCGGTCGCCGACTGTCTCCGGCTCGGCGGGAACGGGTGGTCGGTTTTCCTTGACCGGCGACATCGTGAACGACACGGTCACCTCGCTCCCGGGCACCCGATTCGGGTTCGGAAACAGGACGCAGTCGAACGGGGTGGGCGGTGATTCCGGATCGACGACGCGTCCGCCCGCTGTGGTCCCCAGCACGTCGAGCACTTCGCACGGGTCGTGGACCGCGAGCGCCACCTGACGCGGGGACGTCGGGACGCGAGCGGGCAGTTCCGACCGCATCCTGTCGATCGCCGAGCCGAGCACCGCGTCGGCGAGCGGGCAGGCGTCCTGGCCGGCGACGGTTCCGGCGCGGACGGACGCGAGCGGCGGTTTCAACTGTTCCTCGAGGACGTTCAACTGGAAGACGCGCTCGCACGTCCCGCGGGCCAGGTCGGCGCCCGCGCCTCGATAGACGGTCACGCCGTCGACCGTCTCAGGCCCGGTCAGCGCCGCATCCGACAGCATCGACGGCAGCAGGGACAACTCCACGTACGTGGTCGCGCCGCCGGGCCGGACCATCAGCGCCGAACACACCGGCAGTTGGACGGCGGACCCGTACTGCTGGACTGTCCCGGCGCCCCGCACGACCGCCTCGTCGAGCAGTCCGCACGGATCGGCGTCGCGGAGTGCGTCCTCGACGTGGACCTGCCGTTGCTGCTCCGGCGTCAGTTCCTGCAGCGGCGACGCCCCCGCAGTCCCCGACACGCTGTGCGCACATCCGGACGTGAACACGGCGCACAGGAGCGCCGCGGCAACTTTCTTCACACGATCCCCCCTCGAATCGGCACGAACACTACCGCCGACTCGGGATCATCGGAGAGAGGACGGGACGCTGTGAACCAGACCGATCATGTCGGGAACGAGCAGCCAGATCGGATCGCTCACCAGCGCCCCCTGATCACCTGGTCCTCACGAACGGCGGGATCTCGAACGTTCCGTCGAACACCTCCGGCTTCGGGCTGTACATCCGGAGCAGCGGCCGGAACCCGACTGCCGGTGTCGGCAACCAGTTGGCGCGGGCCACCGGATCGGTCGGGGCGACGGCGCTGAGCGTGATGGTCAGCGAACCGTCGTCCGCGAACACCAGTCCCGGCGTGCGGTCACCGATCGAATAGCGGTCGATCGGATTGTCGACGAGGTAGAACTCCGGAAGGTCGTACATGGTGATCGACCAGAACGCGTCGACCGGCGGGGTCGGCGCGAACGTGAGTGTGTAGGTGTGTTCGCCCGACAGTTCGTTGCCTTCGCTGTCGTGGTAGATCGGCGCGTACGCGGCCTCGTAGCCGTGGTTTCCCCACAGTCCCGCCATCGCGGCGCCGGCCCGCAGTCCCAGCGCCTTCGAGCGGTCCTCGATGCGCCACTCGGGTGAGTCGAGGGTGCCGATCTCGAAGTAGTCGTCGTTGTAGTCGAAGGCGTGGTACATCAACTGCCAGCCGTTGACCACCTCGCTACCTGCGCCCGATTTCAGCGCGGTCGTCAGCGATTGGCGCCCGGCCTCGGCTCCGGCCGTGAGCACGGACGCGAGGTCCGGCGGCGCCTCGAGGTACGGCGACGGCCCGGTCTCGAGCAACCCGAGCGGGGCGAACGCCTGCTGCGCGACGAGGTCCTGCGCGGAAGGAGGGTACGCCTGCGAGTACACCCGCAGCTTCTCCCAGAACTGAAGTTCCTCGGGGACGTTCGGGTCGGGTATCGGCAGGCCCTCCGCCGGTTCCTGGTCGCCGACGGGTTCCAAGGTCAGGGCCGACTGCAGTCGCTTCACCCGCTCCAGGTCTGCCTCACCGTCGCAGGCCCAGCGGCCGATAATGGTGCCCACCGCGGTCGGGAACGCGATCTGCGTCGCGCCGTCGGGGACCTCACCGGACCACCCGGGTCCGGTCAGCAGGAAACGGCCGGCCGCGGTACCCGTCGCGCGTTTGCCGACGTACGCGAAGTTGTCGGTCCACGCATCGACGAATTGCAGCACGTAGTACGCGCCACCGGCGTCCGGCACTCGCAGCAATTGCGGTCCGTGGCCGAGATCGATCTGGGCGATCGAGTAGATGGTGTCGTTGTTGACCGAGACGAACGTGTCCTGCGGCCCCGCGAGTGTGCGGGCGTGGCTGAAGGTGTTGAAGGGTCCCGCGTCGAGGCTCCCCATCCCCTCCGACACGAAGCGGTTCACCTGGTCGAGGTCGAACACCAGCGGAAATCCGTACACCCACGCCTTCGCGGCGAGTTCCTGCAATTCTCCACTCACTACTGTCTCCTGTCATGGGCGGCTCCGCCGCCCGTGCGTGGTCTGCGAGTCCAGAGACTCGTCAACCACTCACGGGCGCGCAGCGCCTACTGTCGGTCCGGTTCCGCGAGTGCCTCACGCACGGTCGGATAGAGGTCGACGGGGGTCGAGTCCGAACCCGAGTGTCGAATCGCGTCCCGGAACTGCCCGATGTCCCGCGCCACGCGTAGCTCGATTCCCCGGCGCGCGAGCACATCCCGCAACTGCACGAGCATCTGCGCGGCACTGACGTCGATGAACGGCGACGTCTCGGCGTCGAGGACCACCACTCGCGTGTCGTCGGTGCACAGGTCCTCGATGCGGTCCTTGACGTGATCGGCGTTCGCGAAGAACAGTCCCGCCTCGACGCGCACCACGACCACGTGCGGTGTGGTCGGGAGGTCGGGGTGACGCTCGGCGTCCACCCACAGCGACCCTTCCTTCGCGAGCGCCGCGACGTGGGGACGCGACGCCCGGTAGAGCAGCAACAGCATCGACACGCCGATGCCGATGACGAGTCCGGGCAGGGTGTCGAACAGGAGCACGCCAACCATCGCGGCGAGGGCGGCCGCGAAATCGGCACGCGCGGCGTATCCGTAGATGCTGCCGAGCCTTTCGGTCCACACCCCGTAGAGACGGCGCAGCGCGGAGATGTCCACGAGTTCGATGACGGCGGCGATGACCACCGCGGCGAGCGTCGCCTCGGGGAGTTTCTCGAACAGTCCGGTGAGGAACAGCAGGGTCACCACGGTGAGGACCGCGACGACGAGACCGCTGACCTGCGATTTGGCACCGGCCCCACCGTTGACCGCCGTCTTGGAGAGGCTCCCGTTCACCACCATTCCCGAGCACAGCCCGGAGCCGAGATTGGCTGTGCCGAGGCCGAGGAGTTCCCGGTTGGCGTCCACCTCGTAGCCCTCTTTCGCGGCGTACGTCTTCGCGGCACCGAGCCCTTCCGCGAACCCGATGAGCAGCACGCCCACTGCGGGGCCGAGAAGGTCGATGTAGTCGTCGAATCCGACACCGTCCGGCAGTCCCACCGACGGCAGACCGGAGTCGATGTGACCGACGATGTCGACACCTCGACCGTCCAAACCGAACACGGCGACCGCGGCGATCCCGAGGAGGACGGCCAGCAGCGAACCGGGGACGAGCGGCAGCCACCGCTTGAATCCGAGAACCACGACGAGACTGAGGACACCGACGGCGAGTGTGCCCCAGTCGATGTCGCCCAGGTGGGTGACGACTCCCCAGGCCTGTTCGAAGAAGTTGCCGTGCTCCTTCTCCACGCCGAAGAGGGCAGGAACCTGCCCGATGATGATGGTCAGAGCCAGCCCGACGATGAAGCCCTTCAGCACCGGCTCCGAGATGAACGACGCGATGAAGCCCAGACGGAGGAGCCCCGCCAGCAGCCCGGCGATGCCGGTGGCAATCGCCAGCACTGCTGTCAGGGCGGCGTACTTGCCGCCGTCCGCCCCGGCGAGCGGCGCGACGATGGCAGCCGACAGGGCGGCCGTCGCCGACATCGGCCCGACCACCAGATGCCGGGAACTGCCGGCCGCCGCGTAAAGAATTAGGGCGGGTATCGCCGCGTACAGACCGACGACAGGGGGAACTCCCGCGATGGTCGCGTAGGCCAGGGCCTCCGGGACCAGCACGGCCCACACGGTCAGGCCCGCGATCACGTCGGGCCTGACCCATCCTTTCCGATACTCCTGCAGCGAGCCGAATACCGGCCAGGTGCCGGTCGCGGAGCTCACCACGTCGTCATCGTCCTAGTCCCTGGCGGTGTCCCAGGTGGTGACCGCCCAGATCACGACGACGTCGAGCGCGATGATCAGAATCGACCACAGCGGGTAGTAGGGCAGCCAGAGGAAGTTCGCGAGGATCGACAGCGCGGCGATGCAGACGGCCACGACACGGGCCCAGGTGGCGCCCGTCATGAGGCCGATCGCGCTGATGACCAGAACGACGCCGAGAACGATGTGGATCCATCCCCACGCGGTGGTGTCGAACTGGTAGGTGTACTCGACGCCGATGACCAGCAGGTCGTCGGAGGCGACTGCGGCGATGCCCTGGAAGAAGGAGATCACGCCGACGGTCAGCAGCAATATCGCCGCTGCCAGCGACGTTCCCGCGGCAAAACCCTGTTTGACAGGGCTGTTGGTCCTGGACTCCGGATGTGTCGTCATGTCCATGCCCTTCTCGAAAGGATGTGCTCGAACAGTGGAATCGTGCGACTTCGCGATGGCATCGGCATCATCCGCACCGGGTGATCCTCATCTGCAACGGATGATGTGTCGTCGTCGGCCGGGTGCAAGAGTCGATTCGGGGCATCCCGGTTGGCCGGCCGATTGTTGCGAAGGGACACGCGATGACCGATCCGCAGGACGTATCCGGCACGGCGCCGGCTTCTCAGTGGTCGATGCCGCGGGGGCTGATCGTGATTCTCGGGCTGGCCGCGCTCGTCGTCACTGTGGCGGGAATCCAGGTGGCTGCGTCGATCGTCGGGCCGATCTTCCTTGCTCTCATGCTGACCGTCGCGGTTCACCCGCTGCCCGAATGGCTTCACCGGAAGCGTGTCCCGGGATGGCTCGCGACGATCGCGGCGATCCTGGTCGTCAACGGCATCATCCTCGTCCTCGTGCTGTCGCTGGCCCTGTCGGTCGCCCAGCTCGCCACGCTTCTACCGGAGTACGCGGACGACTTCACGGCCCTCATCGACAGCGCCCAGAGCTTTCTGAACAGTAACGGCGTGAACTCCGCCGACGCCCAGACCTTGCTCTCCCAGGTGGATTACAGCAAGGTGTTCGGTCTCGTGGAGGGGATCCTGCAGGCCATGCTGGGCATCTTCTCGAATCTGCTGTTCATCCTCGCCCTCCTGCTGTTCATGGCGGTCGACGGAAGCACCTACGGTTCGCGGATGCGCATCGTGACGCGGATGCGCCCCGACATCGCCACCGCCCTCTCCGCGTTCTCGGTCGGCACCCGCAAGTACCTGATCGTGTCCACCGTCTTCGGGCTGATCGTCGCCGTCATCGACACCGGGGCACTGTGGGCGCTGGGGATTCCGTTGCCGATCCTGTGGGGACTGCTGTCGTTCATCACCAACTACATCCCGAACGTCGGTTTCGTCCTCGGGCTCGTTCCACCGGCACTGCTGGCGCTGCTGCAGGGTGGTCCGGAACTGATGCTCGTCGTCATCGTCCTGTACAGCGTCATCAACGTCATCATCCAGTCCGTGATCCAGCCGAAGTTCGTCGGCGACGCGGTGGGCCTGTCCGTGACGTTCACGTTCCTGTCACTGGTGCTCTGGACGTGGATCCTCGGGCCTCTCGGCGCGATTCTGGCCATCCCGCTGACACTGATGGCGAAGGCGCTGCTGATCGACATCGACCCGTCCACGCGGTGGGTCAACACGATCCTCAGCAGTGCTCCCGCTCCCCCTGCCCCGGTCCCTGCCCCTGCCCCCGCCCGACCGCGACACGAGAAGGAAGAATCATGACACCCGATTTCTCGGACACCACCGATTTCGAGGACGCCGACCGCGGCTTCGTCGACCGTCTCGACCCCCGCACCGTCACGGATGGGGACGGTCGCGTGGTGTGGGACATGCAGGAGTATTCGTTCCTGAACGGCGACTGCCCGGACACCGCCGACCCGAGCCTCTGGCGTCAGTCGCAACTGTGCGCGAAGGACGGCCTGTACGAGGTCACCGAGGGCATCTACCAGCTTCGCGGTATCGATCTGTCCAACATGACGATCGTCGAGGGCGAGACGGGCATCCTGGTGATCGACCCGCTGATCTCGCAGGAAACCGCGGCCGCCGCGCTCGCGCTGTACCGGAAGAACCGTGGCGATCGGCCCGTCACCGGAGTGATCTACACGCACTCCCACATCGATCACTTCGGCGGCGTCGTCGGCGTTCTCCCGGACGGTCGCGGCGACGTCCCGATCCTCGCCCCCGAAGGGTTCCTCGAACACGCGGTGGCCGAAAACGTCTACGCCGGAACCGCTATGGGACGCCGCGCCACCTACATGTATGGCGCGTTGCTCCCCAAGGGGCCGCGCGGTCACGTCGGCGCCGGCCTCGGCACCAACGTGTCGTCGGGTGTCCCCGGACTGATCCCACCGACCGTCGACATCACCCACACCGGTCAGGAGGAGACCGTCGACGGCATCCGGATCATCTTCCAGGTGACGCCGGGAACGGAGGCGCCCGCCGAGATGAACTTCCTGTTCCCGGACCACCGGGCACTGTGCATGGCGGAGAACGCCACCCACAATCTGCACAATCTCCTCACGCTGCGGGGCGCGCTGGTCCGGGACCCCCGCGCCTGGTCGCGGTACCTCGATCAGGCGATCGAGATGTTCGACGGCGGCTACGACGTCGCGTTCGCCTCCCACCACTGGCCGACGTGGGGTCGCGACCGGGTGGTGAAATACCTGTCGGAGCAGCGCGACCTGTACCAGTATCTGCACGATCAGACCCTGCGGATGCTCAACTCCGGGCTGACGGGGCTCGAGATCGCGGAGAATTTCCCGATGCCTCCCGCCCTCGAATCAGCCTGGCACACACGTGGTTACTACGGCTCCGTCAGCCACAACGTCAAAGCGATCTACCAGCGCTACATGGGCTGGTTCGACGGCAACCCGACGTCGCTGTGGCAGCACACGCCGGAGAACGTCGCGACACGGTACGTCGAATGCATGGGCGGTCAGGACGAGGTCCGGGCAAAGGCGCAACGGTATTTCGACGACGGCGACTTCCGGTTCGCCGCCGAACTCCTCAAGCATGCGGTGTTCGCCGACTCGTCGGACAGCGACGCGAAAGAACTACTCGCTCGCACCTACGAGCAACTCGGGTTCGGCTCGGAGAACGCGACGTGGCGCAACTTCTACCTCACCGGCGCACTCGAATTGCGCGGCGGCATCGTTCCGCCTCCCATTACCGAACTCGGCGCGGACATGCTGAGCGCCCTGACGATCGAGCAGATCTTCGACTCCGTCGCCCTCCGCATCAACGGCCCGCGAGCCTGGGACAAGACCCTCGTCGCGGAGTGGCACTTCACCGAACCCGAAGCGCACTACCGGACGACGCTGTCCAACGGTGCACTCATCCAGACGCTGTCGCCGAGGACCGCGACGCAACCGGACGTCTCGCTGACCCTGACGAAGATGCAGTTGGTCGGACTGTTCGCCGGCAAGGGACTCGAGGGCGTAGAGGTGACGGGTGACCCGTCGAAGCTCTTGGTCCTCACGGAACTCGTCGACCCACCCGACAGCGCGTTCCCGATCGTCACTCCGTAGGCGCTCCGCGCCCGTGCGCCTTTTTGGTAGCTGGGACAACCGGAAAGGCGCACGGGCGGCGGAGCCGCCTAACCACGTTCCCCGGCTGCACCGCCTGGAATTTGCCCACCGCGCGACCGAACTGCGTGCGCGCCGAGGTGTGCTCGACGACGAGGGCCAGGACGCGTTCCATGGTCCCGGCCATCGCGAGCGCCCGAGCCAGTGCGCCGCGCCGGAGGAACTCCGTCACGACGTCGGCGGGCACCGGCGTGCCCTGCTGCGCGGAGACGTCGACCCGGACGTGGTCCCGGGGCATCGACGCGAGGTTGGCCGCCTCCGTCACCTCGACATCCGCGCGGGCGAATTCGGCGACCCGCCACGTGACGTCCGCCTCCCACACGGCCACCAGCGCATCCACCGAACGCGCCCACGGGACGTGCCGCGCGGTGCCGTCGGCATCCAGCACGGCTGCGGTGCGGACCACGGCGGGGCCGGAAGTCGCGGTCGGGCAACCGGACCTGCCGAGCAGCCAACCCGCGAGCAGATCGTTCTCGGCGATCGGGAGATCAGCGGCGCCGGCGGCCGCGAGCAGGTACGCCGACTCCGTCCACCCGGCGTCGCTGCCACCCCCGGATTCGGGGCCGGTGAGCCTCGTGAGGCCGAGTTCGGCGAGCGTCGACCACAACTCTCAGATCGAACTCCCGAGCCTCGCCCGGGGCCCGCCGATCTGTGGCGAAGACCTGGCCGAGCATGCGTGCGAACTCCCGCATCTCGGTGTCGGTTGCCGGTCCGGTCATCAGCGCATCCCCAATCCCCGCGCGATGACGCCGCGCAGAATCTCACTCGTACCGCCTCGCAGGGTGCCGAGGACCTTCACCACCGAGGCGCCGAGCTCGGCGTCGTCACCACGCCCCAGTGCCTCCGACACCGCGCGGGACATGTGATGGAGGCCGAAGGTCCGGGCGACGAGCGCTCCGATGCGGGCATCGGCCGGTTGCCGTCCCTCCCGGATTTCCTCGGCCATTGCGGCGAGGATCGAGAACGTGGACATGAAACGTTCCGGACCACTGCGTTCGAACCCGAGCTCGGACGTGACCTGCTTCCAGCCTTCGCCGATGCGGCCGAGCACCAACTCGTCGGGCACGAACACCTCGTCGAGGATCACCTCGTTGAAATGGTGGTCGCCCGACATCGAGAGGATCGGCCTGATCTGCACCCCCGGGGAGTCGAGCAGAACGATGAATTGGCTGAGCCCGGCGTGGCGCTGCGCCTGGTCGAGCGGAGCCGACCGCGCGAGCGCGAAGAAGGCGTCGGCCCGGTGGGCGCCGGACGTCCACAATTTGGTCCCGGTGATCCGCCAGCCGCCGTCCACCCGGACCGCTTTCGTGCGGACACTCGCGAGGTCGGAGCCCGATTCCGGTTCGCTCATTCCGATCGCCCAGCTGATCTCGCCGGTGGCGATTCCGGGGAGGAAACGCTGCTTCTGTTCCTCGGTGCCGTAGGCGAGCAGCGACGGTGCGGCCTGCCGGTCCGCGACCCACTGTGCGGCAACGGGCGCGCCGACGGCCAGCAATTCTTCGGTGACGACGAACCGCTCCATGAACGTGCGGCCCTGCCCGCCGTACTCCGCCGGGATCGTCATGCCCAGCCAGCCGCGGGCCGCGAGGGCCTTCGTGAAGTCCGGGTTCCACCGGGTGAGCCACGTGTCCACACCGGGTGTGAACACGCCGGCGTCGATCTGCTCGCGCAGGAACGCTCGCACCTCGGCCCGCAACGTGTCGAGGTGGTGATCGGGTGGGTCCGCGGCCGGCACCACCTGTGTGCATGCTGTCCACTTTCGTTGACGTGTGGCGGATGCTTCCGCAGGCTCACGCCTGCAACGCGGCTTTGGCCAATTTTCTCAGGTCACCGCGAAGTGACGGACTCCGAATCGGGTGCACGATCGCGATGACGAAGTAGTCCGAACGACATCACGAAAGCGTGGCGTTGCCGTTCGGTAAAACACGTTCACCCACACAAAACAACGCATTCTCGCTAAAATCGTCGCACCGGCCTACGGCGTCGGGGATTGGCGTTTGTCGAAGATCGTTTCTCGGTGCAGCGAGAATTGGGGGTCGGCGTGACGGCAGCACCTCTCGGGGAATTTCATCTGAGTACTCGAATACCTTCGAGTGCAGGGGGTCGGACGGTTACCCGGACCCGCCTGCACACCATGCTCACCGAAGCGCTCACCGACGACGCCCACCCCTGCCCGGTTGCGCTCGTCTGTGCACCGGCCGGGTCGGGCAAGACGCGGGCCGTGGCCGACTGGGCACGGGAGGTGCTCGCCGCCGCCGACGCTCCGACCATTGCCTGGCTCACGATCGAGGAGCGGCACAACGACCTCGACGTAGTCCACCGTGCCATCCTCCGCTCACTCAGCGACACCGGAAATCCTCGCCTGCAGAAGGCTTGCGCCGGGCTCGATTCCGAGGCGCCGGACGTCGGCGCGCACTTGTCGGCCGCGTTGCACGAACTCGGCGAGAACATCTGGATGGTCATCGACGACGCCCACCTCCTCCGCGACACCGACGTACTCACCGACCTCGAGTCGTTCATGCGCTGGCAACCTCCGATGTTGCGGACGGTCATCATCGGGCGATTCGAGCCGCCGCTCGCTCTGCAGCGACTTCGCCTGGACGGCAAGCTGTTCACACTCACGGCGAAGGCTCTCGCGTTCACGTCCGCCGAGGCGGCCGAGATGCTCGACGAGCACGACGTCGTGCTGCGTCCGGCCGATCTCGACGCGCTGATGGACCGCACGGAGGGGTGGGCGGCCGGAATCCGCTTGGCGGGCATGTCTTTGGAAGGCCACCCGGATCCGAGCCGACTGATCGCCGAGTTCACGGGCGACCGCCGGGCCGTTGCCGACTATCTCATCGAGGAGGTCCTCGCCGGCCAGACCGACGAGATGCGCGAGTTCCTCCTGCGCACGTCCGTCCCGGCCTCGTTCACCGTCGAACTCGCGGAGAAGCTCACGGGCTGCACGGATGCGCACGGCAACATCGACTGGCTCGAGCACCACAATTTTCTGATCAGC
Organism: Rhodococcus sp. IEGM 1351; assembly: GCF_030056875.1. NCBI lineage: Bacteria > Bacillati > Actinomycetota > Actinomycetes > Mycobacteriales > Nocardiaceae > Rhodococcus > Rhodococcus sp. IEGM 1351. The sequence continues at coordinate 344,304 of NZ_JASHKU010000005.1, read as the reverse complement.
CGAATCACGGACAGCCCCACGCACTATCGCTACCACCCGCTACTGCGGAGTTATCTGCGGGCGGAGATCAGCCGGATCGGCCACGTCGAAGTCGAGCACCTCGAATTGACGGCCGCCCACTGGCACGATGAATTCGGGGACGCGCTGCTCGCGCTCGAACACGCGGTGAACTCCGGTGATCACGACGAGATCGTGGCGCTGCTCGCCCGGACTTCGCTGGCCCTGATCGTCGGAGGTCATGGTGAGGCCGTCGGCCGGCTTCTCGCGCGGGCACCCCGATCTTCGCAGGACCACCCGTCGGCGCGGCTCATCCGCGCCGCCGCGGCGCTCGCGTCGGGCAACATCGCGGTGGCCACGTCCACCCTCGAACTTCTCGACCGCAGACGGTCGGGGTTGCTGGTGGACGGTGCCGCCGAGTCCCGGTTACATCTGCTGCTCCGCGAATCGCTCCGGGTGCAGACCGCGATCGGCACCGGCGACATCGAGACCGCCCTGAACCGGCTGCGCAGCGTGGGTGTCGGATCGAGCGGCGATCCCGATCTCGACGCGTTCGTCCTGCTCCAGGAAGGGCGTGCGCTGCTGTTCCTCGGGCGGAACGACGAGTCGGACGTCGTGCTCGAGAAGTCGTTGGCTCACGCTCGCCTCGGCGGTGCGTCGCTGGGCGTCATGTACTGCCTGGGGTCTCTCGGCGCTGTCGCGATGTCGCGGGGGGACGTCGTGCGAGCGTCCGCACTGGCGGACGAGGCACTCGCGATCGGTCGGACGCATTCGGCAACGAGCGATCCGACATTCCACTTGACCAAGCTCATCGACTCCTGGTGCCGCTACCTCCGGATGGATCCCGATGCCGCCCGCCTTGCCGCCGAATCCGCCGAGGCGCTGCGTCGGGCGAACACCGGGATCGCGGGCTTCGCCGACGGTGCCGCCACCCTGTTCGGTCTCGACGATTCCGGATACCGGCACAATTCGGTGACAACGCTGCACGCGGAGAGCCCCGTGTCGTCCTCGTTGCCGGTTCCGCCGGGGGTCCGGGCGGTGTTGCTGCCTGCCATTCAGTACGCGTATCTGTCCGCCGGCGAGACCGGGTGGGCGCACGAACTGGCGACCGAGACGCACGCTCTCCTCGGGCCCACCGGCGACACAGCCCTCGTCGAGGCGATCATCCATCTGCATCTCCACCGACTCGACCTGGCCCGCAAGACGCTCCAACCCGTCGTGGACGGTGAACTGGAGTGCGCGGCGGGAACCAATCTGATTGCGGCGTGGCTCGTGGACGCATCGATCGCGCTTGCCCGCAAACATGATTCACGAGCCCACAGCGCACTCACCGAGGCGTTGCGTCTCGCGGAGCCGCAGTCGGCGTTGCGCCCGTTCCACGACTGCGGACCACAGATCCGAGAACTTCTGGTGCGGAGCACCGGCCGGTTCGGTGTCCTCGAACCCTTCGCCGAGAGGCTCCGGGCGTCGTTCCCGCGGTCGGAGAGCGCTGCGTCCGACATGTTGACTCCCCGCGAACTGGAACTCCTCGTGGAGCTTCCGTCGTGGCGGACCGCCGAGCAGATCGCGGCAGATCTGTGCGTGTCGGTGAACACCGTGAAGACCCATCTGCGCGGGATCTACCGCAAACTCGGCGTCACCTCCCGCCGCGACGCCATCGCGGCCGCGCAACACAACGGCCTTCTCTGAGCCGGTTCACCACTTGCGGGTGAGGCGCGTTGCCGTTCTGTCGGTCACCCTGAAATCTACGGCTGACCGAGTTCTGGAACGACGATGCGAATGAAGGAGCCCGCCGTGGTGCGTCCTGAATCGAACTGGCCCGGCAAGGTCAGGTACGCCTTCCTGATCAGCGGCGCCCTGTCCGATCGGGTGCTGGCCGCGTTCCCCGAGTTGGACGTCTCGGACGTCACGACCGGCGACACCACGCTCTACGGTCCGGTCGACAGCCCGACAGATCTCCGTGGCATGCTGGCGCGCTTCGACGCGCTGGGACTGACCGTCATCGAGATGCGGCGGCTACCGGACTGACCCGGCGTCGGGGTTCAATGATTGGAGGGTCCCGGGAGGCGGTGAAGCCGATGTGAGCGGCGAGTTCGAACCGGGCACGGTGTTTGCCGGCTACGTGATCGAACGGGTTCTGGGACGAGGCGGCATGGGCACCGTCTACCTCGCCCAGCATCCCAACCTGCCGCGCAAGATCGCGCTCAAGCTGCTCGACACGTCGTGGACGAACGACGACTACGTCCGGTCACGTTTCGAGTCGGAAGCAGACCACGCCGCGCATCTCGACCATCCCAACATCGTCACCGTCCACGACCGTGGCCGTGAAGGCGGCAGGTTGTGGATCGCGATGCAGTACGTTCCCGGCACCGACGCCAGGAAAGCCCTCGGTTCCGGCGCCCTGGACGTCGAGCGCGCCGTGCACATCGTCAGCGAGACAGGGAGAGCACTCGACCACGCCCACGAGGCCGGGATTCTGCACCGCGACGTGAAGCCGGCGAACATCCTGCTCGCGCCGGGTGATCCCGAACGTGTACTGCTCACCGACTTCGGCACCGCCAAGGCCCTCGACGAAACACATCAGCTGACCCGCACCGGGGTGTTGGTGGCGACCCTGCACTACGCCGCGCCCGAGCAGATCGAGGGTGAGAAACTCGACCACCGCGTCGACATCTACGCGTTGGGCTGCACCTTCTTCCACCTGCTCACCAACGAACCGCCGTACCCCGGCAACACCGCGTCCTCGGTGATGCACGGCCATCTGAACGGACCGATTCCCCAGCCGAGCGTGGTTCGCCCCGGGCTGCCCGCCGGTGTCGATGCGGTCGTCGCGCGCGCCATGGCCAAGAACCGCGAAGCGCGCTACTCGACCTGTCGTGAGTTCAGCGATGCCATCCGGGCGATCGAGTGGGCCGGGCCCGGCCACGTGACCCGGCCTGCTGCCCTGGTCGACCCCGCCGCGACCACCCGCGCGAGCGGTCCGGACGTGACCCGCCCCGACACCGAACGGGGTGCGGCGCCCACGAAACCGACAACGGTCGGGGGCTCGCGCCGACGGAAACGCTGGCTGCTCGCCGCGCTTCTGGGCGTCCTCGTCGTCGCCGCTGTCGCCTACGTCGCCTGGCCGGGCGAGGAGTCGACGAGCGCGCAGGTCGTGCTCCCGCTGACCGATCTGCAGGGACCCGCCGGGCTCGCGGTCTCGGGCACCGGGGACCTGTACATCGCGGACAGCGCGGCCAAACAGGTCCTGAAAGTGAGCGCCGGGACGTATGCGCAGACAGCTCTTCCCTTCACCGGACTCGAGGTTCCGCAGGGAGTGGCGGTCAGTACGTCCGGCGATGTGTACGTCTCCGACCTCGTGACCAATACCGTGACGATGCTGCACGGCAGCACCCAGGTACCGATGCCGTTCGGCGGCCTGAACCAGCCGTTCGGAATCGCACTCGGACCGGACGCCACGCTGTATGTCGCCGATACGCTGAACAATCGGGTGATGGCCCTGCGCGACGTCACCGCGGCTCCCGTCGCGGTGCCGCTGACGGTGATCGGCCCGTTCGCCGTCGCCGTCAATGAACACGGGGATCTCTACGTCGGCACGCCCAACAAGGTTCTCACGTGGAACGCCGCCACCCATGCCCAGAGCTTTCTGCCCTTCACCGACCTCCAGAGCGTCGGGGGTGTCGCGGTCGACGACGAGGGAACCGTGTACGCCATCGATCAGAACCACAATCGCATTCTGCGGCTGGCCGCCGGTTCGGACGAGCAGGAGGTTCTCCCGTTCTCCGGGCTGGATCAGCCGGAGGGGATCGCCGTGTCGAGCCGAGGCGACGTGTACGTCGCGGACACCGACAACAGCAGAGTGGTCATGCTCCCGGCGGGCAGCTGACCGCAAGTGCTCAGGCCTGGCGCACCAGATCGAAGCCGAAGGATTCCGCCACGGCCTCGTCCACCCGGCCCTGGTGATTGGCGAGGAGTTCTTCGCGCTCGTTCGCGGAGAGTCCACCCCAGATGCCGTACGGTTCACCGACACTGAGCGCGTGCTCGCGGCACTGCACCAGCACGGGGCATCCGCGGCAGATCATCTTGGCGCGGAAGTCCCGCATCTCGCGTGCCCGGCCACGTTCGCGGTCGGGGTGGAAGAATGTGGACGACTCGTAGCCGCGGCATGCGGCGTCCCTCTGCCAGTCCCACACCTCGGCGACCGGAATGGGAAGACTCAACCGATTGGACATTGCACTCCTCCAGATACTCGTGAGCCGTTGTGTGCGAGCCCGAGAACTCGTTCCCGGGCCAGATCGGCGGCGCCGACGATGCCGACGTTCGCGCCGAGTTCAGCCAGTCGCACCTCGGCGACCGGTCGGTGTGCGCGTCCGGTGAGACGGTTCTCGAACGCGGCGGCGGCGGGACCGCGCAGCAGTTCGCCCGCCTCGCACACGCCCCCGCCGATGATGAACAGGTCGGGATCGAAGAACGCGGCGATGTCCGCCATGCCGTGCCCCAGCCAGGAACCGATCACCCGAAAACACTCGAGTGCGGCGGGGTCGCCCTCCTGCGCGGCCGCGGTGATGTGCAGGCCGGTGATGGCGTCCGCCCTTCCGCCGGCGCGGGCGAGGAGATCGGCGGCGAAACCGGGCGAGACGTTCGCGAGATCCTGCGCTTCGCGGACCAGCGCCCGCCCACTGGCGTAACGCTCCCAGCAGCCGTGGTTACCGCAACCGCAGCGGCGACCGTGCGGTTCGACGTTGAGATGCCCGAATTCCGCTGCCACACCGAACTTGCCGCGATGGAGAACGCCGTCGACGACGATGCCGCCGCCGATGCCGGTTCCGACCGTGAGCACGACGACGGTCTGCCCCGTCCGTCCGGCCCCGAAGCGCGCCTCGCCCCATGCCGCGGCGTTGGCGTCGTTCTCGACCACCGTCGGCAGTCCGCAGGAGGCCTGGACGACCTCGCCCAGGGGCTCGTTGCGCCAGGCCAGGTTCGGGGCGAAGAGCACGGTGCTGAGATCGGCGGCCACGAAGCCGGCCGCGCCGATACCGACCGCTTGCACGGGGTGCGTGTCCGCCAGTTCGCGAACGAGTTCGGCGATCGCGTTCTCGACCCCCCGCGCATCGTGGGACGGGGTGTCACGACGCACCATCCGGTGGATGACTCCGTCGGTGTCGACCACGCCGGCTGCGATCTTCGTGCCACCCACGTCGATGCCAATTGTCAGAGCCATGTCTCGTGTCCTCTTCAAATCTGCGAGTGAGGGGTGTCACGCTGACAGTAGAGGACCTTTGGATTTTCATCAATACACACTTCCGTCTTTTCGAGAACAAAGCCCGGTCATCTCCAAGTGGACAAGCACTGTGATCTAGGCCATAGTTCTTCCTCGTCGGCGTCTGCCGACACACCCCTAACACTCGGATCGTCCGGCACGTTCCTGCCGGTGGAGGGATTCATTTCTCATGGCAACAATCACCTATGACGGCGCGACCAGGCTCTTTCCCGGCTCGGACGTCCCGGCGGTCGATCAACTCGACCTGCATATCGAGGACGGCGAATTCCTCGTCCTCGTCGGCCCGTCCGGCTGCGGCAAATCCACCTCGCTGCGGATGCTCGCCGGACTCGAGGACGTCGACGGCGGCCAGATCCTGATCGGCGGCCGCGACGTCACGCACGCCGAACCCAAGGACCGCGACATCGCGATGGTCTTCCAGAACTACGCGCTCTACCCACACATGACCGTCGCGGAGAACATGGGCTTCGCCCTCAAACTCGCCGGCACCGACAAGACCGAGATCCGCACGCGCGTCGGGGAGGCCGCCGACATGCTCGACCTCGGCGACTACCTGGACCGCAAACCCAAGGCCCTCTCCGGCGGCCAGCGGCAGCGAGTCGCGATGGGCCGCGCCATCGTCCGGCAACCCCAGGTGTTCCTGATGGACGAGCCGCTGTCGAACCTCGACGCGAAACTGCGGGTGCAGACCCGCACCCAGATCGCCCAGCTCCAGCGCCGCCTCGGCACCACCACCGTCTACGTCACCCACGACCAGGTCGAGGCCATGACGATGGGCGACCGGGTCGCCGTCCTCAAGGGCGGGGTGCTGCAGCAGTGCGCGTCCCCGCGCGAGCTCTACCGCCGGCCCGCGAACGTCTTCGTCGCCGGTTTCATGGGTTCACCGTCGATGAACCTGTTCACCGTCCCCGTCACCGACGGCGGGGTGCGGATCGGCGACCAGCTGGTCCCCGTCCCCCGCGACGTCCTGACCGCGACGGGCGGGCGCGAGGTGATCTTCGGGATCCGGCCCGAGCACGTCGAGATCGCCGACTCCGGCGGGCTGAAACTCGAGATCGACGTCGTCGAGGAACTCGGCTCCGAGGCCTTCGTGTTCGGCCGCACCACCGTGGGCGGGCGGACCGAGAACCTGGTCGCGCGGGTCGACTGGCGCAACCCACCCGAGAAGGGCCAGGTCGTGCACGTCCGCGTCGACGAGGCCCATGCGCACCTCTTCGCCACCGACACGGCGGGCGAGCGCCTGGTGCGCTGACGTCAGAGTTCCGGAGGACGGGCGGTCGAGCCCCTGACCACCAGGTGGGTCGGGAGCACGACCGCCCGTTCCGCCGGTTCCCTGCCGCTGAGCAGTTCCACGACCGCCCGGCCGGCCGCCGCCCCCTGCTCTCCGACCGGCTGCCGGACCGTGGTCAGGTCGGCCAGCTCGGCCGTCGGGTGATCGTCGATCCCGATCACCGACATCCCGGCCGGAACGGGGATACCCGCACGTCGCAGCGTGCGCAACGCTCCGACGGCGACCTCGTCGGAATGACAGAACACCGCGGTGGGCACCTCGGCGCGGCTGAGCAGTAGTTCCATGCCGCGCTCGCCGCCCTCGATTCCCCAGGGAACGGTGACGGTGCAGTCGTCGTCGAGTCCGGCGTCGGCGAGGGCGGCGTGGAAACCCGCCACCCGGGCGATGTCGCCCTCCCAGTACTGGCCTTCCGGGTCCACAGTGCGGATCATGCCGATCCGGGTGTGGCCGATCCTGATCAGGTGCCCGACGGCCTGGCGCGCGGCCAGTTCGTCGTCGATCCGGACGGACGGGAACTCGCCGGCGTGCGCGCCGATGACGACCACGGTCACATCCATCTCCTCGAGCCGCGCCCGCTCCGGCCCGGTCAGAGGAAACGCCACGGCGATGACGGCATCGACCTTGCGGCGCAAGGGAAGCCGTTCGAAGAACGATTCGCGCTGGGACGACTCCTCGAGGCAGTACAGCAGCACGTCCAGATCCGCGGCGCGGAGTTCGTGTTCGATGCCGGCGAGAATCCGCGAATAGAACCAGGCGTCGATCCACGGCACCACGACGGCCACCCGCCCGGTCGCGCCCCCCGACAGCTTCGACGCCTCGGGTGAGATGACGTACGCCAACTCGTCCGCGACCCTCTGGATTCGCAGTCGCGTCGCTTCGGAGACACCCCGCTCGCCGCGCAACGCACGCGAGACGGTGGCGATCGAGACTCCGGTGCGGCGCGCGACGTCGGCCATGTTGACGGACTGCTTGGGGATCACGTTCCCACAGTAAGCGAGCAACGCAAATATTTGCGTAGATTCCTCACAGAATCCATGCCGCTGTAGTGCGCAAAAGAAATCACCCTGCCCGAGTTGACAGCCACCTGTGACGTGCCTCACGCTATTTACGCAAACGTTTACGCATCACATTCCCCCATCCCATCCCCGCACCGAGGAGATTCGATGACCCAGTCCGCGGAGTCGACCGCAACCACCGTCGCGAGCCGGCACCCCGAAGCCTGGTGGAAGACAGCCGTCGTCTACCAGGTCTACATCCGCAGCTTCGCCGACGGGAACGGCGACGGCGTCGGCGACCTCACCGGTCTGCGTTCCAAGCTGCCCTACCTCGCCGACCTCGGCATCGACGCCGTATGGATCAATCCCTGGTACCCGTCGCCGATGGCGGACGCCGGCTACGACGTGGCCGACTTCCGCGACATCGAGCCGTCGTACGGCACGCTCGCGGAGGGTGAGGCGTTCATCGCCGAGGCCCACGAACTGGGAATCCGCGTGATTCTCGACATCGTGCCCAACCACACCTCCAGCGAGCACCGCTGGTTCGAGGCCGCCCTCCGCGACGAGCCCGGAGCCCGCGACCGCTACATCTTCCGCCCCGGCCGCGGCCCGGCAGGCGACGAGCCGCCCAACGACTGGCAGAGCGCGTTCGGCGGTCCCGCATGGAGCCGCCTGGACACCGGCGAGTGGTACCTGCACCTGTTCGCCCCCGCCCAGCCCGACCTCAACTGGGAGCACCCCGAGGTCCGTACGGAGTTCGAGGACATCCTGCGCTTCTGGTTCGACAAGGGCGTCGACGGCTTCCGGATCGACGTCGCCCACGGCCTGGCCAAGGACCCCGCACTCCCCGATGCCGGTGAGCGCCTTCCCGGTTCGCAGCACACCGACCCCCACCCCGCGTGGGATCAGGATGCCGTCCACGAGGTGTACCGGGGCTGGCGCGCCGTTGCCAACGCCTACGCCGACCGCGTCTTCGTCGCCGAGGCCTGGGTGCCCGGCAACGACCGCCTGGCCCGCTACCTGCGCCCCGACGAGCTGCACACCGCGTTCCAGTTCGACTTCCTGCGCGCCCCGTGGCGTTCCGCGAGCATCCGCGCCGTGATCGACGACGCGCTCGAACAGGCGGCCACCGTCGGGGCACCCGCCACGTGGGTGCTCTCCAACCACGACGTTCCCCGCACCGTCACCCGCTACTCCCGCTCACAGCCCGACCACCTGGTCGAAACCGACTGGGAGCGCGCCCGCTGGGCGCTCGAGGAGCCGAACCACGAACTCGGCAGGCGTCGTGCCCGCGCCGCCGCCCTGCTGCAGCTGGCGTTGCCGGGCACCGCATACATCTACCAGGGTGAGGAACTCGGACTGGAAGAGGTCGAGGACCTTCCCGACGAGGCCCGTCAGGATCCGACGTGGTTCCAGACCGGCTTCACCGACTGCGGCCGGGACGGCTGCCGGGTTCCGATCCCGTGGTCGAACGACGCGGTGCCGTACGGCTTCTCCCCGTTCGACGCGGAGGAGAACACATGGCTTCCGCAGCCGGAACACTGGGCCCCGCACACCGCGGAAGCGCAGGCCGGCCACCCCGAGTCGTTCCTCACGCTGTACCGCGAGGCGCTGGAACTGCGCCGCGACTTCTTCGACACCCCGCATGCCGTCGAGTGGCTCGACACACCCCGCGACGTGCTCGCGTTCGCCCGCGGCGCGGTGCAGTGCTGGGTGAACACCGGTACCGAACCGGTCGCACTCCCCGAAGGACTGACCGTCGTGCTCGGTTCGGTCGCCGGCATCACCGGCGGAGTTCTCCCGTCCGACGCTGCCGTGTGGCTGTCGGAACCGGGCGCGGGTGAATCACGATGAAGCGCGTCGCCGCCTGCGCGGTGGCCGTCGGCGTCCTGTTCGCGGCGACGTCCTGCGCCGATCAGGGCATCGACGCCGCCGCGCAGGCGGAGAAGGAGAACCTCGACGGCCGCGGGCCCATCACCTACGTGCAGGGCAAGGACAACTCCAACGTCGTCCGGCCGCTGATCGACGAGTGGAACGCCACCCACCCCGGGGAGGAGGTGACGTTCAAGGAGCAGTCCGACCAGGCGGACCAGCAGCACGAGGACCTGGTGCAGCACTTCCAGTCCCGCGACTCCGGATACGACGTCACCGTCGTCGACGTCGTGTGGACCGCCGAATTCGCGGCCCGCGGGTGGCTGCAACCACTCGAAGGTCCGATGGCGATCGACACGTCCGGCCTGCTACCCGCGACGGTCGAGGGGGCCACGTACGGGGACGTCCTGTACGCGGCTCCGCAGACCAGTGACGGTGCCCTGCTCTACTACCGCACCGACCTGATGGATCATCCGCCCGCCACCTGGGACGAGCTCATCGGCGCGTGCGGGACGGCGCGGCACGCCGGAATCGGCTGCTACGCCGGACAGTACGCCAAGTATGAGGGGCTGACCGTCAACGCGTCCGAGGCCATCAACACGGCAGGCGGGTCGATCCTCGGCCCGGACGGCGTGACCCCGACGATGAATACCCCGGAAGCCAAGGCGGGGCTGCAATCGCTCGTCGACGCCTACCGTTCGGGTGCGATCCCCCGCGAGTCCGTCACGTTCCAGGAGGAACAGGCACGGCAGGCATTCCAGAGCGGCGATCTGCTGTTCATGCGCAACTGGCCGTACGCGTACAGCCTGATGGACGGACAGGGCAGTTCCGCGGTGTCGGGCAAGTTCGGGGTGGTGCCGCTGCCGGGGAAGAGCGGACCCGGTCACTCGACTCTCGGCGGGCACAGCGCCGCGATCAACGTGTACTCCGAGCACAAGGCCACCGCCTCGGACTTCCTGAAGTTCTTCCTGGAGAAGAAGTCGCAGGCGTTCTTCCTCTCGCAGGGATCGCTCGCCCCCGTGCGCGCGGACGTCTACGACGACCCGGAACTGGTCGAGCAGTACCCGTACCTCCCCACGTTGAAGACGTCGATCGAGAACGCCGTGACCCGGCCGGTCACCCCGTTCTATCCCGAGGTCACCCGGGCCGTGCAGAACAACGCCTACGCCGCGATCAAAGGCGAGAAGACGGTGGACCAGGCCGCCGCCGACATCCAGTCCGCGATCGCCGCGGCCGGGTCCTAGAGGAGACAGCCGATGACCGTTCACGAACTCTCACTCGAGAAGACAGCCGCTCCCCCACACCGAGGCGGCGCGAGATCCGGCGAACCGGTGCCGGCGCGACCGCCGAAGGGGCGCAGCAGGGCGGCGATGTTCCTGATCCTGCCGACCATGATCCTGCTGGGCATCGTCGTTCTGTACCCGGTGGTCAGCGCCATGGTGATGTCGCTGTTCAAGGACCCGACGATCGATCCCGCCACCGGCAAGTTCGTCGACCAGGGTTTCGCGGGACTGTCGAACTACACGCACTGGCTGTTCCAGCGGTGCACCGACACGACCGGAGCATCCGTGTCCTGCCCCGGCGGCACGCTGGGATCGCTGTTCTGGCAGTCGGTGTGGGTCACCGTGTTCTTCACCGTCGTCACGGTCGCCATCGAGGTCGCGCTGGGACTGTGGTTCGCCACCATCATGAACCGGGCGTTCCGCGGTCGGGCACTGCTACGTACCAGCATCCTCGTGGCGTGGGCCATCCCGACCGCCGTCACCGCGAAGTTGTGGTACTTCGTCTTCGCGTACGACGGCATCGCCAACAAGTTGCTCGGCACGGAGATCCTGTGGACCGGTGACACGTGGCCTGCCCGGTTCGCCGTCGTGATCGCCGACGCCTGGAAGACGACACCGTTCGTGGCGTTGCTGATCCTCGCCGGACTGCAGATGGTGCCCGCCGAGGTGTACGAGGCGGCGCGAATGGACGGCGCGAATGTCTGGCAGCGGTTCCGGTCGATCACGTTGCCGCTCATCAAGCCGGCCATTCTGGTGGCGGTCCTCTTCCGGGTGCTCGACGTCCTGCGGATCTACGACCTCCCGGCGATCCTCACCGGCGGCGGTGGCGGCGATGGCACGGCCACCACCACCCTGTCGATCCTGGTGATCGACCAGATGCGCCAGGGTTTCAACAGCGCGTCCGCCCTCTCCACGATCACGTTCCTGTTCATCTTCGCCGTCGCCTACGTACTGGTGAAGGTGATGGGCGTCAACGTGATCGACACCCAAGAGCAGCAGCGAAAGGCCTGATCCATGTCCACAGCAGTCGTCACACCGGGGATGTCCCGGCCCGCGGTGGTACACCGGCGCCGGGGACCGTCGCTCGCATCCATCCGCACCTACCTCGGCCTGGCGGTGATCGTCGTCTGGGGTCTGGCCCCCGTCTATTGGATGGTGGTCACCGCCTTCCGCCACTCCGACTACACGTTCGACACCACGCCGTGGCCCACCCACGTCACGCTGGAGAATTTCGCGAGCGTGTTCTCGACGGAGGCGGGCAACCACTTCGCCAGGGCGCTCGTCAACAGCACGATCATCGGCGCCGTGACCACCGCGATCGGCCTGATCGTCGGCATCGGCACCGCGTACGCACTGGCGCGACTGCAGTTCCGGGGAAAGCACGTCGTCCTCGGAATCATCCTGGCGGCGTCGATGTTCCCGGGTGTCGCCGTCCTGACGCCCCTGTTCCAGCTGTTCACGTCGATGGGCTGGTTCGGCACGTACCAGGCTTTGATCATCCCGAACATCTCGTTCGTGCTGCCCCTCACCATCTACACCCTCACGGCGTTCTTCAAGGAGTTGCCGTGGGAACTCGAGGAGGCAGCCCGGATCGACGGGGCCAGCAGGCGGCAGGCATTCCGAATGGTGTTGCTGCCCTTGGCCGCACCCGGACTGTTCACCACCGCGATCCTCGCGTTCATCGCGTCGTGGAACGAGTACCTGATCTCCAGTCAGCTGTCCAACGACGTGACCCAGCCGGCCACCGTCGCCATCGCGCAGTTCGCGGGTAGCAAGCCGCACGAGGAGCCGTTCACGTCCGTGATGGCAGCGGGAACGGTCGTGACCATCCCGCTCGTCATCATCGTGCTGCTGTTGCAGCGCCGCATCGTGTCCGGCCTGACCGCCGGTGGCGTCAAGTAATGCGGCTCCGCCGCCCGTGAGTACTTGTTAACCGCCCGACGTTAACAAGTACTCACGGGTGCAGGTCGGCCCGGTACTGCCTCGGCGTCTTCCCGAACCACCGCCTGCAGGAACGGTTGAGGGTGCTCTGTTCGGTGTAGCCGAGCAGTCCGGCGATCTGGCCGAGATGAAATCCCGGTTCGGCGAGGTATCTCGCCGCCTGGTCGCGACGCTCCCGTTCGATGAGGTCCTGGCATCGCACACCCTCCTCGGCCAGACGTCGTTGCAGCGTGCGCGGATGCATCGACAGTTGGTCGGCGATGGCCTCGGCGCTGCAATGACCGGTGGGCAGCAGGCGCCGGGCCAGCTCCGACACCCGTTCGGACAGCGCCGCGGTGCTCGGCAGGTAGTGGGATTCCAGGTATTTCGTGGCAATGCGCCGGGTCTCCGGATCTGCGCTGTCGATCCGCCGGTCCGCCAGGGCGCGGGGCAGTTCGAACCCGCACCACGACTGTCCGAACAGGACGGGGCAGTCCAGCGCATCCCGGTAGGCGGCGTCCGACCCGAGTTGGTCGTGCACGAACGAGATCATCGAGGGACGCGCGTCCGGTCCGCCCAGCAGCCGCAGGATGCGGACGCCGTTGGCCATGGCCAGCTCGTACCCCTGAGGCAGATAGGGCATGGACGGTTCCGTCATCTCGTAGACGAACCGGACGTCACCCCCTGCGGTGCGCGGCCGGACGGTCAGCTTCAGGGCGGGCGAATGCACGTAGAAGTAGCGGGCAATCGCCTCGAACGCGCCGTGCACGGTCTGCGCGTTCCGCGCGATCACGGCGACGGGCCCGAGGATGTCCAAGCCCTGCCAATGTGAGAGCCGAAGCCCGAAGTCCGGGCAGCCCAGGTCGGCGGCGCCGGCCTCCAGCACGTGCACGACCGCCTCGAACGACACGAACGCGTCCTCCTCGCGCTCGACTCCCGGTGGGATGTGGAAGCGCGCGAGGAACGATTCCGGGTCGGCGCCCAGCTCCCGGATCAGGTCGCCGCATCCCCAGAGGTTCGTGGCCCGGATCAGACTTCCCACGGGATCAACTCCCCTCTCGCCGGAAGCGGTGTCGGGAAATGCTAAAAGCATGTCCGGAAGTGTCAAGACCTGTGACGTGGCCCACAGTCATTCTGTTTGTACCCCATCCTGCAAACCCAGCAGGCAGAAGCGCGAGGAAGCCATGAGCACGACACATTTCGACGTTCTGATCATCGGTGCCGGACTGTCCGGCATCGGAACGGCCTGCCAGGTGGCAGCCGAGTTCCCCCACAAGACCATCGCCGTGCTGGAGCGCCGCGAGCAGCTGGGCGGGACGTGGGATCTGTTCCGCTACCCCGGTATTCGGTCCGACTCCGACATGTTCACGTTCGGCTACAAGTTCCGGCCGTGGCACGACTCGAAGGTGCTCGCGGATGGTGCGTCGATCCGCCAGTACATCGCCGATACCGCGCGGGAGTTCGGCGTCCAGGACAAGATTCGTTACGGCCTGAAGATCGTCGAGGCCGACTGGTCGACGGCCGAGGAACGCTGGACCGTGACGGCCCTGCACGAGGCAACCGGCGACATTCGCACCTTCACCTGCGGGTACCTGGTCAGCTGCACCGGCTACTACGACTACGACGCCGGCCACCTGCCGGACTTCCCGGGTACGGACCGGTTCCAGGGCCGGTGCGTCCACCCACAGCAGTGGCCGGAGGACCTCGACTACACCGGTAAGAAGGTCGTCGTGATCGGAAGCGGCGCCACCGCCGTTACCCTGGTCCCGTCGATGGCCGGCGATGCAGAGCACGTGACCATGCTGCAACGCTCACCGTCGTACATCTTCTCGATACCCGCACTCGACAAGATCTCCGAGGTACTGGGCCGATTCCTCCCCGCCAAGTGGGTGTACGCGTTCGGACGCAAGCGCAACATCGCCCTCCAGCGCGGGCTCTACCTGGCATGCCGGCGGTGGCCCCGGCAGATGCGGCGATTCCTGCTCTGGCAGGTTCGACGACGCCTCGGCCCAGGATTCGACATGAGCCACTTCACGCCGAACTACATGCCGTGGGACGAGCGCCTCTGCGCGGTGCCGGACGCGGACCTCTTCACCGCGCTGTCGTCCGGCGACGCGTCGATCGTCACCGACCACATCGACACGTTCACCGAGAAGGGCATCCTGCTGAAGTCGGGACGGGAACTGGAGGCGGACGTCGTCGTCACCGCCACCGGCCTGAAGATCCAGATGCTCGGCGGAATGGAACTGTCCGTGGACGGGCAGCCCCGCCCGCTGCACGGGCAGATGACCTACAAAGGGGTGCTCGTCGAGGGAATCCCGAACCTGGCCTGGGTTTTCGGCTACACCAACGCGCCGTGGACCCTGAAGTCCGACATCGCAGGCGCCTACCTGTGCCGGCTGCTCCGGTACATGGACGAGAGCGGTCACACCGTCGCGACGCCCCGCGACGTGGAGAACTCCGCGATGGACATCGGCATGCTCGACCAGTTGCAGTCCGGGTACGTGCAGCGCGGCAAGGATGTCATGCCCCGCCAGGGGTCCAAGGAGCCGTGGAAGGTTCTCATGCACTACGAGAAGGACTCCACGATGCTCCTCGAAGACCCGGTTCACGACGGGCTCCTGCAGTTCGGGGCGCCGGCATGAGGAACATCGACCGAGGTGTCATCCGGACCTGTCTGCGCAGCGCACGACCGCTGTTTGCGTCCCACCGCGTGCCCGTCGGGACGAAGCGCCTCATGGTCGAGATGGTGACGGCCGCCGCGCGCCCGCCTCGCGGCACCCGGTTCGAGCGCGACACGGTCGCCGGTGTCCCCGTCGTCCGGGTGCGGCCGGCGCACGCCACCGGCGGGACGCTGATCTACCTCCACGGCGGCGGATACGCCCTCGGGAGCGCGAAGGGGTACCGCGGCCTGGTCGCGCACCTCGCCGCGGCCGCCGGGACGGCCGCGGTGATCCCCGCCTACTCACGCTCACCGGAATCCCGCTACCCGATTGCGCTCGAGGAAATGGTCGCGGTCTACTCCCGGCTACTCGACGACGGACTCGACCCGAACACCACCGTCGTCGCGGGTGATTCCGCCGGCGGCGGACTGACGCTGGCGCTCGCGATGACATTGCGTGACCGTGGCCTCCCGGCCCCGGCCGCGCTCGGCCTGATCTGCCCGTGGGCCGACCTCGCGATCGACGTCGACAGGACGCGCCCGGTGCTGCGCGATCCCCTCATCCTGCCGTCCATGACGGCGGAATGGGCCCCGCGCTATGCCGGACAGCACGATCCGCGATCGCCGGGGATCTCCCCGGTGTACGGCGACATGGCGGGTCTGCCGCCGATCGTCGTGCACACCGCCGGCGACGATCCGATCTCCGTCGACGCGGAGAAGATCGAAGCAGCCGTCGCCGCCGCGGGGGGCGTCCTCGACCATCTCCGGTTCGACGACCTCTGGCACGACTTCCACCTCCAGGTCAGCATCCTCGCCGAGGCACGCCAGGCGGTCACCGACCTCGGCGCAGCCCTGCGCCGGCACGTCCTGAAGATTCACCCCGACACAGCACAGGTTGCATCCACATGAGTACGTTCGACGGCAAAGTCGCCGTCATCACCGGAGCAGATCCGGCATCGGCCGGGCCCTCGCCCTCGATCTCGCGAACTACGGCGCCAAGCTCGACGTCGCCGAACGGGAAGCAGTGCTTGCCTACGCGGACGACGTCGTCGCACACTTCGGCACGGTCCACCAGATCTACAACAACGCCGGCATCGCCTACAACGGCAGCGTCGAGAAGTCCGAGTTCAAGGACATCGAGCGGATCATGGACATCGACTTCTGGGGCGTCGTCAACGGGACCAAAGCCTTTCTGCCGCATCTGATCGCGTCCGGCGACGGACACGTCGTCAACATCTCGAGCCTGTGCGGGCTGATCGCAGTGCCCGGCCAGAGCGCCTACAACGCCGCGAAGTTCGCCGTCCGCGGCTTCACCGAGTCGCTGCGTCAGGAGATGCTGATCGCCAAGCACCCCGTCCAGGTGACGTGCGTGCATCCCGGTGGCATCAAGACCGCCGTCGCCCGGAACGCCACTGTCGCCGAGGACGAGGACGCGCAGACCTTCGCGGAGTTCTTCGACAAGCGGCTCGCCCTCCACACCCCGGAGATGGCCGCGACGACGATTCTCGACGGAGTACCTTCCATGCCGTGGATGAAGTAGGAGACTGCCGCGGTCGTCCTAGGACGCCAGGATCTTCGCCTTCTCGGCGTTGAATTCGGCTTCGGTGAGCACACCTTGCGCTCGGAGTTCTCCGAGATCCTTCAGAGCGGCGATCCGGTCGACGCTCCCTCCTCCCGAGGAGGGGGTGGGGGCGGCCTGCGGCGGGGGTGCCTCGGCGTAGGCCGGGGCCTCGTTCTGCGGTGCTTGCGGTTGCTGCTGCGGTTGCTGCTGCGGTTGCTCTTTCGCCGCCCACCGCTGGCCCTGACGTCGAGACACTCGATTCGACACGGACGTCGCGGTTCCGGCGATGACAGCGGTGCGGGCGATCCCGCGGAGAAGTCCAGGCATGGTGTTGTCCTCGGTATCAGTTTCTGGCTTCGAGAGCGTCGAGTGACGCCAGGATGCCCTGTACAGGGATGCGGCCCGACGCCACGAGTTGCGCTCCGGTGCGACGCAGGGCGGTTGCGAGCGGTGCGGCCCAAGTGTTCTCGTAGACCAGTACCGCAGCCGAAGCACCTGGCTCGAGCACGGATCCGGCGTCGGCGATGTCCGTCAGGTCGAGTAGGCCGGTCGAGGCCTCGGCGAAGAGCGACACATCTATATCGCCCACGAGTCCGACGTCGACGACGTCGATCGCCACGACGGAGCCGTCCGTTTCCTTGCGAAGGAAGACCAGGTCGAGCACTCGCACGGTGCCCTGCTCGACGAGTTCGCGGAGGATCGCCAACGCTGATCCGTCCGGTCGTCGGTCGGCAGGGAACTCCACCACGAGATAATCGATGGGTCCGCTATCCTCCGGATCGATATCGTTCACCGGAAACCTCTCTTCGTGCATGCCAACCGGATCCGCAGATGCCACCCCGGATCCGGGCTCGGTCACGGTAGTCCGGGATCTCCCACGAGAATTCCGGCCATCGTCCGAGCATAAACCGGTTCGAGGCCCTCTCACGGGCTTTCCGTGATCCCACCGTGGTGGGTTCACCCGACACACAATTGGCCGCGGCCCTGGAGGAGGCGTCGGTCCCCGACACCACCGCCCAGGGCGTCCTCGACATCAATTCCGGCGCGCGACTCGAGGCGCTCCGGGGGCGTACGCCGTCACCGCACTGCTCGTCACCACGGCGTTGTTCTCAACCGCGCGGATCCCCCGCACCCCGTCGGTACGCCCGAACGAAAGGCTGCGGCCGCCCCCACGGGTCGCCGCCGTTCGTAGGACTTTCCCGCGTCGCTGTCCGGTGGCAGCATTCTCCCCGTGACTTTTGCTCATCGTTTGCGTCCCCGTCTCGTCGAAGAGCGAGCGTCGGTATCGCCGCTCGAGCTGTTCTTCGACCTCGTCTTCGTCTTCGCGCTCACCCGCGTCACCGACCTGATGGCCGAGGACCCCACCGGGGTGAACCTGCTGCGCGGCGCACTGGTGATGGCCGTCCTGTGGTGGAGCTGGGTGGGGTACGCCTGGCTCTGCAACCTCGTGCGCGCCGACGAGGGCATCGTGCGGGTGGTGATGTTCGGCGCGATGGGCGCCATGTTCATCACGGCCCTGACGATCCCCGAGGCGTTCGACGACCTGGCCGGCGGACTCGACGGCCCCGTCATCTTCGCCCTCGGGTACTTCGTCGTCCGCCTGCTGCACCTGGTGATGTTCTGGGTGATCAGCCGCACCGACCCCCAGCTGCGCGGTCAGGTGCTGCGCTTCGCACCGAGCATGATCACCGGCACCGTGTTCCTGCTCATCGCGTCGCAACTCACCGGCACCGCGCAGACGGTGATGTGGATCCTCGCCCTCGCCGGCGACTACCTCGGCACACTGATCGGCGGCACCGACTGGCGGTTGCGGTCGGTGAGCCACTTCGCCGAACGGCACGGCCTCATCATCATCGTCGCGCTCGGCGAGTCGATCGTGTCGATCGGCATCGGTGTGGCGAGCCTGCCGATCTCCTGGGCGATCATCGTCGCCTCGCTGCTGGGACTGGCAGTGTCGGGGCTGCTGTGGTGGTCGTACTTCGACGTGACGTCGCTGGCCGTCGAGCACGCCTTCGAGGAGGCGACCGGTGCGCGTCAGATCAGGATCGCCCGGAACTGCTACAGCTTCCTGCACCTGCCGATGGTGATCGGGATCGTGATGCTGTCGCTCGGCCTGAAGAAGATCCTGTCGTACGTCGGCGACGGCAACCATCACCGGCTCACCGACCCGCTGTACGGCTGGCCGCTGATCGCACTGTTCGGCGGCGCGGCGCTGTACCTCCTCGCGCTGGTCTCGTTCAAGGCGTACGCGACGAGGTCGGTCACCGTGCCGCGCGTCGTGACAGCGGTCGTGCTGATCGCGCTGCTCCCCGTCGTCTGGCACATCCCGGCCCTCGCCACCCTGGGCGTGCTCACCGCGGTCCTGGTCGCGATGATCGGATACGAGATGGTCCGGTACGACCAGCCCCGCGACGAGATCCGCCACGGAGGTGCTTCGCACCCGTGAGTACTTGTTAACGTCCGGCGGTTGACAAGTACTCACGGGCGAAGCAGTCCTGCACGGTGGCGGCACCGAATTACCTCTGAGGCCCGAGATGATCGAGCCGGAGGGATTGACACACCATGACCGACAACTCTCGCGGCCCACGATTACGCAGTCCACTGCGCGGACCGTGGCTGACCTCGGTATTCGGCCTCGTCCTGCTCATCGGACTTCCGGTCGTCATCGTCACGGGACTGCTCTCGTACATCGCGTACGGTCCGCAGTTCGGGCAGGCCCGACCCGGCGACGTCGGGTGGTTGCACCTTCCGTACTTCGCGTGGCCCACCCGGCCGTCGTGGTTGTACCGGCTCACCCAGGGGCTGCACGTCGGGCTCGGACTGATCCTGGTGCCGATCGTGCTCGCCAAGCTGTGGTCGGTGATCCCCAAACTGTTCGTGTTTCCGCCGGTGCGGTCGCCGGCGCAGGCGCTCGAACGTCTGTCGCTGATCGCCCTGGTGGGCGGTGCGCTGTTCGAGATCATCACCGGGGTCCTGAACATTCAGTACGACTACATCTTCGGCTTCGACTTCTACACGGCGCACTACTGGGGCGCGTGGGTCTTCATTGCCGGGTTCGTGACGCACACGATCCTCAAGGTGCCGTTGATGGTGAGGTCGCTGCGTTCCCGGTCGTTCCGGGAAGTGCTGCGCACGTCCCGCGCGGACACGCGCCCCGAACCGCCGGACGAGAACGGCCTCGTGGCCGAAGACCCCACCCCGCCCACGATCAGCCGCCGCGGCGCCCTCGCCCTGGTCGGTGGCGGCGCCGCCCTGGTCGCCGTCCTGTCGGTCGGGCAGACCACCGGCGGGTTCCTGCGCAGCGCCGCGCTACTCCTCCCCCGCGGCCGCTCGTATGGCGACGGTCCCAACGACTTTCAGATCAACCGCACCGCCGCGGCCGCGCAGATCACCCCGGAGCAGATCGGCGACACCTGGCGGCTCTCGGTGACGGGTGGCGCGGAACCCGTGCAGCTGAGCCGAAGTCAACTGCGCGCGATGCCGCCGCACACCGCGTCCCTTCCGATCGCGTGCGTCGAAGGATGGTCCACCACCGAGACGTGGACGGGCGTGCGACTGCGTGACCTCGCGGACGCCGCCGGGGTGACGGCGTTCACGTCGGCGAAGGTGACGTCGCTGGAACGGTCCGGGGCGTTCAACCAGGCGGTGCTGACGTCCGATCAGGTGCGCGACGCCGACGCCCTGCTCGCCCTCGAGGTCAACGGCGCGGACCTGTCCCTCGACCACGGCTACCCCGCCCGGATCATCGTTCCCGCCCTGCCCGGCGTCCACAACACCAAATGGGTGCGGGCCATCGAATTCCGGGAGGCGTGAGATGCGCCGATTCGCCCGCTTCTACGGCGCCAACCCGCTGCATCTGCTGGCGGTGCTGTTCACGTTCGCCCTCGCCGGCTATGCGGTGGCGGTGGTCGGTCCGCAGAATCTGTGGAATCAGGACGTGTGGTGGAAGTCCATCGCCGTGTGGTTCCTCGGCGCGGTGATCGCCCACGACCTCGTGCTGTTCCCGCTGTACGCGCTCGCGGACCGGTCCCTGACGTCCGGGCTGAACGCGTTGCGGGGCAGGAGACCGCCACGACCGCAGCCGGTTTCGGCGCTCAACTATATTCGCGTACCGGCGCTCGCGTCCGGGCTGACGCTGCTGCTGTTCCTACCGGGAATCATCGAGCAGGGTGCCGACGCGTATCTCGCTGCGACGGGGCTGACGCAGGAACCGTTCCTCGACCGCTGGCTGCTGCTCACCGCAACGTTCTTCGCGGTGTCCGCCGTCGCGTACGCCACCCGACTCGCGCTGTCCCGCAAGGACGGTGACACGGTGAGCGGCTCGTGAGGAGAGTCGACGTGTCCACGGACCTTCTGATGCGGCGCGCGTCGGCGGGACTCCCGTGCTGGGTGCGCGACGCACGGGGAACGCGTCGCCCCCTGCCGGTGGGCCGGTGGATGGGCGGGGATGCATCCTCACTCTCCGATCGGATCGCGGACCGGGTGATGCTCACCGGCTGTCACGGCGCCACCGTGGATCTCGGATGCGGACCGGGGCGCCTCACCGCGGCGCTCGTGTCGGCCGGCGTCGCGGCGCTGGGCGTCGATTCGTCGTTCACGGCAGTGCAACTCACGATCCGCCGCGGTGGACTCGCGCTGCACCGGGACATCTTCGCGCCGCTTCCACGGTCCGGGCACTGGGACCGGGTGCTGCTCGCCGACGGCAACATCGGCATCGGCGGAGAGCCGGTGCGGATACTGCGTCGCGCGCGAGAATTGTTGCAACCACACGGAATTGTGATCGCCGAGGTGGATCCGCCGACCACGACAGGAGTTCGTCACGAACTACTGCGCTGGGAGACGGAGCATCTCGCCGGCGAGTGGTTCGCCTGGGCGAGTGTGAGTGTCGCCGCGATGCCCGGGGTCGCACGCGCCGCCGGACTGAGCGTGATCGATGTTCTGCAGCACGCCAATCGGTACTTCGTGCGGATGGAATGGGCGTAAGAGCTCTCCCATCCGACGGCGAAGTCGCACCGAATACCTAGTGAACATCCACCCACCACCCCTTCCTCCGGAAAGGTTGTTTGATCATCATGTCGAACTATCGAAAAGCACTCGTAGCAGCGGCCATCGGCACCCTCGCCCTGACCCCGCTCGCGGCGTGCTCGAGCAACGATTCGAATGCATCGTCGAATGTCAGCGCAGCAGCAGCCACGCAACCCGCACCCGTCGCCCAGGTCGACAACCTGACCGGGGTGAGTACCGCTGTCGCACTGGATTCCGGCTTCACCGGAGCCCTGACGACGCTCGGCCTCACTCCCGGAGTGGTGGGTACGGCGGCCCTCGCCGACGGATCGGTCAGCTTTCCGATCACCGGCGGCAACGTCAAGTACTGGGAGCCGGGCACGGTCGATCCCTACGTACAGGGCGAGATCATGCACGACGGCAGTGGATTGTCGCTGGCGGCACCCGGCACCGTCGTCGAACTCACCGATTTCGTGATCGACCCGGGCACGTCGCTGCTCACCGGGGACGTGAGCGTCAACGGTGCGCCCGCGGCGGCCGATGCGGTGTTGTTCGATCTCAACGGCCGCACGTTGAAGCCGCTGCAGACAGGACCGAACGACACCGCGATCCTGCAGGGTACCGAGGTCAAGATCTCGGAGGACGCGGCCGGACTGCTGAACGAGACGTTCAAGACCGACGCCGTGAAGCCGGGGCTGCTGGTCGGAATCGCCACCATCACGATCGCGACCAAGTGACCGTCTGCCCCCGAACGGCACCTCGGATGCGCCGGCCGTCACCAGTTCGTGAACAGAAGATGGTTGACGGCCAGCGCACCGGCGGCCTGCACCGCGAGCCAGAACCGATGGCTTCCGCGCGGCAGGAGTGCGGGGGCGGCGAGAAGCCACACTGCGAACGGCAACCAGATCCGCTCGGTCTCCGCCTTGCTCAACGCGCTCAGGTCGGCGATCACCACCGCCAGCAGCGCGGAGAGTACGAGGAGGGGAACCGGCGACAGCGCCCGCACCCGCGACCAGGCGAACGCCCGGGGCAGCGCGGCGGGCACCGCCAACCCCACCGCGCAGACGAGCGACGCGAAGTTGGCCCAGCCCCAGTAGGCGAAGGGACGATCCGACGCGATGCCCTGGTAATACCGTTCCTGCACCAGTTGGTAGCCGTCGAACCACCAGAATCCGTACAGCGTGAACACAGCCGCCACCGCGAGCGCACCGACCAGCGCGCCGACCAGCGGGCGGGCCGTGCGCGCGATCACCAGGACGGCGACCGCCGGAATCGCCATCAGCGTGAGCCCGTAACTGAGGTAGACACCGAACCCGAGCAGCACGCCCGCCGCCACCGCGACGAGGGCGGGGACCGGGACGGCCCGAGTCGCCGACAGGGCCAGCAGGGCGATCCCCCACGCCACCACACCGGCGAACAGTGCGTCCGCCGACACCGCCACCCAGATCGCGGCGGGTGCGAGGACGAGGAATGGGGCCGCGCGGCGGGCCATGGCCTCGTCGCCGAGCGCACGGATGGCGACGCTCACCGCGGCCCCGGCGCTGGATCCGACCGCGACGCACAGCGCGGACGCCCAGGCACCGCCGTCGAGTCCGATCCGGTCGAGCCAGACGAACGTCAGGAGCGCACCGGGCGGATGCCCGGACACGTGGGTGGTCCACGAATCGGCCTGCAGGTCCAGGATCCGCCCCGCGAAACCGCGCAGCGTCGCGGGGATGTCCGTGACACGAGGGACCTCGTGGAGATACTCATCGGTGGAGGTCAGGCGCCCGGCGAAGCCACGCTGCCAGCCGTCGACCAGCGCGAGCGCCATCGACCACAGGGCGGAAACGAGCCACACTCCCACCGTGAGGCGACGCCACGCCAGCGTCTGTGCCAGGCCCGGCCCCCACATCACGACCGCCGCCGCGACGGCGACGGCGACCGGCGTCCCCCACCCGAAGTGCACGTCGCGGAACCCGAACAGCGGCGCGGCGTCCGCGAAGTCCCGCACGCTCTCCGCGGTGCGGTTGACGATCGGGGTGATGGTCTCGTTTCCCAGGCGCGGGACGACGAACGCGACCACCACCAGGATCAGGGCGAGCGCGGCGCCCACGACGTCGCGGTACGGAATATTCCGCTCCTCGGCGCGCTGCGGGGATCCGATGACGTCATCTCCTTCGGCGAAAGTCGCACTCGCGCCCAGCATAACGACGGAGGATTGACTGCATGACCGCAATGAGTGCACGCGAACCGGCCCGCGCGGACGTCGCCGTGATCGGCGGGAGCGGCTTCTACTCGTTCTTCGACGAGGACGCCGCGGACGTCACGATCGACACTCCGTACGGCCGCCCCAGCGCCCCGATCACGGTCGGCGACGTGGAGGGCAGGCGGGTGGCGTTCCTCCCCCGCCACGGCGCCCGGCACGAATTCGCGCCGCACACCATCCCGTACCGCGCGAACCTGTGGGCGCTGCGCACGCTGGGCGTGCGGCAGGTGTTTGCACCCTGCGCCGCCGGCAGCCTCACCCCGGACCTCGGACCGGGCTCGATGGTCGTGCCCGACCAGTTGGTCGATCGCACCAGCGGGCGCACCCAGACGTACTTCGACGGAGGCGGCGTGCACGTGCAGTTCGCCGACCCGTACTGCTCGGACCTGCGCAAGGCCGCCGCCCGGCCGGGCACCGTGGAGGGCGGTGTGCTGGTGGTGGTCGAGGGACCGCGCTTCTCGACCAGGGCGGAGAGCCTGTGGTTCGCCCGGCAGGGCTGGACCCTCGTCAACATGACGGGCCACCCCGAGGCGGTCCTCGCCCGGGAACTCGAGATGTGCTACGCCACCATCGCTTTGGTCACCGACCTCGATGCGGGGATCGAGGCCGGCGGCGGTGTACGCGCCGTGGACGTGTTCGCCGAGTTCCAGCGCAATCTCGGGTCGCTGAAGACGCTGGTGCGGTCCGCGATCGCCGCCGCGCCCGAGGGCGCCTGCGAAGCCTGCCGCGTCCACGAGGGTGTGACACTGCCGATCGAGCTGCCATGACGGGAACACGCGTACTGCTCACGGGTGCGGCCGGATTCATCGGCAGTCACGTCCGCGCCGCGCTGACCGGAGCCGGCCACGACGTCGTGGCCGTGGATGCGCTGCTCCGCTCCGCGCACGGTGCCGACGTCGAGCCGCCAGACGGTGTGCGACGCGCCGACGTCCGCGACCTTCCCGCTCTGATCGAACTGCTGCGGGGTGTGGACGTCGTGTGCCATCAGGCCGCCGTCGTCGGTGCCGGTGTGGATGTGAGCGATGCCCCGGCCTACGCCAGCCACAACGATCTCGGCACCGCGACGCTGCTCGCCGCGATGCACGAGTCGGGTTGCGAGAAGCTGATACTCGCGTCGTCGATGGTCGTCTACGGAGAAGGCCGGTACCGCAACGGGCGGGGCGAGTTCGTGGAACCGGCCGGCCGCCGGGAGAAGGACCTGGCAGCCGGAATCTTCGACGAGACGGATCCCGATACCGGAGAGCGTCTGGAGTGGGCACTCGTAGAGGAGAACTCGCCACTACGGCCGCGGAGTCTCTACGCCGCAGGCAAGGTCGCGCAGGAGAACTATGCGCTCGCCTGGGCACTGGCCACCGGCGGTTCCGTGACCGCTCTGCGCTATCACAACGTGTACGGCGATCGCATGCCGCGCAACACCCCGTACTCCGGGGTGGCCGCGATGTTCCGTTCCGCCCTCGAGAACGGCGACCCACCGCACGTGTTCGAGGACGGCAGGCAGACGCGGGATTTCGTGCACGTCCACGACGTCGCGGCGGCGAACGTGGCTGCGGTCGAGGCGGCGCTGACCGGATTCTCGGCGTTCAATGTGTGCTCGGGACAACCGATCACGATCGGCGAGGTGGCCGCGACGCTCGCGCGTTCGTACGGTGGCCCCGAACCCGTCGTCACCGGCGAGTACCGTCCCGGCGACGTGCGGCACATCGTCGCCGACCCCCGGCTGGCCCGGGAGCGGCTGGGGTTCCGGGCGCAGATCATGCCCGCCGAGGGGATCGCGGCGTTCGCGCACGCACCCCTGAGGAACGCGGCGCCGGCGGGACCTCCCCGTGTCTGAGCGCGCACCGATCCGTGCACGGGACGTCACCGTCGTGATCCCGTGCATGAACGAGGCCGGATCCCTGCCCGGAGTGCTGGCCGCGGTGCCACCCGACTACCGGACGGTGGTGGTGGACAACAACTCCACCGACGACACCGCCGCAGTCGCCGGCGCGCACGGTGCGTCGGTGGTGCGGGAGCAGGTCCCGGGATACGGTTCGGCCGTGCACGCCGGCGTGCTGGCGGCGCGAACACCGGTGGTCTGCGTGCTGGACGGCGACGGCTCGATGGACCCGGGTGAACTCCCCCGGCTGGTCGCCGCGCTGGACTCGGGCGCCGATCTCGCCGTGGGACGGCGGCGAGCTGATCGGCGCGGCACGTGGCCGCTGCACAGCAGGACCGGCAACGCCGTCCTCGCCGCACGACTCCGGCGCCGGTACGGCCTGCCGATCCACGACCTCGGGGCGATGAGAGCCGTGCGCAGACAGGACCTCCTCGACTTGGGCGTCGACGACCGCAGGTCGGGCTACCCGCTGCAGCTACTGGTGCTCGCCGGCCGCGCCCACTGGCGGGTCGTGGAGCGTGACATCACGTATCGCCCGCGCACCGCCGGCGCGTCGAAGGTGTCGGGTTCGCTGAAAGGCACCGTCGTCGCCGTCCACGACTTCTGGAAGGTGATCGGGTGACTCTCGACGTCGCGGTGCTCGTGGTCGCGAAGGCGCCGGTGCCCGGGTTCGCGAAGACCCGGCTCGCGCGGGACGTCGGCGACGCCCGGGCCGCCGACCTCGCCGCCGCCTCGCTGCTGGACACCCTGGACGCCGTCACCGGTGCGGGTGCCGCGCGGCGGGTGGTGGCGATGACCGGCGACCTCGGCCGGGCGGTCCGGGGCACCGACATCGCGTCGGCGCTCGACCGTTTCACGGTGCTGCCGCAACGGGGTGAGGATTTCGCGGAGCGATTGGTGAACGCCCACACCGACACGTTCGACGCGTTCGGCCTGCCGGTCCTCCAGATCGGCACGGACACACCGCAGGTGACGGCGGGACTGCTCGCGGAATCGGCGGACCTGCTCACCGAGAGGAAGGGCCGATGCGTCCTCGGACTCGCGGAGGACGGCGGGTGGTGGATCCTCGGAGTGCCCGACGCCGTGGCGGCGGAGGCGATCCGCCCGGTTCCCACGTCGAGTCCGGACACCGGACGCCTCACCCGGGAGGCGCTCCTCGCGGCGGGCGCCGAGGTGCTGTCGCTGCCGACGCTCCGCGACGTCGACTACGCGGCCGACGTCGCCCCGGTCGCCGCCCTCTGTCCGGAGTCCAGCCGCTTCCGCCGTGAGTACTTATTAACCGCCCGCGGTTGACAAGTACTCACGGGGCGTTGATGCGGGCAAGTGCGAGGCAGCGAGGTTCGGTGGGATCGAGTTCGATCCCATGGCTGGCCGGGGTCGCGTCGACGATCTTCGAGTCCGTGTCCGCCGAAGTCTCCGACGTCCGGTTCACCGCCCGCGCCGCGGTCGGGATCATGGTCTCGACCACCGACCTGTGGCTCGAGTCGTCGAAAGACTCCGGAAAACCGGACACCGGGTACTTCGTCGGCCAGCCGGTCGGTGAGGTCGCGCTCGACATCGAGGGACAGGGCTGATCCCGCGCCGTCCTGTTTCAGCTCGCCGTCCGCCAGGAAGCGGAAGACGTTCGGGTGCTCGGCGACTGCCGACGTCTACAAGCTGGTGGCGCCCAAGTTCAACTTCCTGCTCACCACACCGCACAAGGCGCTGCACCATGCCAGCACCGGCGACTGGGTGGTGCGGTCGGCGATGGTCTTACCAACCTGTCGCTGGTCAAGAGCAACTCCGTCGGCGCATTCGCCGGACAGTATTCGCAGTGGCGTCGAACCTGCGGGACATGATCGTCCAGTACCAGGCCACGTCGTCCGCCCAGATCGTGCAGGCCGGGCTGGCGAGCGGCGATCAGGACGCCGCCGAAGTCCTGGTGTTCCTCGACCAGACGGTCACCAACTCCAACTCCCCGGACCCTCGTGTCGACCGGAACCGCATGCAACTGGCGCTGGTCCACGAGGGCAGCGGCTGGAAACTGGCGAATGTCCAACTGCTGTAACGCACCGTAACTTCCATGCCACCGGGCCCCTCTGCTCCCGCGCGTACCATCGGAGTGGATGTCGGAGAGAATGACACGCCATCCGTCCACCGTGGCCGACTGGAGCAACGATCGCCGCAAGGCGCGTCTGCACGCGACACGGCTCGGTCACCAGTGGCAGAAATTCGGTCGCACCCGGCGCCTCCTCGCCGCGGTCGCGCTCGGGACCGTCCCCCTGCTCCTGGCCGGCGGCCAGTACTGGGTTCACGACGTGCAACCCGAACGCGAGCGACTCGCACTCACCCAGCCACAGATCCACGAGGTGTACGACGCGCAGTCGCCCGCAGACCACGACACCGCCGTCGTCGACCTGGTCGGGTTGGGCAACAAGGATGCCACCGACACGGCCCGCACCCTGTCCTCGTACGACCGCATCGGGCGGGTATGGGCGGTCCAGTACGACAACGGCGGCATCGACACCAAGGTGATCAGCGAACTGATCGCCGCCCGCGCGGCCGACGAGGGCATCGACAACATCGTCCTGTCCGGGCACAGCATGGGTGGCGTCGTCGCGCTGGAGGTCGCGCAGCACATCTACGAGGACACGGACGCCAACCTCATCGGAGTGGTACTCGACTGCACCCCGGTGGACCTGCACGCCGTCCGGGCCGGGAGCCGCGACAGCGGCGAGGACATGCTGCGGTGGATCGGCTGGCTCCCCGGCGCGCGGGAGAGCCGGACGATGCGCCTGCTGGTGGAGACCGCGGCCCGGCAGAGCAGGTTCCTCGACACGAAGTCGGACTGGTATCCGCACGTCGACGTCGACGAGTTCCGCGACGTCGTCGACGAGGTCCTCACCGAGAAGGTCCTGTCGGAGGACGTGGCGAGCAACGGGCTGATCGAATCGCAGTTCAAGACCATCGTCGCGTCCGGTGCGATCGACAACCTGAAGTCGCTGGCGGTGGAGACGGAAGACAAGCCGCGGCCCGGGATCGTCTTCGTGCGTCCCCGCGCGGGGTGGAAGGACCAGGTGGTCGACGTCGACTACACGCAGAAGATCCTCGTCGAACAGTCCGGCGGGACCGACGGCGCGCTGCTGGTGGCGAAGCTCGACGGGACCGGTCACGCGAATCCGAATCAGCAACCGGTCGCGTACAACGAGGCGATCGTAGGCCGCATCCTGCCTTTCCTCCAGCCCATGTTCGACGAGGTGTCGGTCACCAGCGACGCCGCGGGCGGCCGGCGGTGACGGCCCGGCCGGGCCATACCGTCGTGCGGGACTCCCACGCCCGTGCCAGCAGGACCGCCAGGCCCAGGTACGCCCAGCCCGCCAGCACGTCCACGACGTAGTGCTCGCCGCCGTAGACCAACACGAACGCCATGGCGAGCGGGTAGGCGACCAGCAGCGCCCGCGACCACAGGTTCTTCGCGAACGGCCAGAGAGCGACGGCCACGAGCAGGGCGAACGCCGCGTGCAGGGACGGCAGCGCGGCGACGGGGTTGCTCTGTGCCTCCAGCCACCGTGTGCTGACATCCGTGGGGACCACACCGAATCCGAAACCGGCGACGCGGCCCACGCTGCCCGAGATCACGTCCCCCTCGGCGGCCAGCCACGGCGGAACGGACGGAAGCAGGATGTAGGTGAGCAGGCCGAGATACGACAACAACAGCACCCGCCGCATGTACCCCGACCACAGGTCGCGCGAGTACACGTAGAAGACGGCCGCGACGACCCACGGAACGATGAAGTGGCTGGTGTAGACGATTCCCGTGAGCAGAGTCCACCACGGCAGCTCACCCGTCGGGGACAGCAGATTCTCCTGCAACCACACCGTGGGGATCGTGCCGCCGAACAGCCAGGTCTCCACGGACACCAGTTCCTCCGCCCGCACCGGCATCCCGAGTTCGTGGGCAAACCCCCGGCTGAGGTCGTACACGACGAGAGCGGCGATGAGCGGCAACCAGTCCCGCACGACGCGCAGATGGTCCTGCCACGGCCGGTCTATCGTGAAGGCGACGAGGCCGGCGACGATCCACGTCGCCTGGTAGATGCGGTCGGTGGGGAGCCCCAGCGTGTAGATCGTGACGGCCAGCGCGAGCAGGTACGCACACCACACCGCGCGCCGGAACCGCACTCGTCGCCAGGAGGCACCCGGCGTCCCCGGCGGCAGCGTGTTCGCGGGTGAGGACCGCTCGTCCGACCAGTCGTCCACGCGCACAATGCTATCGCCCGTGAGTGCTTATTAACCGCCCTTGGTTAATAAGCACTCACGGGCGCAGCATCACCGTGCCTGCCTGCCCCGGCGGCGAAGCGTGCGGCACCCTCGACCGTTCCGTTGGCCAGAGAGATTGCACCGTGCCGGAATTCGTTCAGCAGGGCCTGATCCTCGGTGAGCCCCGACTGCTCGAGTAGCGACAACCGGTCCTGCCGCAGGCACACCTGAGGCAGACCGGCGATCTCGGCGGCCAGCTGCCGAGCCGCGGTGAGGGCCTCCCCGGCCGCGACCTTCCGGTTGATCAGCCCGATGCTCAGGGCTTCGTCGGCGTCGACGGGCCGGCCGGTGAGGACGAGGTCCATCGCGCGACTCTCCCCGATGAGCCTCGGCAGGCGGACGGTTCCGCCGTCGATGAGCGGCACGCCCCAGCGGCGGCAGAACACTCCGAGGACGGCGTCCGCACCAGCGACCCGCAGGTCGGCCCACAGCGCCAGTTCGAGCCCGCCTGCCACCGCGTGCCCGTCGATCGCGGCGATCACCGGTTTGGACAACCGCATCCGGGAGATCCCCATCGGAGCGTCACCGTCGGGTGCGACCCGGTTCCCGTTCCCGGAACTGATCGACTTGAGATCCGCTCCCGCACAGAATGTTCCACCCTCACCGTGGAGCACCGCGACGGACGCGTCCTCGTCCGCGTCGAATGCGCGGAAGGCGTCGGCGAGCGCGTCGGCGGTGGGCCGGTCGACGGCATTGCGGACTTCGGGCCGGTTCAGGCTGATGGTCGTGACCGGGCCGTCCTTGCGGACGAGTACCACGTCGGAAGTCATCGAGTGCGCCTTTCCTCGCTGGTGCAGCCGACGCTAGCACCCTTGACGGAAGAACGGAACGGGTGTTCACTCCTTGAATATGGCCTACCGGCGCACACCCGCCGTCCAGGAACGCCTGGACGCGCTCCGCACCACCCTCATCGATTCCGCGATCGGGCTGATCGCCCGCCACGGATACGCCGGGTGCTCGATCTCCGCGGTCGCGGCCGAGGCGGGGGTCGGCACCGGCACCGTCTACCGGCACTTCGCGAACAAGGGCGAACTGTTCGCGGAAGTCTTCCGCATCGTCTGCAGTCGCGAGGTGAGCGCCGCCGTCGAATCCGGCAACGCCGCCCGGGGCGCCGAGGGCCGCTGCGTCGCCGCGGTATCCGCCTCCGTCAGCACGTTCGCCGAACGCGCGCTGCGCGCACCCACCCTGGCCTACGCGCTGCTCGTCGAGCCCGTCGACCCGCAGGTCGACACCGAACGCCTCCTGTTCCGCGAGTCGTTCCGCGACGCCCTCGCGGTCGCGATTGCCGCCGCCGTCGAGGCCGGGGAGATCCCGGAACAGGACGCGTCGGTGACCGCCGCCTGCATCGTCGGCGCCATCGGCGAAGCCCTGATTCTGCCCCTGGCCCGCGGTGCCGCCGACGGCGCGATCATCCCCGCCCTGCTCACCTTCACCCTTCGATCCCTCGGGAGCCCGACATGAGTGCCACACACGAGGTCGTCAACCAGGTGCCGCCGCTGGTCAGTTTCGACGCGGCCGATTACGCACCGATCCTCGAAGCGCTGCAACGCGAGGGCGCCCACGACGCGCTCGAGGAACTGCATGACGTCGGCCGCCTCGCCGGAAGCGAGGAGGCGCAGCGCTGGGGCGATCTCGCCGAGGCGCACCCTCCCGTCCTGCGCACCCACGACCGCTACGGCAACCGCATCGACGAGGTGGAGTACGACCCCGCGTACCACCAATTGATGACTACTGCCGTCGAGATGGGCCTGCACGGCGCGCCGTGGGCCGACCCCAACCCGCGCGCCCACCTGGTCCGGGCCGCGAAGATGGCGGTGTGGGGCCAGGTCGACCCCGGTCACGGCTGCCCGATCTCCATGACGTACGCCGTCGTCCCCGCCCTGCGCCACAACCGTGAGCTGGCGGAACAGTACGAACCGTTGCTCACCGCCCGGGTCTACGATCCGGCGCTGCACCCTCCACTGACGAAGGCCGGGCTGATCGCCGGGATGTCGATGACGGAGAAGCAGGGCGGCTCCGACGTCCGCGCGGGCACCACCCGCGCCGTGCCGCAGTCCGACGGCAGTTACGTCCTGACCGGGCACAAGTGGTTCACGTCGGCGCCGATGTCCGACGTGTTCCTCGTGCTGGCGCAGGCCCCCGGCGGACTGTCGTGTTTCTTCCTGCCCAGGGTGTTGCCGGACGGCACCCGCAACCGGATGCACCTGCAGCGACTCAAGGACAAACTCGGCAACCATTCCAACGCCAGCAGCGAGGTCGAGTACGACGAGGCCGTGGCGTGGCTGGTCGGCGAGGAAGGCCGCGGCGTGCGGACGATCATCGAGATGGTCAACATGACCCGCCTCGACTGCACCATCGGCACGGCCACCGGCATGCGTGTCGGCACCGCGCAGGCCGCGCACCACGCCGTGCACCGCAGCGCATTCGGCGCTCACCTGGTGGATCAGCCGCTGATGCGGAACGTGCTCGCCGACCTCGCCGTCGAGTCGGAGGCGGCCACGACCGTCGCCCTGTGGCTGGCCGCGCTCACCGACCGCGCGACCGCGGGCGACGAGCACGCGAACACCCTGCGTCGCATCTCGCTGGCGGTCAGCAAGTACTTCGTCTGCAAACGCGGCCCGATCCACGCCGCCGAGGCCCTGGAATGCCTGGGCGGCAACGGGTACGTGGAGGAATCACGGATGCCGCGGCTGTACCGGGAGGCTCCCCTGCTGTCGGTGTGGGAAGGTTCCGGCAACGTCGCCGCCCTGGACACCCTGCGCGCGATGGCGAAACAGCCGGAGACGCTTCAGGTCTTCTTCGACGAACTCGATTCCGCTGCCGGAGCCGACGCGCGACTCGACGCCGCCGTCGCGGATCTGAAGGCGAGTTTCAGCGACGTCAGCTCACTCGAGCACCGGGCGCGGCGGGTCGTTGGCGACATGGCGCTCGCCCTGCAGGGTGCGCTGCTGATCCGCCACGGGCATCCGGCGGTGGCCGACGCGTTCTGCGTCAGCCGGCTGTCCGGCGACTGGGGCACCGTGTTCGGGACGCTGCCGACCGGCGTCGACACCGCCGCCATCATCGACCGCGCCACACCCAAGGTGGGGTCGTGACCGGCCACGACGACCACGCCGGCACCCGTCCGGCGGCCTGGCGCGACGGCTGGGACGAGGGCGACGACTCCCTGTTCGCGGGTCGGGAACCGGATCGGCCGGACGCCCCGGCGGAGTATCGGACCCTCACCTACGAGGTGACCGGACGCATCGCCCGGATCACGTTCAACCGTCCCGACCACGGCAACGCGATCACCGCCGACACTCCTCTGGAGCTCGCCGCCACCGTGGAACGCGCCGACCTCGATCCCCGCGTCCACGTGATCCTGCTGGCGGGGCACGGAAAGGGATTCTGCGGCGGATACGACCTGGGCATCTTCGCCGAGCACGGCGGCCACACCGGCGAGGGGCCGGACCGCACGACGGGCACCGTGCTCGATCCGATCGTGCAGGCGCGCAACCACAATCCGTTCGGCAACTGGGATCCGATGGCCGACTACGCGATGATGAGCCGGTTCAACCGCGCCTTCGCGAGCCTACTCCACGCGAACAAGCCGACGGTCGCGAAGATCCACGGATTCTGCGTGGCCGGCGGCACCGACATCGCGCTGTACTGCGACCAGATCGTCGCCGCGGACGACACGAAGATCGGCTATCCCCCGACCCGGGTGTGGGGTGTGCCTGCCGCGGGCATGTGGGCGCACCGCCTCGGCGACCAGCGGGCGAAGCGACTCCTCCTCACCGGCGACTGCATCACGGGACGGCAGGCTGCCGAGTGGGGTCTCGCGGTGGAGTCGGCGCCCGCGGAGGAACTCGACCGGCGCACCGAGGACCTCGTCGAGCGGATCGCGAGGATGCCCGTCAATCAGCTGATGATGGTGAAACTCGCACTGAACAGCGCACTGCTGGCGCAGGGCGTCGCGAATTCGACGATGGTGAGCACCGTCTTCGACGGCATGTCCCGGCACACCCGCGAGGGATACGCGTTCCAATTACGCTCGGCCACAGCCGGATTCCGTGAGGCCGTCCGCGAACGCGACGAGCCGTTCGGCGATCACAAGTCGCAGCAGTCGCCGCCGGGATCCTGATCCGCGGCGCGAGCACCGACCCGCGCGGGGCAGCAGGTGTCGCCCTTCCACGCGTCGACGCCTTCCTTCACCGCGATGACCGCGATCACCAGGCCGGCGATCGGATCGGCCCACGACCAGCCAAGGGTGCTGTTGAGCAGCAACCCGACCAGCAGCACCGCGGACAGGTACGTGCACAACAGGGTCTGCTTGGAATCCGCCACCGCAGACAGGGAACCGAGTTCACGACCGGCCCGCCGCTGCGCCCACGACAGGACCGGCATCACGACCAGACTCGCTGCGGCCAGCACGATTCCGACCGTCGAGTGCTGCGCTTCGCCGACCCCCAGCAGTGACCGCACCGCGTCGACGCTCACGTACGCGGCGAGCCCGAAGAACGAGAACGCGATGACGCGCAGCGCGACCTTCTCCCGTGACTCGGGATCGCGTCCCGCGAACTGCCACGCGACCGCGGCCGCCGACGACACCTCGATCACCGAATCCAGGCCGAACCCGATCAACGCCGTCGACGACACCCGCGCACCCTCGGTGAGTGCCACGATCGCTTCGATCACGTTGTAGGTGATCGTCGCGGCCACGAAGAACCTGATCCGGCGGGACAGGACCTGCCTGCGTTCGCCGGACGGCCTGGTGGGCATGCCGAGTTCGGACGCCATCAGCAACAGCCTTCGGTCTCCGCGTCCGGGCAGCAGGACGGATCGACCGCGAGCACCAGGCCGAGCAGGTCGTCGAGGGCACGTCCGATCCGCGGGTCGGCGAGTTCGTACCGGCTCCGCCTTCCCTCCGGCACCGCGGCGACCAGACCGCAGCCACGCAGGCACGACAGATGATTCGACAGGATCTGCCGGGACACCCCGATCTTCTCGGCCAACTCCGACGGATACCCAGGCCCGGACCGCAGGCTCAGCAGAATCTGTGTGCGGGTGGTGTCCGACAGCGCGTACCCGAAACGCGCGAGGGCGTCCCGGTGGACCAGTGTCTCCACGATCCTGACTGTACATCGGTTTCTGTATTCAGGAAATCATGAATCAACGGTCGAGACTCACGGCTCGGCGTGCTCCGACGCGGCGGCGGCGCGGGCCATGAGGAGGTTCCGTTCACGGTGGGTGGGTGCGGTCGCCGCGGCGTCCTCGAGGGTCCGGGCCGCCTCGTCGTAACGACCGAGGCGTTCGAGGACTTCGCCCCGCACGGCGCCGTAGAGGTGGTGGCGCGCCAGCCGAGGGTCGTCCCGTACGGCGTCGAGAGCAGCGAGCGCCGCCTCGGGTCCGTCCGAATGCAGCAACGCCACCGCACGATTGAGTTCCACCACCGGCGACGGCGCCACCTGCGCCAGCGCGTCGTACAGGGCGACGATCGCCTCCCAGTCGGTGTCCTCGAAACGTGGCGCCCGGGCATGACACCCGGTGATCGCGGCCTGCAGCGAGTAGGGGCCGAGCGGGCGGCCGAGCCCGACTGCCCGTTCCAGCGCGGCATTGCCGTGCGTCAGAAGGGTTCGGTCCCACCGCGACCGGTCCTGATCCTGCAGCAGGACCGGCTCACCGTCGGGACCCACCCGGGCGGCGAACCGTGACGCCTGCAACTCGGTGAGCGCCACCAGTCCGTGCACCTCCGGTTCCCGGGGCAGCAGGCCGGCGAGGACACGGGCGAGCCACATCGCCTCCGACGCGAGGTCACGCCGAATCCAGTCCTCACCCGACGTGGCGGAGTACCCCTCGTTGAACACCAGATAGACCACCTCGAGCACCGCCGACAACCGTGCCGGAAGTTCCTCGCGTGCGGGCACTTCGAATGGGACCTTCGCCTCCGACAGCGTCCGCTTGGCCCTGCTGATCCGCTGCCCCATCGTCGCCGAGGGGACCAGGAACGCCCGCGCGATCTCGTCGGTGCGCAAACCCCCGACCAGTCGAAGGGTCAGTGCCACACGCGATTCCCGGGGAAGCACCGGATGACATGCCACGAAAACCAGGGTCAGCAGGTCGTCCTCCACGCCGTCGACGGCGTCCGACGCGGGCAGGGCGCTCGGCGGTTGCGCGGACGGATCGACGGCGATCTCCGTATATTTCGACTGCCGCGATCGTTCACGGCGAATGCGATCGATCGCCTTGTGCTTGGCCGTGGCCGTCAGCCACGCACCCGGTTTGCCGGGGATGCCCTGCTCCGGCCACTGTTCGAGCGCGAGCACGAACGCGTCCTGAGCGATCTCCTCGGCGATCCCGACGTCACGGACGAGGCGGGTGAGCGACGCAATGAGGCGCGGAGACTCCATGCGCCACACCGCCTCGACCGTGCGCTGGACGTCCACCGGACTCAGCCGTTCGGGTGCTGCTCGCGGATCCGCGCCGCGAGTGCCTCTTCCTTCTCCCGCAGCTCCGGAGTGAACTCGTCCCCGAAGTCCTCCGACTCGAAGATCGGCCGCACCTCGATCAGCTGGCGCATTCCGGTGCCGGGGTCGGCGGGGCACTTCTTGACCCACTCGATCGCCTCTTCGAGGGATCGCACCTCCCAGATCCAGTAGCCCGCGATGATCTCCTTCGACTCGGTGAACGGGCCGTCGACCACCGACGTCGTGCCGCCCTCGAACACCACCCGCGCCCCTGCGCTGGTCGGCTTCAGACCCTGGCCGTCGAGCATGATGCCCGCGTTCACCAATTCCTCGTTGTACGCGCCCATCGCGGCCAGCATTTCCTCGGTCGGGGCGATCTTGTCTTCGTCGGCACCTGCACCCTCGATCATCACCATGACCCGCATGATTTCCTCCTCGATTGTGGTCGGTCCAGGCCTTCTTGCCGTGGACTCACACAGTACGTCGAACGGGCCACCACGGATTTCGACATTCGCCCCGTGAGTACTTATCAACCGCGGGACGTTGACAAGTACTCACGGGCGGGATTGCAACACGATGCAACGCTTGCCGCCCGCCCCACTCCGGAGTGTGCTGTATGTCACATACCAAGCGAAGGAGAGGTACATGACACAGACGGTCCAGCCGACTGCGGTGCAGACGTCCCTGACACCTCAGGAACGAGTCGACCTGTGGTTGGCGAGCTTCGAATCCGCTCTCGCCGCGCGCGACGTCGACCGCGCCGCGGGCATGTTCGCAGTCGACAGCTTCTGGCGCGACCTGGTGGCGTTCACCTGGAACCTCAAGACGGTCGAGGGACGCGACGCCGTCGCCGCGATGCTGCACGCACGCCTGGACGACACCGACCCCGTCAACTTCCGCACCACCGAGACACCGGACGAGGCCGACGGCGTCACCTCGGCGTGGATCGAATTCGAGACCGCGACGGGCCGGGGCAAGGGACACCTGCGCCTGAAGGGTGACGAGGCGTGGACCTTCCTCACCACACTGCAGGAGTTGAAGGGCCACGAGGAACGCCGGGGACGGAACCGCGTCAAGGGTGCAGTTCACGGCTCCGGCGGCGAGACCCTGAGCTGGGCGGAGAAACGGGAGATCGAGGAGCGGGAACTCGGTTACACCCGCCAGCCGTACGTTCTCGTGATCGGCGGTGGCCAGGGCGGCATCGCGCTCGGCGCGCGGCTGCGCCAACTCGGGGTCCCGGCCATCGTCGTGGACAAGAACGAACGCCCCGGCGACCAGTGGCGCAACCGCTACAAGTCGCTGTGCCTGCACGACCCGGTCTGGTACGACCACCTGCCCTACATGCCGTTCCCGGACAACTGGCCGGTCTTCGCGCCGAAGGACAAGATCGGCGACTGGCTGGAGATGTACACCAAGGTGATGGAGATTCCGTACTGGTCGTCCACCACCTGCACGTCCGCGACGTTCGACGAGGAGACCGAGGAGTGGACCGTCGTCCTCGACCGCGACGGCGAGGACGTGGTACTCCACCCGAAGCAGCTGGTGCTCGCCACCGGCATGTCGGGCAAGCCGAACATCCCGTCGTTCCCGGGTCAGGACGTCTTCCGGGGCGAGCAGCACCATTCGAGTCAGCACCCCGGTCCGGACGCCTACGTGGGGAAGCGCGTCGTCGTCGTGGGAGCCAACAACTCGGCTCACGACATCTGCAAGGCGCTCTTCGAGAACGGCGCCGACGTGACGATGCTGCAGCGGTCGTCCACGCACATCGTGAAGTCGGAGTCCCTGATGGATCTCGGCCTCGGCGACCTCTACTCGGAGCGCGCTGTCGCGGCGGGAATGACGACGGAGAAGGCCGACCTCACGTTCGCGTCGCTGCCGTACAAGATCATGCACGAGTTCCAGATCCCGATCTATCAGAAGATCGCCGAACGGGACAGGGACTTCTACGACCGACTGGAAAAGGCCGGATTCAAGCTCGATTTCGGTGACGACGGGTCCGGTCTGTTCATGAAGTACCTGCGCCGTGGGTCCGGCTACTACATCGACGTCGGCGCGTCCGACCTCGTCGCCGACGGCAGCATCCACCTCGTGTCCGGACAGGTCGACCATCTCATCGAGGACGCCGTGGTTCTCACCGACGGGACGGAACTGCCGGCCGACCTCGTCGTCTACGCCACCGGCTACGGGTCCATGAACGGCTGGGCCGCCGACCTCATGGGTCAGGAAGTGGCCGACAAGGTCGGAAAGTGCTGGGGCCTCGGCTCCGACACCACCAAGGACCCCGGACCGTGGGAGGGCGAGCAGCGCAACATGTGGAAGCCGACCCAGCAGGAAGCGCTGTGGTTCCACGGCGGCAACCTGCACCAGTCGCGGCACTACTCGCTGTATCTCGCTCTGCAGCTCAAGGCCCGGCACGAGGAGATCCCGACACCGGTCTACGGGCTGCAGGAGGTGCATCACCTCAGCTGATCGCCCCCGACATGCAGCGGCGCCCCGCATCACCGGTGCGGGGCGCCCAGGCGCGCACCGGTCATATGGTCGAGGTCGATGCCCCCACTGCCGCCGCCAGGGAGTCGAACTGTGCGTGGATCAGCGCCACGTAGCGCTCGGGGTCGTCCATCATGTTCGGAGTCGTGAGAACCGAGATGGTCAGTGTGTCGCCGAGCGAATGGATCGCATGTGTGAGACCCTGTCTGTCCGTCAGCGCCGCGGCACCGTACGTCGACACGGCCTGCGCGTCCCGCAGCCACAGATCAACGCCACCGCGTGCGACGTTGGTCGTCACGACGTTGAAGTATGGAACCGACGAGGTAGAGGACGGCAACCGTGATGCGATCCAGTTGATCGCCCGCACGACGAAACCTGGAGTCACGTCGACCAGCGACTCGGAACGCAGAACCTCGGCGCGCTGTTTGCGGTCCCGCTCCGCCGCTGTGGAGGTGTGGATCGCGCGGAGCCGCTCGAGGGGGTCGTCGATGTCGGTGTGAAGATCGACCTGCAGGACCGTGATCTGGTTTGCCGACTCCAAGTGTCCGAGCGACCGGAGCGACATGGGAACATTCGCCGCCAACGATTCTTCGGTTTCCTCGCCGACTTCCCGTAGGTAGTCGCGGAGGGCGCCCGAGACCACCGTCAATGCCACGTCGTTGACCGTCGCGTCCCCTGCGGCTCGGATGGCCCGGACGTCGTCGAGCAGGAACGAAGCGGCGTCGAACGTCCGCTCCGGGCCCACGCTCCCGTTGAACCTCGTGGCCGGTCGCGTCCTCGGTGGCATCCGGACGTCTCCGCTGTCGACCGCGGCCTTCACTTCCTTGCCCGCGGCCGAGACGTGCCGGATGCCTCGCACGAACGCGCGCAACTGCCGTGAGATCGTCGGTATCGCCTGCCTGACCGATTTCGGCCCGACTGGCGTTTGCGGCCCCGTCACCTGCTCTCGGTCAACCTGAGCGGCGAAGAGTCGTCGGGTCATCTCCAGGGTGGCCGTGCCATCGCCCACCGAGTGGTGGAACTTCAACAGCACCGCCGACGCGTCCGCGACACCATCGATGTCCGTCAACCCGGTAACGACTTGCATCTCCCAAGGCGGACGCTGCAGATCCAACCCGCGGCCAACGAACTCCGAGGCGATGCGGCGGAGCTCGCCCCACCCTCCGCCTCGCGCATCGGTGACCTCGAGGTGGTTGTCGATGTCGAAGTCGTGGTCCGCCACCCAGCTCGGGTGGTCGAGATCGAGGGGCACACGCTGCAGTCGACGCGTGAACACGTCCACCGTGGTCACCCGCTCGGCAACGAACGCCCTGACCTCGCCCGGGGTCATCGAACCTCGCGGATCCGTCGACGTGTCGAAGACGTACATCGCGATGCTGAGTAACGGGGTGTTCTCCTGCTCCAGGTACACCCATGCGGCGTCGCGTGGTGCCAACTTCACTTTCTCAGCGCTCCTTCTGCGTGGACGACGTTCGATCGACTGGGGATCCGGCCCCTTCGAGCAGTAGCACGGGAGCCGACTGCAGCGCGAGTCCCCCGCGAAGGATCCCTCGCCGATCCGCCGTGGGAAGTGATTGAAGAATCGAGCAGTCTCGGAGAGAGTTGGCGGATTGTCGGGGGTCACGAACCCACCGGGCGATCCCGGCGGGGACCGCGCGCACACCGCGAAACATCTTCGCGGTCTACCCACGGTAGACCCCGGTGGGCGGACGATGCCGGCACGCGCTCCACACTCCGAAACATCACCGATAGATCGGCGCCATCCTGCACTCGTGCCTCGGCGGTCGTATCGTCGGTCGTGTTCCCACCTCAACCACAACCAAACCCGTGAGTATGTAGAGTGCTCTTCGACCACCCTCCACCAAAGGATCGTGCGATGACGCAGCCCCCCACCGATGGGCAGCAGCAGAACCCACCGGAGAACGAGCCTCGACCTGCACCAACACTGACCGTCGTCATACCGGTCTACAACGAAGAGGCCACCATCGGTCGAGCGCTCGACGCGCTCGTTGCACAGGGCGACCAAATCGACGAGATCATCGTCGTCGACAACAACTGCACCGACGACACCGTCGCCGTGGCCCAGGCACACGAAGCCGCGGGCAGACTTCGCATCATCACCGAGGAACAGCCCGGCCTGATCCCCGCCCGCAACGCAGGTATCGCAGCAGCGAAGACGCCGATCGTCGCGCGCATCGACGCCGACACCGTCGTGCAGCCGGGTTGGGCGCACTCGATCCGCGAGTTCTTCGCCGCCGCCGACCCGGAGTTCGGGGCCGCACTCGGCCCGTTCGAGCAGTACGACATGCCACTCCAGGGCGTCCAGCGATTCATGGTGCGCGTGGCATCCGACACGAAGAAGGACGCCGGGGTTCAGGAAGCTCGCGGCGTGTACGGGGCGAATATGGCGGTGCGCAAGAGCGCGTGGGAAACCATCCTTCCCGCACTGCACGAGGGCCGGGGCATCTGGGAAGACTCGGACATCTCGCTCTCACTCCAGGGTGCGGGAATCAAGATCGCAATGCTGCCCGGGATGAAGGTACAGGTGTCCGGCCGGCGGATGCTGTCGTCTCGCAAGTCGTATTTCGAGTACACGGCATCACTCCCCCGCACGCTGCGCGCCCACGGGTTGACGAAGCAGGCACGCGTCTCGTGGATCGGTGTGTGGCTGGTCCGGGCGATGTACTTCGCGGTCTGGATACCCACGCGCAGTTTCGACCCGGTCACCCGCAAACACAGTGTGCGGCGGATCTTTTCGGATCACGAGGACCGGATCATACCCTGATCCGAGGGGACGAAGCGCCCTCACTCGTCGAGAGTGAGGGCGCTGGTGAATCGTGGTACCGCTTACCTCGCTTCGAGAACCCCGGTCATCTGTTTGACGGTCTTGGCCGCGAGCACCTCGAATGCGAGGCGGGCGACGGGGTCGGCGAATCGCGCCAGGCCGGTGAAGTGGAGTTGCGCGCGGTAGGTGATCGACGTGGAGGCGTCGTCCACCTTCTCGAACGCCAGATCGTCCGACGTGGCTGCGGTCTTGTTGCGACCTTCGAAGACGACGTGATCGGGGTCGTCGCGGGTCATGCGGTAGGTGAGTTCGGTGGTGCGTCCGAAGAACGACGACACGTTGTGCCATTCCGTGCCCACCCCCACCGGGCCGGGGGTGGTCTGCTCGCACTTGTCGGTCCCGGGATCCCAGGCCGTGGTGTTCGCGAAGTCGCGCAGGTACGCGACGACTTTCTCGAGCGGTGCGGCGACGGTGAACGTTCTACTGACCTCGGCCACTCGGGCCTCCTATGCGCAATCGCGGCAAATCAGCTGTCCGCCCTCTTCGGACGCGAGACGCGACCGATGATGGACCAGGAAGCAACTGCTGCAAGTGAATTCGTCGGCCCTCTTCGGGACGACG
The DNA here is from genome assembly GCF_030056875.1 of Rhodococcus sp. IEGM 1351. NCBI lineage: Bacteria > Bacillati > Actinomycetota > Actinomycetes > Mycobacteriales > Nocardiaceae > Rhodococcus > Rhodococcus sp. IEGM 1351. The sequence continues at coordinate 301,676 of NZ_JASHKU010000005.1, read as the reverse complement.
CGGACCGTGAGTTCCTCACCGGACAGGTCGGCGCCGGGCAGTTCGAAAGACTCCGCCGTGTCGGTCTCCTCGACGTCGACGACGGACGACTGCGAGTCGTTCCTCCGTGTCTTCAATTCTTCGAGCGAGTCCGCGGCGAGTTCGTCGTCGACGGTAACCCGTGGTGCGTCGTAGTCGGTTGCCATGACTTCCTCCCTTTGGCTCATGTTCCCCGTGTCGTGAAATTCCACACTTGCGGGGCACGGTTGCTAGACAACGCACCGATCCCGCGTTTTGTTCCCGGGCGGCCACAGCTCGTCCCGTGATTGCGGGATGCCCGTTCCGGGTACCACTCAATCAGCCGATCAGAAGGTGGTCAGTTGATGACGAGTGCCCACGACGAGCTCGGCAATCCCGTGCCGGACCCGGAGCCGGTGCCGCCGGATCCAGGCCCTCCTCCGGTGCCGCCGACGCCGACGCCGCCTCACCCGTTTCCGCCCGAGCCGGGCCCCGAACCTGCACCTCCCGAGCCCGGACCACAGCCGGAACCGCCGGGACCTCCGGGACCTCCGCCGACGCCTCCGATTCCCGAGCCGACTCCCCCGTTTCCGCCGCAGATGCACGGCCGGGACCGCTCCCTGTAGGTCAGCCTCACCTACAGGGAGGCGTGTGGATGCGAACGCTCGACCGCCGCAAGTTCCTGACGGTGAGTGCCGGGGTCGGCCTGGCCGACGCCACGTGGCTCTGGGCCCAGGACGCGCTCGGCGGGACGCACCCCGAAGTCTTCAACCGCGGACAGTTCACCGGTGAGGCCGTTTCGCGTACGAGGCGAACGTTCTACGTCCGCTCCCCGAACGACCCGCGCTCTCTGATGACGTCGCTCGGGTTCGTCGTCCCGGAGCAGATCGCGCAACTCGCAGCCGACCAGGACGCGTTCACCATCAGCAAGGAGCAGTTCGACATCGACGTCCTCGTCTGGAATGTCCTCAGCCTCCCGTACGCCGTCGAGGCGACGGTGCCGAAACTGGCGGATGCCGCCGCCAAACCGGCCTGACGCCGCGGTCACCCGGACTGGTCTTCGAGCCGGGTGAGCGCGACCAGCGTCCGGACCCCGTGGATCATGGCGCGTTCGTCGAGGTTGAACCCCGGCTGGTGAAGCTCTTGCCGGGTGCCGATCCCGTCCCACACGCCGAGTCTGGCCATCGCGCCCGGAACCTTCTCGAGGTACCACGCGAAATCCTCGCCGCCGCTGGACTGATGGGCCTCGGCCAGGTGGTCGAAGCCGACGACCGATTCGATCGCCTCCCGTAGGTCGGCGGTGCAGTCGGGATCGTTGACGACGGGCGGGACGCCCTGCAGGTAGGAGAGTTCGTACCGCACGTTGTACGGCGCGAGCAGGTGACCGATCGTGTCCGTGACCAGCGGTTCGAGCGAGGCCCACGTCTCGCGGGACGCGCTGCGCAGGGTGCCGACCAGTTCACCCGATTCGGGAACGGAGTTCGCGACCTGCCCGGCGGCCACCTTCCCCCAGGTGAGGACGGTCGCGGTCCGGGCATCGATCCGGCGGTCGAGCACGGACGACAGACCGGTCACCAGGACGGCCGCGGCGTGGATCAGATCGCCGGTCAGATGGGGTCGCGCGGTATGTCCCCCCGCCGACCACAACCGCACGGTGACGGAGTCGTTGGACGACGTGATCGGCCCGGTCCGGGTGGCCAGTTTGCCGACTTCGAGATTCGGGTCGCAGTGCAGTGCAAAGATTTTCGACACCCCGTCGAGTGCGCCCGCGGCGATCGTGTCGACCGAGCCGCCGGGGGTCGTCTCCTCCCCGGGCTGGAAGACGAGCCGGACCCGGGACGGCGGCGGGTATTTCGCCAGGACGGATGCCGCCCCCATCAACATGGTGGTGTGGGCGTCGTGACCGCACGCGTGTGACACCCCGGGCACCCGCGACTCGAACGGGAGACCGGTCGTCTCGGCGATCGGCAGCGCGTCGAGGTCGGCGCGCAGCGCAATGCACTCGCCGGTGTCCGGACCGACATCGCACCACAGGCCCGTTCCGCCGGGCAACAGGACGGGTGCGAGCCCGAGACCGACGAGGTGGGCGCGCACGACGCCGGTGGTCCTGCGTTCCTCGAACGACAGTTCCGGGTGCGCGTGCAGATCCCGGCGCCACTCGATCAGCTTTTTCTCGTCGAGCTCCGTCGACTCCGTCCAGTTCATGTCGGCGGTGTCGCCGCGGTCCCAGAACCGCGCGCTCCAATATCGCCGGGTTCGGCCGGCACCGGTCGACCTCGGGCCGAGCTCGCGCGGCGCGGGTGGCGTCTCCGCTTCGGGAAGGTGCTCGGAGCGGCCCGCCGTCTCCGCGAGCAGCAGATCGACCACGTCGGTGAGCCGGCCACGGCGACCGAGCGCCTGACGTTGCCGGGCGGCGGAGCTGCCGTGGGCGGTGGCCTCGGCGGACAGCTCCACCACGGTGTCCCAGTCGCCGGTCTCCTCGAGCTGCGGCCGGAGCGAATTCACGAAGTCGCCGACGAGTTCCGCCGCAGGACGGGCCTGCGGAACCGTCACGTCGACGAGGTCCTCCTCCAACCCCGACCGCGCCGCCCGCCACAGTGCCGCCCTGGTCAGGGTCGGGACGACCTCGACGCCCTTCGTCCCGGCGCGCAAACCCTCCACCTCGCGTTCCACGAGCGCACGGAACAGTGCGGTGACGAGCACGACCGTGTCCAGTCGCGGGCAGCTGTCGCACACCCGCAACTCCAGGGTCGGAAGTTTCACCGACGGCCGGACGTCGAAATACGCCATACCGGGGTCACTGATCACCCCACTGGCGACCAGGTCGTCGATCAGGGTGCCGTATTCGGCAGCCGAGGAGACCGGCGCGGCCGGACCGGTGCTCGGCCAGCGCAACCACAGAAGCGTCCGCGCGCTGGCATAGCCGGTGTCCGCACCGTCGGACCGGAACGGGGAACTCGCGCTGAGCGCCAGGAGGACTGGCATGTGCGGAGCGACGCGGTGCGCGACCTGCACGGCCTCGTCGCGGTCGGGCAGGTCGACGTGAACCTGCGTGCCGCAGATCAGCTGCTCGCGGGCGAGCACCTGGTAGTCCGCGAGCATGCGCCGGTAACGCTGCGTCCCCGTCACGTGCATCTCGGCGGGCAGCGCCAGCGGCATCGAGCCCGCGGCCGCCACGCCGATGCCGAGCCCCTCGGCCGCGTCGATCAGCACTCTCCGATGCCGCTCCAGGTCGTTCCGCAGGCCGTCGAGGTCGGCGTACACACCACTGTTGACCTCGACGACGCACTGCTGAAGTTCATCGACGAACACCCCGTCGGGAAGTCGTGCCAGCAACTCCGGCGCGCGGGTGGTCAGGCGCCGGGTCTTGCGATCGATGAGGTGGAATTCCTCCTCGACGCCCACTTTCCGTGGGTCGCTGGCGAGCACGATGTGCCTCTATTTCTATTTCTCTGTGGCACCCTCGGTGTCGTCGAAGAACGCCCAGGTGCCGTCCTCGTCGACTTCCATCCGCCATCCGAGTTCGGAATTGTCTGCGCGAACGTCGACGAACCATGCGTGCGCGTCACCGGCGCTCGGGATCTCCTTCGTCTCGACGACACTGCCCTGGGGATCGATCACTCGGTATTTCGCCATGGTCGACGGGTTCCCCGCCCGCCCCGGTCTGAACCATCGGATGGAATATCCCGTCCACCCGCGCAGTTACATCATTTAATTGATGGTTCAACTATCACGAGGAGTGGTGGCATGGAACTCGGGTTGACGACGTTCGCCGAGGTCGGTTCCGGCGGAACCGGGGCGGTGTCCCCGCGGCAGCGCCTGAAGGATCTGCTCGAAGAGGTCGTCCTCGCCGAGCAGGTGGGCCTCGACGTGTACGGCGTCGGTGAGCACCACCGCGCGGACTTCGCCGCGTCGGCACCCGCGGTCGTGCTGTCGGCCGCCGCCGCCCGGACGTCCCGCATCGCATTGACCAGCGCGGTCACCGTCCTGAGCTCCGACGACCCGGTGCGGGTGTTCGAGGAATTCGCCACCCTCGACCTGATCTCCGACGGGCGTGCCGAGGTGATGGCCGGTCGCGGCTCGTTCACCGAATCGTTCCCGCTCTTCGGTTACGACCTGGCCGACTACGACGACCTGTTCGTCGAGAAACTCGGCCTGCTACTCGCCCTCCGCGACTCCGAGACCGTGAACTGGTCGGGACGGCACCGGGCGGCGCTGACGGACCAGTCCGTCTACCCACGGCCCGAACGTCCCCTTCCCATCTGGGTCGGGGTCGGCGGCAATCCCGAGTCGGTGGCCCGCGCCGGACTCCTCGGCCTGCCGATGGCGCTCGCGATCATCGGCGGACAACCCGCCCGATTCGCACCGCTGGCCGACCTGCACCGTCGTGCCGTGTCGGAGGGTGGGCACGAACCGCAGCCCATCGCCGTCCACGCGCACGGTTACGTCGCGGACACCGAGGACCGGGCGGTTTCGGAGTTCTACCCGTCGTACGCCGCGGCCATGACCGGCCTCGGACGCGAACGCGGGTGGGCGCCGATGAACCCGCAGGCATTCGACGGTCTGCGCGGACCCGGCGGTTCGCTCGTGCTCGGCAACCCCGAGCAAGTGGCGGAGAAGATCGCCGGCATGCGCGACACCCTGGGCATCGAGCGGTTCATGCTGCACCCCAGCGTCGGGCCGCTGCCCCACAACCAGGTGATGCGCGCGATCGAACTGCTCGGCACCAAGGTGGCCCCGCTCGTCGAGCAGGCATAATTCCTGCGGTGGCGGTGCCTAACCCGTACCGTCACCCATCACCGCGCCCTCCCGGCGTGGGTCCGCGCCGCCGACCCAACCCGCGTCCTGGCGCTGCAGCGCGCTGAGCCCGCTGGACTGCGGCGCGACCGACACCTGGTGACCCATCGCCCGCAACTGCACGATCAGGGGGTCGTCGGCGCCGTCGTTGGCCGCATTGATGTTCGGATGCTCCCCGCCGACGCCGGTGACCGGGGTGTTGGCCGCTCCGAAGTCGACCGCCGACACCGCCTGCTGCGGGTTCAGACCCCAATCCAGCATTCCCACGAGCGTTTTCACGACGAACTGGATGATCACGGAACCGCCCGGCGACCCCGTCACGTACTGGACGTCCCCCAGCGAACCGTCGCTGCCGCGGTCGAAGACGAGCGTCGGGGCCATCGAACTGCGGGGCCGCTTACCCGGTTCGACACGGTTGGCGAGCGGCGTCCCGTCCGGCCCGACGGGCTGGGCCGAGAAGTCGGTGAGCTGATTGTTGAGCACGAAGCCGTCCGTCATGTGGAACGAGCCGAACGCCGATTCCACCGTCGTCGTCATCGACGCGACGTTGCCGTACTTGTCGGCGATCGAGATGTGGCTGGTGCCGTGTTCCTTGTCCTGCGGTTGCACACCGAGCGGGACCGGCCCGAAGTTGCCCGGTTGCGCGGTGCCCATGCTCTTGCCGGGGTCGATGAGGCCGGCCCGCTGCTTCAGGTAGTCCTCGCTCAGCAGCGTGTCGAGGGAATTGCCCGGCAGCGGAACGAAATCGGAGTCCGCGACGTACTTGTCCCGGTCGGCGTACGCCAGTCGCTCCGCCTCGGAGATGAGATGCACGGCCTCCGCCGTCGGCTTGCCGCCGTTGTCGTCGAGGTTCGTGGGCCCGTATTCGGACAGGTCGAAGTTCTCCAGGATGCCGAGCGTCGCCGCGACCGCCGTGCCACCGGACGACGGGTTGGGCATGCCGCAGATCTCGTGATCCCGATACGGCGTGCACAGCGCCGTCCGCTTCTTCGCCTGGTAGTTCGCGAGGTCGTCGAGAGTCATCTGTCCGGGAGTGCGCCCACCCGACGCCGTCGCCGTCGCATCGACGATGCCCTGGGCGATGGCCCCGGTGTAGAAGGCGTCGGCACCGCCCGCCGCGATCGCGCCGAGCGTCTTGGCCATGGCCGGGTTGGTCAGCTTCGTGCCTGCCGGCTTGGGGCTGCCGTCCGGGTTGAGGAAGTACGCCTTCGACGGCTCGTCGAGCGCCAGATCGGGAGCGGACTCGGCGATCTGCCCGGCCATCCGGGGGCTGACCTCGAGTCCCTGGTCCGCGAGCGAGATGGCCGGGTCGAACAGTTCCCGCCACTGGTCCCGGCCGTGTTCGCGGTGCGCCAGCTCGAGCATCCGCACCACCCCGGGAACCCCGATGGACCGGCCACTCGCCCGGGCGTCGGGCTTGGGCTCGGTGCGGTCGGTGTCGCTGATCCAGCGCAGGTAGTTCTCCGTCGCCGCCATCGGCGCGACCTCGCGCCCGTCGTACGCCTCGACACTCTTCTGCCCGGCGTCGTAGTAGAGCAGGAACGCCCCGCCCCCGATTCCGGACGACTGCGGTTCGACGAGGCCGAGAACGGTCTGGGCCACGATCAGCGCGTCGGCGGCCGTGCCCCCGTCCCGCAACACCTCGCACGCGGCTTGCGTCGACACGGGATTGGCGGTGGAGACCGCATACGACGCGGTGCTCACCGGCACCATCCCGGAGCGGTACACGGTGGCGATCTCGGGGTTGGTCGCGAGGTTCTGGGTGGTCGGCGCCGGACCGGGGGGCGGCGGTGCCTTGGCGATCGGGGTGCCGTTGGGAACGTCCGCACAGGTGGCCGCCGGATCGCTCTGCGGTTCCTCGTCCGACGCGCACGCGGCCAGCATGCCGACGCAGAGAGCCGCGGCCAACGAGGCCCGAATAGCTGTTCCGATTCCCGTCACAGGACCCATCACCGAACCCTAACAGCGGAGATCCGGTGCCGACCGGCTAAAGACGAGGTCCGAAGTGCCGGGTGAGGATTCGGTAGCCGAGCTCGTGGAGGTGGTGGTGCTCGGGCCACCGGTCGCGGGTCCACGCCGGGTCGGTGTGGGCGGCGGTGATCGCGGCAGTGGTGGACGCATGCAGATCGAACTCGAGATCCCGGCCGAGTTCCGCGACGGCATCCGGTTCCCGCGCATCGCCGAGCCGCCCGATCGTCCCGGCCACCTGCTCGTCCGCGTCGCGCAGGATCCGCCGATACGAACCCGGAAGCACGGTCCACAACACGAGCAGCGCCACCGCCACACCGAGGACGGTCTCGAGAAGCCGGTCCCGGGTGACGGCGACGAGGTCGACGTGCGTTCCGAGACCGCCGAGAACCAACGCGAGCGGGGTGATGAACACCATCGCCAGGCCGTAGTTGCGGACGAGGAACGCTTCCGTCCCCGCCATCAGGAGCGCCACGACGAGTACCAGCGCCGCCGCCGACAGGTCGAGCGTCGCGAGCGTGGCGAGCAGAACGAGTCCGAGCACCGTTCCGAAGAACCGGTGCAGCCCGCGGTACGTCCCCAGCACCCGATCCGGGCCCTGATGCAGGATCATCGCCGCGGTGATCACGGCCCAGTCGGGACGGGCGACACCGAGACCCAGCGCCAGGAGACCGGCGGCGGGGCACGCGACCAGCAGTCGGGCGACGATCGTCCAGGACCGGCCCCGGAGGTGAGCCGCCCGCGCGAGCCGGTAGCGGATCGACGGCCTGGGCAGCGGGACCTGCGGCCGCAGGTCGTCTTCGTCGGAGGCGTGGTCCGCGCCGAAACCGTGCACCGTGGCCGCGCACCGCAGGTGAGCCGCGCGCAACGTGCGGGTCAGTGGATGGTCACGCCCGACGAGGGCGGCGTCGTGCAGGCACTGCCACGCGGCGTGCAGCGACCGCACCGCGTCCCGACGGGAATTCGGTGCGGGGGTGTCGGAGAGTGCGGCCTCGACTGCGGCGACCGCGGTCGCGACTGCGGCACGCTCGGGGGTGCGTGGACGCGCGAGCAGCCCCGACATCGACACGAGCAACGCCGACACCGCGCCGGCCGCCGCCCAGGACGTCACCTCGGCCACGGAGACACCGAGGGCGGGCAGCGCGGACGAGATCTCCACCGTCAGCAGCGGGAGGAAGGCACCGGGCGCTCCCAGCCGCAGCCCGTCGACGACGAAGGCGCAGACGGCCACGACGACGGTCATCGTGAGGACGAGCGCCATCCCCCACCGCGCGGAACCGCCCGCCGACGTCGCGTCGTGCACGAGTGCACCGACCGCCGCGCCCACACCGGCGAGGAGCACCATCACGGCGGCGGCGATCGAGACCACCCGCCACCGCACCCGGTACGCCCTGCCCTCGCCGTAGACGACGGCGAAGGCTCCCAGCGTCGCCGTCGCGGCGACCGCAGAGTGTCCGAGCGCGACGCCCACCAGCGCGGGCAGGCACACGGCCACCGCGGCGCGGACCACGCTCGGCCAGCGCCGACCCTGTTTGGGTACCCCCAGGAGCAACGAGCGTGCCGGCGCCGGCGCAGGGATCGGCACACCGTGATCCCGAGACCCGGTCCCCTGGTCCTGCGCTCCTACCGACACGACCACACAGACTACGAGCGGTCGAGTCACTGGAAACAGTCGATGAGGTGCATCTCACGTGCGGTGCGCGGTACCGATCAGGTGTGGGGGCGGTGGAGCGGGCGCCCGTACTCCGCGGCGAGCAGGCCGAGAGCGACGGCACCGGCGAGCAACCCGAAGTCGCGCAGTGCGACGTCGTAGTACCCGGACAGCGTGACCAGGTTGACGATGATTCCGGCCAGCCAGGCCGCGACGACCCAGGCGCCGATCCGCGGCGCCACGGCGACGAGGATTCCTGCGATCACTTCGATCACGCCGACGGCGTACATGCCCTGCTGCGCGGTTCCCGGCAGGATGCCGTCGATCCACGGCGCGAGGTAGGCCGGCCAGTCGGTGAGCCAGTTCGTGAACTTGTCCAGCCCGAACACGATCGGCGCCACGGTGAAGACCGTGCGCAGCACGAGAAAGGCCTGATAGCCGGGGTCGGCCAGGGTGTGCGAACCGTGGCTGACCTCGTGGGGTGTGTTGGTAGCCATGACGACTCCTTCTAAAAACTATGTGTATTGACTATAGAATTTCCCGCACAATTAAGTCAACGGTTCTCGGTTTTACAATGGGTCCATGGGTGACACTCCACGCTCGGACGTCTCGGCCGTCTCCTCCCTCGACGAGCCGGTGCGCAGGCGGGTGTACGACCACGTGCGTACGCAGACGACGCCGGTCAGCCGCGACGACGTCGCCGAGGCGCTGGGACTCGCTCGCTCGACGTCCGCGTTCCATCTCGAGAAGCTGGCCGACGAGGGGCTACTGGCGGTCGAGTTCGCGCGGCGCGGGGGGCGGTCGGGTCCGGGCGCGGGGCGGCCCGCCAAGCTCTACCGACGATCCGACCGTGAATTCTCCGTACACCTGCCCGAGCGGGCGTACGCACTCGCCGGCGAGTTGTTCGCCCGGGCGATCGAGGACGCGGACGCCACCGGCGCATCGCCGCGGGCGGCCCTCTCCGCGCGTGCCCACGACTTCGGGCGCGGCCTCGGCGCCGACACCGGCTGCACGGACGACGATCTGCTCGCGGCGCTCGCGACGTGCGGTTACGAACCGCGCCGCAGCGACGGCACCATCGTCCTGGTCAACTGCCCGTTCCACACGCTCGCCCGGCAGCACACCGACATGGTGTGCGGAATGAACCTCGCGCTGCTCTCCGGACTGCTCGACGGCGCGGGATGCGAGGATCGCCGCGCCACACTGGCACCCGCCGACGGGTACTGCTGCGTGCGGATCGAAAGTGAGCAGCCACCCGCATGTGAGTGACAAAGCGTGCCCCGGGACGCTTCGGCACTCACCTGGGGTTGGCGCCCACGACGACGGTGGCGTCCATGTCGTCCGAGATCTCGATCCGGGTGATCAACCCGGCCTCGGCGAAAGCTTCGGCGGTGAGCGCGGCCTGGCTCGCACTGGTCTCGATCAGTAGATGACCGCCCGGCGCGAGCCAGTCGCGCGCCCCGAGGGTCACCCGCCGCTGGGTGTCGAGTCCGTCCGCGCCGCCGTCGAGCGAGACCCGTGGTTCGTGGAACCGGGCCTCCGGCGGCATCAACCGGATCGCGTCGGTGGGCACGTACGGTGCGTTGGCGACCAGGACGTCGACGCTTCCCCTCAGCGTGGTGGGCAACGGTTCGTACAGGTCGCCCTCGAACACCCGGCCGGGGTCTGGGACGTTGCGTCGCGCGCACCGGACCGCGGCGGGGTCGATGTCCACCGCATACAACTCGATGCCGTCCCCCAGCGTCTCGGCGAGCGCGGCACCCACCGCGCCCGAACCGCAACACAGGTCGACCACGACAGCGCGCGGGCACGCGAGGGCGCCGGCCTGCTCGACGAGGAACGCGGTGCGGCGGCGCGGAACGAACACCCGCGGATCGACCGCGATCCGGAGCCCGCAGAATTCGGCCCAGCCGAGGACGTGTTCGAGGGGGACGCCTGCGACGCGGCGGTCCAGCATCGACGCGAGTTCGTCGGACGTCCTGGCCGCGGAGACGATCAAGCGGGCCTCGTCCTCGGCGAACACACAGCCGGCGGCGCGAAGCCTCGTGACGAGAACGAATTCGAGGGACGGTGAGAGAGACATTGACATGGGAGAGCCTTCCGGAATGCCGATGGGCGCTCTCCCGGTCACCTTATGTCGGTACGACCGCGCGGTCGCGGAGTGAGAGCACCCGAACTGAACGAACGGACACAGGTCTCACCTCCTCGATACGGATCCTGCTCGGAGTCGCCACACTACCTCCCTCAGCGGTCGCCGGGCAGCCGAATAACTGGAAGTGGTGTGGACCGGAGCAGTGGCGGGTATCCCATGTGACCTGCCCGAATTGACCAGGCAGATCGATCGAAGGTGATGCTCGGACCGCTGCCTCCGCATGGTGGTGGCGGATACAATCGAGGTTTCCGCGCTACCAGAGGCGGATCTCGGATAGGACCCCGATATGGCCGATCAGGCGAAGCTCCTCGACTATCTGAAGCGAGTCACCGCGGAGCTCTACCAAGCGCGGGAGAAGCTGCGCGAGGTCGAGGGTGTGAGCCGTGAACCGATCGCCGTCATCGGGATGGGCTGCCGGTTCCCCGGCGGGGTGCGATCGCCGCAGGACCTGTGGCGCCTGGTGGAGTCCGGCACCGACACCGTCGCCGGGTTCCCCGAGGACCGGGGCTGGGGCCTGGCGGACCTCTACGATCCGACGGCCGAGCAGGCCGGCAAGACATACACGGTGCAGGGCAGCTTCCTCGACGACCCGGCGGGGTTCGACCCCGAGGTCTTCGGCATCTCGCCGCGCGAGGCGCTGGCGATGGACCCGCAGCAGCGACTTCTCCTCGAGACGAGCTGGGAGACGTTCGAACACGCCGGCATCGATCCGCGGTCGGTGCACGGCCGCCAGGTCGGCGTCTTCACGGGGCTGTCCGGCATCGACTACGCGGCGCGGGCGGGCGGCATGCCGCCCGAGGACCTCGAGGGGTACTTCATCACCGGCAACGCCATGAGCGTCGCGTCCGGCCGAGTGGCCTACAGCTTCGGCCTGAACGGACCCGCGATCACGGTGGACACCGCGTGCTCGTCGTCGCTGGTGTCCATCCACCTCGCCATGCAGGCGCTGCGCAGCGGCGAGTGCGAACTGGCGCTGGCGGGCGGGGCGACCGTCATGGCGACCCCCGCGGTGTTCGTGGAGTTCAGCCGCCAGCGCGGACTGGCCCGGGACGGCCGGTGCAAGGCATTCTCCGCCGCTGCGGACGGAACGGCGTGGGGTGAAGGTGCGGGGATGGTCGCGTTGGAACGGCTGTCCGACGCAGAGCGCAAGGGTCGCCGGATACTGGCCGTCATCCGCGGCAGCGCGGTGAATCAGGACGGCGCCAGCAACGGCCTGACCGCCCCGAACAGGCAGGCTCAGGAGCGGGTGATCGCGCAGGCGCTGGCCAATGCGGGACTCGGCCCGGGCGATGTCGACGTGGTCGAGGCGCACGGCACCGGCACGAAACTGGGCGATCCGATCGAGGCGTCCGCCCTGCTGGCCGGCTACGGCCGCGACCGCCCCGCCGACCGGCCGCTGTGGCTCGGCTCGGTGAAGTCGAACCTCGGGCACACCCAGGCGGCCGCCGGCGTGGCCGGGGTGATCAAGATGATCATGGCGATGCGGCACGGTGTCCTGCCGAAGACGCTGCACGTCGACCGGCCGACCCCGCACGTCGACTGGTCCGCCGGTTCGGTGTCGTTGCTCACCGAGAACCGGGAGTGGCCGGGGTCCGATCGGCCCCGGCGGGCGGCGGTCTCGTCATTCGGCATCAGCGGCACCAACGCGCACGTCGTCCTGGAGGAGTCCCCACCGGTCGAGCCGACAACTTCCGAATCAGCTACTCCCCCGGACGAAGTCGTGGCCTGGTTCCTTTCGGGCCACACCGAGCTCGCGCTGCGCGCCCAGGCCGAGCGGCTGCGCGACTACGTCACCGAGCACCCCGAGCTGACGCCCGCCGCGGTGGCAGGCGCACTACTGGGTTCCCGTGCCGCGTTCGATCACCGCGCCGCCGTGATCGGCGCACGGCCCCAGAGTCTGCTGAGCGGCCTCGACGCACTCGGCCGAGGTGCGCCCAGCGCCGACGTCGTCACCGGTGTGGCGTTGGAAGCGGGCGACCGGCCGGTGTTCGTCTTCCCCGGCCAGGGTTCGCAGTGGGTGGGCATGGCCACCGAGTTACTGGACACGTCGCCGGTGTTCGCCGACACCGTGCGGGAGTGCGCCGACGCGCTGGCCCCGTACACCAACTTCTCGCTGCTGGACGTGCTGCGCGACCGCGATCCCGCGGCGCTGGACCGGGTCGACGTGGTGCAACCGGCGTTGTTCGCGATGATGGTCGGTCTCGCGGAGCTGTGGCGCTCCCACGGCGTCGAACCGGCGGCCGTCGTCGGACATTCACAGGGCGAGATCGCGGCCGCGTATGTCGCGGGTGCGCTGAGCCTTCCGGACGCGGCACTCGTCGTGGCCGCGCGCAGCAGGGTGATCGGCGCGTCGGCCCGGCGGGGCGGGGGAATGGCCTCGGTGGCTCTGCCGGCGGACATCGTGCGGGAAACGATTCAGCCCTGGGCCGGCGCCGTCGAGGTCGCGGCGATCAACGGGCCGTCCGCGACGGTGATCTCCGGACCCGTCGACGCCCTCGACCTCCTGGTCGGGCAGTTGCAGGGCGACGGCGTCCAGGCCAGGCGGATCGCGGTGGAATACGCGTCGCATTGCGCGGACGTCTCCGTTCTGCGGGAACCCATTCTCGACGTCCTCGCCTCCATCACGCCCCGCCGGTCGCGAATTCCGTTCTACTCGTCGGTGACCGGTGGTGTGCTGGACGGCACCGCATTGGACGCGGACTACTGGTACCGGAATCTGCGACGGACGGTCCGGTTCGAGCAAGCGACGAGATCACTGGCCGCGGACGGGTATCGACTGTTCGTCGAGTCGTGCAGCCACCCCGTCCTCACCGTGCCGTTGCAGGAAACCCTCGACGCGGCGGGTGTCGCCGGCCGCGCCATCGGCACCATCCGGCGCGACCGCGCGGGCCTCCGCCAGTTCACCGCCGCACTCGCCGAGGCACAGGTGCACGGGCTGCACGTCGAGTGGGATCGGGTGCGCTGGGCTCGACACGACGATCGGCAGCAGTGGGTGGACCTCCCCACGTACGCCTTCCAGCACCGCCGCTACTGGCTGGAAAGTCCGGTTCCACAGGGCGATTTCGCGTCGACGGGCATGGAAACGGGTGGACACCCGATGCTCGCCGCGTCGGTCGAGCTCGGCGACGGCCGGGGCGCGGTGTTCACGGGACTGCTGTCGCCACAACGCCTTCCATGGCTGAGCGACCACGGCGTCAGGGGCACCGTCATTCTGCCGGGCACGGCTTTCGTAGAGCTCGCCCTCCACGCGGGGAACCGCGTGGGGTGCGGCCGGCTCGAGGAACTCGCCATCGAGGCACCCCTGGTGATCCCCGCCGAGGGTGAGGTGGCATTGCAGGTGAGCGTGCTCGCCGACGGTGCAGCGGGCCGAACCACGGTGTCGGTGCACTCCCGGCCTGCCGATGCCGCGCAGGACACCCCGTGGACCCGGCACGCCACCGGCACGCTCGCGGCGGCCGTGGACACCGCCGACTCCCCCGAACAGCCCTGGCCGCCCGCCGATGCCACGCCGATCGACGTTCGAGGCCTGTACGACGTGCTCGACGAGGCCGGCTACGAGTACGGCCCCGCCTTCCGTGGTCTCCGCGCGGCGTGGCGGCGCGGCGACGACCTGTACGGCGAGGTGCGGCTGAGCGGAGAGGACCCGGCTGCGGCGGTCGCGGGATACGGGATCCATCCGGCGGTGCTCGACGCAGCCCTGCACGTGATTGCGCTGGGAGCCGCAGACTCCGGTGTCCGGCTGCCGTTCGCATGGGACAAGGTGCAACTGCACGCCGTAGGCGCCACCGCCTTGCGCGTGCACGTCAACACGACCGGACCCGAGCGCTACCGGATCTCCGCGTACGACGCGGCCGGCAGACCGGTGCTGACCGCCGAATCGCTAGCGCTGCGGCCGCTCGGGGACGCGGGCGTGCCTGCCGCCGGGGTGCGAGACAGCCTCTACCGCGTGGAGTGGATGCCGGTGGGTGCGTCCAGCACCGCCCCGGCAGACCTGATGCCGCTCGAGGAGGCGCTTGCCGGCGGTGATCCGGAGGGTCGCGTGCTGTGGCTCGACGGCGAACCGGGCGACGAGCCGGACACGCCGGCTCGGGCGCACGCCGCCGCGGAGGCGACGTTGCGGGCGGTCCAGTCCTGGCTCCGCGACGATCGCCTGGCCGAGACCCGCCTGCTGGTCACGACGAGGCTCGCGGTGGCGGTCCGCGACGACGATCCCGTCGACGACGTGTCCGCCGCCCCCGCGTGGGGACTGATCGGCGCGGTGCAGAACGAGCACCCGGACCGCATCACCCTGGTGGACCTGGACGCACACGCCGGTGACCCTTCGTTGATCTCCATGGCCCTGGCCTGCAACGAGCCTCAGCTGGCCATCCGGGACGGCGTACTGCTGGCGCCCATGCTCGCCGCGGTGACACCCGTTGCGGCGGCACCCGAACCGGTACCCGCGATCTTCGGCCCGGACGGCACAGTCCTGATCACCGGCGGCACGGGAACCATCGGCAGACTGATCGCCCGCCACCTCGTCGCGCGGCACGGGGTGCGCCGGCTGCTGCTGACCGGACGGCACGCGCTCGATCCCGAGAGTGCGGCCGAACTGCGTGCCGAGTTCGCCGAGTCCGGGGCGGAGGTCAACGCTGTCGCCTGCGACGTGGCCGACCGCGCCGCGGTGGCCGCTCTCCTTGCCGGCATTCCCGACCTGTCCGGCGTGATCCACGCCGCCGGAGTGCTCGAGGACGCCACCGCCGCCACCCTGACCGAAGACCAGTTGCACGCCGTCCTTCGTCCCAAGGTGGACGGTGCCTGGCATCTGCACGAACTCACCCGGGACCGCGACTTGTCGGCATTCGTGCTGTTCTCCTCGGCGGCGGGTGTGCTCGGCGGCGCAGGCCAGGCGAACTATGCGGCGGCGAATGTCTTCCTCGACGCACTCGCGCAGCACCGCCGCGCCCGCGGGCTGCCCGCGACGTCCATGGCCTGGGGACTGTGGGACCGGCCCAGCGGCATGACGTCCCATCTGAATGCGGCCGACCTCGACCGGTTGCAGCGCAGTGGCATCGACACCATCAGTCCGGAGTCGGGTCTGGCCCTGTTCGACGCTGCCCTTGCCGTGAACCGTCCGTTGATCGTGCCGATACGGCTCTCGACGAGGGCCTCCCGATCCGACGGTGAGTCGCTGCCGCCGATCCTGCGCCGAGTGCTCGGCGTCCGCCGTCGCCGCGCCGCTGCCGCCGATTCCCCGACCGGACTGGCCGAGGAGTTGCGGGCGCTGGACCCCGCCGAGCGGCACAGCCGCGTGCTCGACATCGTCACCACCCACGTGGCGGCCGTGCTGGGTCACGAAGGCAAGGAGGCGATCGACCCGGAACGTGCCTTCAAACAACTCGGTTTCGACTCGCTGACCGCGGTGCAACTGCGCAATCAGCTGGCGACCGCCACCGGTGTGCGACTGGCCGCGACAGTGGTGTTCGACCATCCCACCGCGGACGCGCTGACCCAGGAGCTGGTGGCGCGCCTGCTCGGCGACGATGCGGCTCCGCAGCCGGCCGGGCCGACACGTGCCCGCAGGGACGACGACCCGATCGTGATCGTGGGAATGGCGTGCCGATACCCGGGCAAGGTGTACTGCCCGGAGGACCTGTGGCGGCTCGTCCGGGACGGCCGCAACGCCGTGGGCGCGTACCCCCACAACCGGGGCTGGAATCTCGACGAGGTGTACGACCCCGACCCCAACCGGGCCGGCACCACGTACATGAAGGAGGGCGGGTTCCTCTACGACGCAGACGAGTTCGACGCCGCGTTCTTCGGGATCAGCCCGCGCGAGGCGATCGCGATGGACCCGCAGCACCGGCTGCTTCTCGAGAGTGCCTGGGAAGCCTTGGAGCAGGCGGGAATCCGGCCGACCACGCCCGGCCTCACCGACACCGGCGTGTACGTCGGGCTGATGGGCGGCGACTACGGCTTCCACCTGATGACTCAGCGCAACGTCGACGCCGAGGGTTATCTGATGACCGGGACGAGCAACAGCGTGGCGTCCGGCCGGATCTCCTACTCCCTCGGCTTCACCGGTCCCGCGGTCACCGTGGACACCGCCTGCTCGTCGTCGCTGGTGGCCATGCATCTTGCGGCGCGGGCGCTCCGCGACGGGGAATGCGCGCTGGCGCTGGCCGGCGGGGCGACGGTGATGTCCACACCCGGTGTGCTGATCGAGTTCAGCCGCCAGCGCGGGCTCGCCTCGGACGGACGCTGCAAGCCGTTCTCCGACCGGGCCGACGGCACCGGGCTCAGCGAGGGCGCGGGAATGGTGGTGCTGGAGCGGCTCAGCGACGCCCGGCGCAACGGCCACCGGGTGCTGGCGATCATCCGCGGATCGGCGGTCAATCAGGACGGGGCGTCCAACGGATTGACCGCCCCGAACGGGCCGTCCCAGGAACGGGTCATCCGCCAGGCGCTGGCGGACGCCGCGCTCGGCCCCACAGACATCGACGCCGTGGAGGCACACGGCACCGGCACCACGCTCGGCGACCCGATCGAGGCGCAGGCACTGCTGGCGGCGTACGGGCAGGGCCGGGAGGGCCGGCCGCTGTGGCTCGGTTCCGTCAAGTCGAACATCGGCCACTCCCAGGCGGCGGCGGGCGTCGCGGGCGTGATCAAGATGGTGATGGCGATGCGGCACGGGATGCTGCCACCGAGCCTGCACGGCGACGTCCCCACCCGGCACGTCGACTGGACCGCGGGCGAGGTCTCGCTGCTCGCCGAATCGGTTGCCTGGCCGAAGACCGGACGACCCCGGCGGGCGGCCGTCTCGTCGTTCGGTATCAGCGGCACCAACTCGCACATGATCCTCGAACAGCCGCCCGAGGACACGGCGCCGGAGGTCTCTCCGTCGGCGTCGCCGCTGGTCTGGGTGATCTCCGGAAAGACCGGGGATGCGCTGCGGGCGCAGGCCACCCGGCTGGCGGAGTTTCTCGACACGGACGAGTCCGAACTCCCGGATCCGGCCGACCTCGCCTACTCACTGGCCACCACCCGATCCGGATTCACCCACCGCGCCGCGGTGATCGGCGAAACACTGGCCGACCTGCGCGAGGGTCTCGCCCGCATCGTCACGGGGCGACCCGGCGGCAACGTCGTCACCGGCACGAGCGCCCGCGGCAAGACGGCCTTCATGTTCACCGGCCAGGGTGCGCAGCGCATCGGGATGGGCCGCGACCTCTACGAGGCGTACCCGGTGTTCGCGAGGGCACTGGACGAGGTCTGCTCCGCACTCGACGAGCACGTGGAAACCCCGGTACGGCAAGTGATCTGGGACGAGTCCGACGGCGGCGGTGCGAAGCTCGACAGCACCGAATACACCCAACCGGCACTGTTCGCCATCGAGGTCGCGCTCTATCGGCTGCTGCGGGACTGGGGCATCACCCCCGACTACCTGATCGGCCATTCGATCGGCGAGATCACCGCGGCACACGTCGCGGGGGTGTTCAGCCTGCCCGATGCCGCCGCTCTGGTGGGTGACCGTGGGCGGTTGATGCAGTCGACCAAACCGGGTCTGATGATCGCCGTACGGGCCCGCGAGGAGGACATCCTCCCGCGGATCGACGGGCGCGTCGATCTCGCGGCCGTCAACGGCGCCGAATCCGTCGTTCTCGCCGGCGCCGAACGCGACGTGCAGGCCGTCGCCTCCGAATTGTCCGCCGCCGGTCTGAAGACCACGAGCCTGCGGGTCGAGCGGGCCTTCCATTCGACCCTGATGGACCCCATCCTCGACCAGTTCGCCGCCGTCGTGTCGAGGCTGACGGCGCAGCCGCCGACGATTCCGGTCGTCTCCAACGTCACCGGGCGCGTCGCCACCGCCGAGGAACTCATGGCCCCGGACTACTGGACCCGGCACATCCGGCACGCGGTGCGTTTCCACGACGGCGTCTGCGCCCTCGACGAACTCGGCGTCACCCGCCTCGTCGAAGTCGGTCCCGGCGCGGCCCTGGCGGCACTCGCCGCCGAGGTCGTCCCGAACACGATCGCCACGCTGCCCGGACGCGGAGACGAGGCACACGGGATCATCGAGGCGGTCGCCGCCGCCTACGTGCAGGGGGCCACCATCGACTGGGATCGGGTGCTGCCCGGTCGCCGCCGGGTGGCCCTGCCCACCTACGCATTCCAGCGCCGCTCCTACTGGCCGACGGCGTCCACCCGACATACCGGCGACCCGACCGAGCTGGGTCTGACCCCGGCCGATCATCCGCTGCTCGGTGCCGCGGTGACGCTCGACGACGACGCGACCCTGTTCACCGGACAGCTGTCCCTGCACCGGGATCCATGGCTCGTGCCACCGACGATCGACGACGGCGACCAGCCGTCGACCGTCGAAGCGAAGACGTTGTTGCCTGCGGTGCCGGTCGAACTCGCCCTGCACGCGGCCCACCACGTCGGTCTCGACCACATCGACGAACTCACCCTGCACCACCCGCTCGTCCTCCCGCCGTCGGGACTGGCCTCGATTCGCGTGCTGGTGTCGCCGCCCGGCACCGACGGCGCTCGCACCGTCACGATCTCGTCGAAGTCGGGTGACACCGACGGCCCGGACAGCTGGGTCCGGAACGCTTCGGCGACGATCGACGACGTCGTCGGCCCTGCCGCCGGTGTGCCGCCGCAGGACCCGGGCGACACCGAGACCGAGGTGCGCCTCGACGACGGCACCGACACGAGTGGTTTCGGTATTCACCCGAAACTGCTGCAGGCCGCGATCGAACCCCTCCTCGGGTGGGACGGCTGGCCGCTGACCTGGTCGGGGATCCGTCTGCACACCGTCGGCGCAGAGGCGATGACCGCCCGGTTCACCGCCGGCGAGGACGGACGGTACCGCGTTGCCGCCGTCGACCCCGCGGGCGAGCCGGTGCTGACCGTCGACGCGCTGCGGGTGACGCAGAGGACGGGCGACGGGCAGGACGCAGGCCGGTCGGCGGCCCTGCGACTGCACCGGGCCGCCTGGATCCCGGTGGAGGTGGCCACGTCCGAACGGCCCCCCGGTCCGGCGGTGGTCCTCGGCGCCGAGGGGTTCGGCGACCCGGGTGTCGGCTCGACGTTCCCGCGCTATCCCGACCTGGAGGCGCTGCGCACCGTGATGGAGTCCAGGCCGGACGACGACGACCTGCGTCCGTGGACGGTGCTGGTCGGGTGTGCGACCGAGGGCGACCACGGTCCGGACGCGACCCACGACCTGTGCGCTCGGGTACTGCGACTGCTCCAGGAGTGGCTCGACGACGAGGCTGTCGCCGACAACCCGCTCGTGATCGTGACGCGCAACGCCATGGTGACCGACGACGGGCAGGACCACGACGCTCGTCCCGACCTCGCGGCCGCGGCGGTGTGGGGTCTCGTCGGCTCCGCACAGAACGAGAACCCGGACCGGTTCGTACTGATCGACCTCGACGACGCATCGGACGCCGAGGCCGCGATCACGTCGGCACTGGCGAGCGGGGAACCGCAATTGGCGGCCCGGAACGGCACCTTGCGCGCACCGCGGTTGCGGCGCATGCCCGCCGTCGACGAACCGACCCCGTTCGATCCCGACGGCACCGTTCTGGTCACCGGCGGCACCGGCACGGTGGGATCTCTCGTAGCCCGGCACCTGGTGACCGAGCACGGGGCACGGCACGTGCTGCTGACAAGCCGGCACGGACCCGACGCCGAGGGCAGCGACCGACTGCGCAGCGAACTGCGCGGTCTGGGTGCCGAGGTGAGCATCGTTGCCTGCGACACCGCGGACGAGTCGGGGGTCGCCGCGCTGCTGGCCGGGATACCGCCCGAACACCCGCTCACGGCGGTGATCCACGCCGCCGGCGTGATCGACGACGGCACCCTCGCGTCGCTCACCCCCGAGCGGCTCGACGCGGTCCTGCGACCGAAGGTCGATGCGGCCTGGAACCTGCACCGGCTGACCGCGGACAGCAACGTGCGGGCGTTCGTCATGTTCTCTTCGCTCGCCGGCATCCTCGGGGCTCCCGGGCAGGCGAACTATGCGGCCGCGAACATGTTCCTCGACGCCCTCGCCCATCACCGCCACGCCCTCGGGCTGCCCGGGCTCTCGATCGCGTGGGGCATGTGGGCGACACCCAGCGCCATGACCGACAACCTCGGCGCGATCGACCTCGCCCGAGCCCGCCTCAGCGGAATGATTCCGATGCCCGCGGCCGACGGCCTGGCCCTCTTTTACAGCGCTCTGGCCGCCGGTGCACCCACGGTCGCGGCCGCACGGTTCGACCACTCCGGTTCGGCCGCACCGTACGTTCCCGCCCCGCTGCGTGGCCTGATCCGGGAATCGCGCCCGCACGCCGCAGGGTCGGACGCGGTCGTGACCGGTGCGAGCGGGTCCGGACCCTCGGATTGGGCGCAGCGCCTCGCCGACCGGTCGATCCCCGAACAGCGGCACCTGATGCTCGATCTGGTGCGGAGCGGAGCCGCCACGGTGCTCGGCTACGACGCGTCGGACTCGGTGGACCCCGACCAGGCGTTCAAGGAACTCGGCTTCGATTCACTGGCGGCGGTTGCGCTCCGCAACCATCTCGGTGCCGCCACGGGGCTGCGGTTGCCGCCGACCATGGTGTTCGACCACCCGAGTCCGCGCGCGGTCGCCGAGTTCCTGCGCTCGGAACTCGTCCCGGATCCGATGTCCGTTGCTCTCGCCGACGTCGACCGGCTGCGCGCGACGATCGCCGAACTCGGCGAGGACAGCGAGGCACGGTCGGCCATCGCGCAGCGCCTCGGAAGCCTGTTGGCCGAGGTCGGCACGTCCGACGACGCGCATGCGGCCGCGGTCGACAAGATTCACGCCGCGACGAGTGAGGAGATCCTCGACCTCATCGATCGCGGTCTCTGACCCGAAACAGTGCGGGTGATCGCCGCCGGGAACACCGGCCCCGCAGGCGATACGATCGTCGCCGTCACAGGCCTCGAAAGGAATCACACGCCCCATGCGCCGCACCCTTGCTCTGACCGCCCTCACCGTCTGCTCCGCGGCAATCCTCACCGCCTGCGGTGGCGACAGCGACACCGCCGCCTCCGAGACGACGTCCGCCTCGGCTTCCGTGGCGGCGAGGACGACCGCCGCCACCGCCCCCGGCAGCCGCGTGTTCTCGGTCGCCGACGACCCGCAGACGGCCGCCGACTACCTGGCCTACCTGCGCGCGAACAACCAGACCGTCACCGACGACGACCTCGCGGTCCATCAGGCCGGTGAGATCTGCACCGCCCTCGACGCAGGCAAGCCCCTCGATCAGGTGCGTGAGGAGTGGACGCCGATGCTCACCAACGACGGCGTCTACCCGTACATCATCGGCGCGATCACGCGGTACTGCCCCGATCACGAGAACGTCCTCAACTAGTAGTAGGCGCTTCGCGCCCGTGCGCCTTTCTGGTTGTTGCAGCTACCAAAAAGGCGCACGGGCGGCGGAGCCGCCCTGTGGGAATACCTGGACGCAGCGGGTGTTACACACTATGAAGTAGTTGAACAATCAATTACCTGAGTACGAGGAGACACCCCATGCCTGCCGTGACGGTCGACAACATCCTTGCCCTGCCGCGTATCGACGCACCCGCTCCCGGCGCCGTCGACCGCCCGGTCCGTTCGCTCACCACCGCACCCGTCGGCTACGAGGGCGAAGGCTTCCCGGTTCGCCGCGCGTTCGCCGGCATCGACCTGACGGCCCTCGACCCGTTCATCCACATGGACCAGATGGGCGAGGTCGACTACGCACCCGGGGAACCCAAGGGCACCCCGTGGCATCCGCACCGCGGCTTCGAGACCGTCACCTACATGATCGACGGCATCATGGAGCACCAGGATTCCAACGGCGGCGGCGGCACCATCGGTGGCGGCGACACCCAGTGGATGACCGCGGGCGGCGGCATCCTGCACATCGAGACCCCGCCCGAGCACCTGGTGATGAGCGGTGGCCTGTTCCACGGCGTCCAGTTGTGGGTGAACCTGCCGCGCGACAACAAGATGGCCGCGCCCCGCTACCAGGACATCACCGGCCAGAAGGTGGCCCTGCTGTCCTCGTCCGACGGCGGCGCTCTCGTTCGGGTGATCGCCGGTGACGTGGACGGACACCACGGCCCCGGGTCCACGTACACGCCGATCAGCCTCGTCCACGCGACGATCGCACCGGGTGCGAGTCTGACGCTGCCGTGGAACCCCGAGTTCAACGCGCTCGCCTACGTCCTCGCGGGCGAGGGGCTCGTCGGTTCGGAACGTCGTCCGATCCGCATGGGCCAGACGGCCGTCTACGGACGCGGTGACACCCTCACGATCGCCGCGGCTGACACACAGGATTCGCGGACCAAGTCCTTCGAGGTGTTCCTCCTCGGCGGCAAGCCGATCCGCGAGCCCGTCGCGATGGCCGGACCGTTCGTCATGAACACCAAGGCCGAGGTACTGCAGGCGTTCGAGGACTTCCAGGCCGGCCGCCTGGGTTCCGTTCCCGCGGCGCACGAAACGCTCGACTGACCCCATGTGAGTGGCAAAGCGTGGCGGGGCACACAATGCCACTCACGTGCGGAAGGTAATGCGCGACAGACGATTCGGCGCCCCACTCAGGGGCGCCGGATCTTCGCGTCGATGCGGTGGATCCGTAGGTCGTTCTGCGGGATCCGGAACGTCTCGACCACCCGGACCGTCACGAGGGTGCGGCCGAACAGTCCGGCGTCGAGGAGGTAGTCGACGGTGACGTCGTCGCCGTCGACCGTCCACACACAGTCGCGGATCGCCCGGATCACCCGGTACTGGGGGCCGCCGGACAGGCTTCGGCGCAGGTGATTTCCGGAGAACGCCGTCTTCAGCCCCACCTCGTACCGCACGGCCCGCGGCTCGATGGGCACCGTGTTGCCGTCGTGGCTGAGCAACGCGTCCAGGTAGGCCCGGGCGACATCGACCTGTGTGTTCATGTCAGTAGTCGAACATTTCGGCTGCGGCGAGCACCAGCGTTTCCGCGTCGTCGCAGCTAGGCGCGGACGCCGCCACGGACGCGGTCAGCCGATTGCTGCGTTTGTCCCGTTCGCTCACCGGACTCGACGGCAGGTTCGTGTCGAACACCGCACCCGGGTAGAAGTAGTAGTGACATTCGAGTGCGTCCCGGAAGTACGTGAACGTCTTGCCGTCGAGTTCGACCGCTTCGGGGCCGCCGGTCTGCGACGGTTCGGGCGACAGCGCCAGTTGCACGGACGCCGCGTCGCCGCCGCGGAGCGTCAGGAGACATTCGTAGGGACGGCTACCCGGAGAGAACGTCTCGACGCCCCGTCCGGACATCTTCTCGACCACCCGGCACGGATCCTGCTGCGCGAGAGGAATATCCGAACGCACCGGCACCGGGGTGCGCAGCCTGCCGGCGACCGATCCGAGGACCGTACGGGCCTCCGCGCAGTCGTCGCCGCCGACGGAGTCACCCGTTCCGCCTGCCCCGTCGAGATACGACACGTGCCCCCACCGGCCCGGGGCGGTGTCGTCGTCCGGCACTCCCGGAACCGGCGGCAGCGAGAAGTAGAGGGTGCACGTGCCGGGGAGCGCGCCGACCGCGGGACGCACCTCGATTCCCGACGTCACCTCGCCGGCACCGGTGTCTTCCGTGGGTTCGCGTTCGCCCACCGTCACCTCGACCCAGACGGGGTTGGCGGGTGTGCCGCGGGGAGGCACCAACTCGGCGTGGCAGGTGGACAGATCGCCGACGGGCCCGAATGCAGTGACCTGCCCGAGCGAGGCGACGAGATTTTGGTCGAGCAGTCCGCACGGCGCGATGTCGCGGGCCGCGGCGGCGACGGCCAACTCGACGCGGCTGTGGTCGCTCACGGGCAGGCCGTAGATCGGCTCGCCGACCCCGGCGACGCTCGGCGCCCCCTCGACCACCCCGGCGCACGACGCGAGCAGTGCCGCAAAAAGTGCGGCCACCAGCGGTGTTACCACCGTCGCGCTGCGGCCCACCGCTGTCTCCTCACTCGGACTTCGAACCCCGGCACGCGAACGATGGTGCCCGGAGTACAGTGCTGAGTATGCAGCGCGCACTCCTCCTTGGTTGCCGCGACGGGGTCTGATCCAGACTGGCTTCCCGTCGCGGGGTTTCTCGTGCGCCGGTCGACACAGCCGTTGGACTCAGAAAGTCCACATCGAACCTGGAGATCAATCCCATGTCCCCCGCTGACGCCTTTACCTCCGGAACGCGCACCATCACGCCGCCTTCCAAGCCTGCTCCCTCCGATCAGCCGGAGTGGAACACGCAGAAGAATTCGTCGATGCCGACGTTCCGCTACCGCTCCTTCTCCGAAGAAGTGGAGCCGGTGTCGCTGCCGGACCGCTCGTGGCCCGACAAGATCATCGACCGTGCGCCGCAGTGGTGCGCGGTCGACCTCCGTGACGGCAACCAGGCGCTGATCGACCCGATGAGCCCCGCCCGCAAGCGCCGCATGTTCGAACTGCTGGTGCGGATGGGCTACAAGGAGATCGAGGTCGGCTTCCCGTCGGCGAGCCAGACGGACTTCGACTTCGTCCGCGAGATCATCGAAGACGGAGCGATTCCGGACGACGTCACCATCCAGGTGCTCACGCAGTCCCGGCCGGAACTGATCAAGCGCACGTTCGAGGCCTGTGAGGGCGCGAACAAGGTGATCGTCCACTTCTACAACTCGACGTCCATCCTGCAGCGCCGGGTGGTGTTCAAGGCCGAGCGCGACGTGATCAAGAAGATCGCGACCGACGCGGCGGCCCTGGCCCTCGAAGAGGCGAAGAAGTACCCCGACACGCAATGGCGCTGGGAGTACTCCCCCGAGTCGTACACCGGCACGGAACTCGAGTACGCCAAGGAGGTGTGCGACGCCGTCACCGAGGTGCTGCAGCCGACGCCGGAGAACCCGGTGATCCTGAACCTGCCCGCCACCGTCGAGATGGCGACGCCCAACGTGTACGCCGACTCCATCGAGTGGATGCACCGCAACCTGGCCCGCCGCGACTCGGTCATCCTGTCGCTGCACCCCCACAACGACCGCGGCACCGGCGTGGCCGCCGCGGAGCTGGGCTACCAGGCAGGTGCCGACCGCATCGAGGGCTGCCTGTTCGGCAACGGTGAGCGCACCGGCAACGTCTGCCTGGTCACGCTCGGCCTCAACATGTTCACCCGGGGCGTCGACCCGCAGATCGACTTCTCGAACATCGACGAGATCCGCCGCACCGTCGAGTACTGCAACCAGCTGCCCGTCCACGAGCGTCACCCGTACGGCGGCGACCTCGTGTACACCGCGTTCTCGGGCAGCCACCAGGACGCGATCAACAAGGGTCTCGACGCCATGAAGTTCGACGCCGACTCGCAGGACGCGGACGTCGACGACATCCTGTGGGCGGTTCCCTACCTGCCGATCGACCCCAAGGACGTGGGCCGCACCTACGAGGCCGTGATCCGCGTCAACTCGCAGTCCGGCAAGGGCGGCGTCGCGTACATCATGAAGGCCGATCACGGGCTGGTGCTGCCGCGTCGCCTGCAGATCGAGTTCTCGCAGGCCGTCCAGCGGATTACCGACGGCGAGGGCGGCGAGGTGTCGCCCAAGGAGATGTGGGACGTCTTCCACGAGGAGTACCTGGCTCCGATCACGCCGCTCGAGCGGATGAAGCAGAAGGTCACGGCGTCCGAGGAGGACGGCGGCACCGACTCCATCACCGCGACCGTGAAGGTCGACGGCAAGGAGCACGAGATCTCGGGTTCGGGCAACGGCCCGCTCGCCGCGTTCGTCGACGCGCTCGCCACCATCGACTTCGACGTGCGTGTGCTCGACTACTCCGAGCACGCCATGTCGGCCGGTGACGACGCCCAGGCGGCCGCGTACGTCGAGTGCGCGGTGACCGCTCCCGACGGACGGAACACCGTGGTCTGGGGCGTCGGCATCGCGACGTCGATCACCACCGCGTCGCTGCGCGCCGTCGTCTCGGCGGTCAACCGCGCGCACTGACCGCTTCCCGACCCTCGCTGCCGCAGGCGCGCACCACGCGCACCTGCGGCAGCGTCGTTTCCGGCCACGGAAAGCGGCTCCCTCCGGGCTTCGGGTGACTACCCTGGTAACGGAGTCCACACCGGACCCGAACCGCCTCGGACCCTTCGGGGGGCGTCGTGAATCTGGCATTTCAACAGCATCTTCCGGTCCGTCCGTATCCGGCCCGGCGCCGCCCCAAGGGCAGCTTCTTCTACAAGATGATCACGACGACGGATCCCAAGGATCTGGGGATTCTGTACCTGATCACGTCGTTCGTCTTCTTCATGGCCGGCGGTCTGATGGCGCTGCTGATCCGCGGCGAGCTCGCCGTTCCGGGTCTGCAGTTCCTGTCGAACGAGCAGTACAACCAGCTGTTCACGATGCACGGCACGATCATGCTGCTGCTGTACGCGACGCCGATCGTGTTCGGGTTCGCCAACTACATCCTGCCACTGCAGATCGGCGCCCCCGACGTCGCGTTCCCCCGTCTCAACGCGTTCAGTTACTGGGCGTTCCTGTTCGGCGGCACCATCGCGATCGCGGGTTTCATCACCCCGGGTGGCGCCGCGGACTTCGGCTGGACGGCGTACTCGCCGCTGACGAGCGCGCTGCATGCGCCGGGCGTCGGCGCCGATCTGTGGATCATGGGGCTGGCGCTGTCCGGTCTCGGCACCATCCTCGGCGGGGTCAACATGATCACGACCGTCATCTGCCTGCGAGCCCCGGGCATGATCATGTTCCGGATGCCGATCTTCACGTGGAACATCTTCATCACCAGCATCCTGATCCTGGTGGCGTTCCCGATCCTCACCGCAGCGCTGATGGGGCTGTTCGTCGACCGCCATCTGGGCGGCAATCTGTACGACCCGGCCACCGGCGGCGTGCTGCTGTGGCAGCACCTGTTCTGGTTCTTCGGCCATCCGGAGGTGTACATCGTCGCGTTGCCGTTCTTCGGCATCGTGTCGGAGATCTTCCCGGTCTTCAGCCGCAAGCCGCTCTTCGGCTACAGCGGGCTCGTCTACGCGACGATCGCCATCGCCGCCCTCTCGATCGCCGTGTGGGCGCACCACATGTACGCGACGGGCGCGGTGCTGCTGCCGTTCTTCTCCTTCATGACGTTCCTGATCGCGGTACCCACCGGGGTGAAGATCTTCAACTGGATCGGCACCATGTGGAAGGGGCAGCTGACGTTCGAGACCCCCATGCTGTTCTCGCTCGGCTTCCTCATCACGTTCATCTTCGGCGGCCTCACCGGTGTCATCCTCGCGAGCCCGCCGCTGGACTTCCACGTCACCGACAGCTACTTCGTGATCGCCCACTTCCATTACGTGCTGTTCGGGACGATCGTCTTCGCCACGTACGCGGGCATCTACTTCTGGTTCCCGAAGATGACGGGCCGCATGCTCGACGAGCGTCTCGGCAAATGGCACTTCTGGACCACGTTCACCGGTTTCCACGGCACGTTCCTCGTCCAGCACTGGCTCGGCGCCGAGGGGATGCCGCGCCGCTACGCCGACTACCTGCCCTCGGACGGCTTCACCGTCCTCAACTCGGTCTCCACGGTGTTCGCGTTCGTCCTGGGCGCGTCGACCGTGCCGTTCGTCTGGAACGTCTTCAAGAGCTACCGCTACGGCGAGGTGGTCACGGTGGACGATCCGTGGGGGTTCGGCAACTCCCTGGAGTGGGCAACGACGTGCCCGCCGCCGCGGCACAACTTCACCGAGCTGCCGCGCATCCGCTCCGAGCGGCCCGCGTTCGAACTGCACTATCCGCACATGGTCGACCGGATGCACCGCGAGGCACACGTCGGTGTGCGGGGCGCGGTGGCGCACGCGACCGAACCGGCGGGTGCCGATCCGAAGGTGAACCGCCAGTAACTTCTGCGTGAAAGTTCCTTTCCCCGAGAGCTTCTCGAGGAACCGGACGAAAACGACTCTGTGACAATGGGTTGCAGATACCTCTCCGGAGGACGCCCAGTTCGGCGGAATTCCGGCCGCATTACTCCCTCGTAGCGTCGACACGCAAGTCCTTGAACGCTTGACAAGCAGATCGGGGCCTCGCAGAAGTTACGCGCGGGTACAAATTTTCGACGTTATGCTCGCATTCCCCGAGCATCGGTCCCGCAATGGCGCAGGTCCGACGATCGCGTTCGGGGCGCCCCTGGAGGTAGTCAAGTGGGTTGTGCAGGGGTGCACGTGTCCGCGAAGGCGGCACCCAGTCCTCGGCGGACATGGCCTTGGCCATCGAAACACTCTGCGGATCAATGAGTTTTACGGAAACGGAGCGATAACAGATGTTCAAGCGAATAGCGATAGTCAACCGCGGCGAAGCGGCGGTCCGCCTGATTCGTGCGGTGCGCGAACTGAACGCCGAGCACAACTACGGCATCCGCACGATCGCACTCCACACGGAGGCAGAACGCCGCGCGATGTTCGTTCGGCAGGCCGACGAAGGTGTGTGCTTGCGCACAGTCAAGACCGGCACCGCCTACCTCGATCACGCCGAGCTGGCCCGCGCGCTGCGCGAGAGCAAGGCCGACGCCGTGTGGGTCGGCTGGGGCTTCGTCGCCGAGGATCCCGCGTTCGTCGAGGTCTGCGAGCAGCTCGGCATCACGTTCATCGGCCCGCCCGCCGAAGCGATGCGCCTGCTGGGCGACAAGGTGGAGGCCAAGCTCCTCGCCGAGAAGGTGGAGGTCCCGGTCGCGCCGTGGAGCGGCGGCCCCGTCGCCACCCGCGCCGACGCCCGCCGTCACGCCCAGGCCATCGGCTACCCGCTCATCATCAAGGCCCGCTCCGGTGGTGGTGGCCGCGGTATCCGCAAGGTGTGGTCCGAGGACGAACTCGAACTCGCGCTCGAACGCACCCAGGGTGAGGCCCAGCGGTCCTTCGGCGACCCCGTCGTGTTCATCGAACGACTGGTCACCGACGCACGCCACGTCGAGGTACAGGTGATTGCCGACAACTTCGGCAACGTCTGGGCTCCCGGTGTGCGCGACTGCTCCATCCAGCGCAAGAACCAGAAGGTCATCGAGGAGTCCAGCTCGCCGCTCCTCACCGCCGACCAGTCCAACCACCTGCGCACCGTCTCCGCAGAGCTCGTGCGCGCCGCCGGCTACCGCGGCGCCGGCACGGTCGAGTACCTGTACCAGCCCGAGCAGAAGACGTTCACGTTCCTCGAGGTCAACACCCGCCTCCAGGTCGAGCACCCCATCACCGAGGCCACCACGGGCATCGACCTGGTGAAGCTGCAGATCCTCGTCGCGAGCGGTGAGCCGCTGGTCGGCGACTGCCCGCCCGAGTTCGGTCACGCCGTCGAGGCCCGCCTGAACGCGGAGGACGCCGCCAACGGCTTCGCTCCCGCGCCCGGCGCCGTGCAGCTGCTCAAGTTCCCGCTCGGCAGCGGCCTCCGCGTCGACACCGGCATCGCCCAGGGCGACGTCATCCCGCCCGACTACGACTCGATGGTCGCCAAGGTCATCGCCTGGGGTCGCGACCGCTCCGAGGCGCTCGCGCGTCTGCGCACCGCTCTCCGCGAGACCACGGTCGTGCTGCAGGGCGGCACCACCACCAAGTCGTTCCTGCTGGACCTGCTGGACCGCGAAGAGGTCATCTCGGCGTCCGCGGACACCGGCTGGCTGGACCGCACCGACGCAGGCACGTCCAACGTCCCGTCCCGGACCGCGGATGTCGCCCTGATCGCCGCCGCCATCGACGTCTACGACGCCGAGGAGAAGCTCGAGCGTGAGGCGTTCCTGTCGTCCGCTCGGGGTGGACGGCCCCGCGCCGGCCACGCCATCGGCCGCAAGGTGGAGCTCAGCTACCAGGGCCAGGCCTACGGACTCACCGTCACGCAGGTCGGCGCCCACAGCTACCGCGTCGACGGGGACGCCCCCGAGACCGAGGTCGAGGTCGACCGGCTCAGCGAGTTCGAGAGCCGCCTGGTGATCGGCGACCGCCGCCACCACGTCGTCTCGGTCGCAGGCCGCGCCCAGTACCTCGTCGAGGTCGACGGCATCAGCCACCAGATCAGCCAGGACGAGGCCGGCGTCGTCCGCGCACCGGCTCCCGCAGTCGTGGTCGCGGTGCCCGTGTCCGTCGGCGACGAGGTCGAGGTCGGCGCCACACTGGTCGTCCTCGAGAGCATGAAGATGGAGACCGCGGTCCGCGCTCCCGTCGCAGGCCGGGTGCGGGAAGTTCTCGCCATGGTCAACTCCCAGGTCGACGCCGGAACGGCACTGCTGCGCGTCGAGGAGAGTTCCGAGGAGTCCACCGCTCCGAAGTCGCCTCGCGTCCAGTTCGATCTCGGTGCCCCCGCTTCGCACGGGAACACCCGGGCCGACGCCCTCGAGCAGATCGACGCACTCGCCGCACTGCTCACCGGTTACGACGTCAGCGCGAAGCGCGCCGGAGTGCTCCTCGCCGATTACGAGAAGCTGCGCGCCGAGATCGCGGGCGACCCGGATCTCGTGCAGGCAGAGCTCGCTCTACTGAACACGTTCGCGGATATCTGCGAGATCGGACGTAACCGTCCGACCGCCGCCGAGGAGGACGGTGACGAGCGCGTCCACAGCCCGCGCGAGCACTTCCACACCTACCTCCACACCCTCGACGTCGAGCTCGAAGGCCTGCCCGAGTCGTTCACGACCCGGCTGTCGCGGGCGCTGCGTCACTACGACGTCACCGACCTCGAGCGCACCGCCGAGCTGGAGGAGGCGGTCTACCGTCTGTTCCTCGCGCAGCAGCGCATGGACAACCAGGTTCCCGTCATCGCCGCCCTGCTCGATCGGTGGCTGAACGACGGCAACGCTCCCGGCCGCGCACCCAGCGGACTCGGTGAGGTCCTGGACCGGCTGATCATCGCCACCCAGGTCCGGTACCCGGTGATCGGAAACGTCGCCCGCAACGTGCGGTTCCGGTTCTTCGACGAGCCGCAGATCCGCAAGGCCCGCGAGCAGGTCTACGACGGTGTCCGTGGCAGCCTCGAGTACCTCGCCGAGCGTCCCGACGCCGCCGACTACCAGGAACGCCTCGAGGCCCTGGTCGCCACCCCGCAGTCGCTGACCGAGCTCCTCGGGCAGCGGATCGCACGCAAGAGCACGACCGTCGGGCCGCTGCTCGAGGTCGTCACCCGTCGCTACTACGACATCCGCACGCTCGAGGACGTCACGTCCTTCGACCGCAACGGACGGCGTTTCGTCACCGGCAACTTCGATCTGCTCGGCGAGCGCCTCAACCTGGTGTCGGCCGTCGCCGAGTACGCCGAACTGCCCGGTGCGCTCGACGAGATCGGTGCCGTCGCCGCGGAGAACCCCGACAACCTCGTCCTCGACCTCTACCTGTCGTGGACCGCACCGCCCGCCGACCCGAACACGATGTCCGAGGACCTGCGGAAGGCGCTGTCGGCGCTGCCGCTGGCCGCGACCTGCCGCCGGGTCACGGTGTCCGTCTTCGGCGGAACCGACATGGACGTCCGCAAGTTCACGTACCGCCCGGACGACGCAGGTGTCCTGGCGGAAGAGACGCTGATCCGGGACATGCACCCGCTCACCGGCCAGCGACTCGACCTGTGGCGCCTGAAGAACTTCGACGGCACCCGCCTCCCCGCGGTCGCCGACACGTTCCTGTTCAACCTGGTCTCGCGCGACAACCCCACCGACGAACGCCTCATCGCGCTCGCCGAGATCCGCGACATCACGCCGGTCCGCAACGAGGACGGCCAGGTCATCGGTGTTCCCGCTGCGGAACGCGTGCTGCAGTCGTGCCTCGACGGCATCCGCCGGGCGCAGGCCACGCGCGGCAGCAAGCGCAAGCTCGACGCCAACCGCGTCGTGCTGTACGTGTGGCCGAAGATCGACGTCCCGGTCGAGGACCTCGAGGCGTTCGCCCGGGTCGCGGCACCGCTCACCGCGGGCGCCGGACTCGAGGAGATCACCGTGATCGCCCGGCTCCAGGGCGAGCCCGGCACGGAGTCGCGGGAGAAGGCTCTGCGCTTCTCCTACCGCACCGGTGCCGGCGTGGTCGTCAAGGTCACCGAGCCGCCGACCGAGCCGCTGCAGCCGCTCGACGCGTACACGCAGAAGGTCCGCAGCTCACGTGCCCGCGGCACCGTCTACCCGTACGAGCTGATCCCGCTGCTCACCGGCCGCGACGGCAGCTTCGTCGAGCACGACCTGGACGAGACGGGCCAGCTGGTTCCCGTCGAGCGTCCGTACGGTCAGAACAAGGCCGGCCTCGTCGTCGGTCTGGTCACCGCCCGCACCGACCGGCATCCCGAGGGAATGACCCGCGTCGCGCTCTTCGGTGACCCGACGAAGGCACTGGGCACCGTCGCGGAAGCCGAGTGCGCCCGCCTCGTCGCCGGTGTCGACCTGGCCGAGAAGCTGGGTGTCCCGGTCGAGTGGTTCGCGCTGTCGTCCGGCGCGACGATCTCCATGGACAGTGGCACCGAGAACATGGACTGGGTGTCCCGCGGCCTGCGTCGCCTCATCACGTTCACGCAGAACGGTGGCGAGGTCAACGTGATCGTGGCCGGCATCAACGTCGGCGCGCAGCCGTACTGGAACGCCGAAGCCACGATGCTGATGCACACCAAGGGCATCCTCGTCATGACGCCGGACAGTGCCATGGTGCTCACCGGTAAGAACTCGCTCGACTACTCGGGTGGCGTCTCGGCCGAGGACAACTTCGGCATCGGCGGTTACGACCGCGTGATGGGCCCGAACGGTGAGGCGCAGTACTGGGCGCCGAACCTGCCCGCCGCGTGCGAGATCCTGTTCGCACACTACGACCACGCGTACGTCGTTGCCGGAGAACGCTTCCCGCGCCGGGCGCAGACCAGCGACCCGATCGGGCGCGACGTGCGGTCCTTCCCGCACATCCACCCGTCCAGCGACTTCACCACGGTCGGCGACATCTTCTCCGCGGAGACGAACCCGGAACGCAAGAAGCCGTTCGACATTCGCACGGTGATGCGTTCGCTCGTCGACCAGGACCACGCGGTGCTGGAGCGGTGGGCCGACATGGCGGACGCCGACACGTCCGTCGTGTTCGACGCACACCTCGGCGGTTACCCGGTGAGCGTCATCGGCATCGAGTCGCGGGCCATCGCCCGTAAGGGATGGTCGCCGGCCAACGGTCCCGACCAGTGGACTGCGGGAACGCTGTTCCCGCAGTCGTCGAAGAAGACGGCCCGGGCGATCAACGCCGCCAGCGGCAGCCGTCCGCTCGTCGTGCTGGCCAACCTGTCCGGCTTCGACGGTTCCCCGGACTCGCTGCGGCACATCCAGCTCGAGTACGGCGCCGAGATCGGCCGCGCCATCGTCAATTTCGACGGCCCGATCGTGTTCTGCGTCGTCTCCCGCTACCACGGTGGCGCGTTCGTGGTGTTCTCCGGAGCACTGAACGACAACATGGAGGTGCTGGCGGTCGAGGGTTCGTTCGCCTCGGTCCTCGGTGGTGCCCCCGCCGCGGCCGTGGTGTTCACCCGCGAGGTCAACTCTCGGGTGGCCGCCGACCCGTCGATCCGGGAGCTCGAAGCCAACCTGGCGGGCGCCCAGAACGACGCCCAGCAGGCTCACCTGCGGGTGGAGCTGGCGGCCCAGCAGGCTGCGGTGCGCAACGAGAAGCTCGGTGAGGTCGCGGCCGAGTTCGAGGCTGTGCACAACATCCAGCGGGCACAGCGGGTCGGCTCCGTCGACGCCGTCATCCCGGCCGTCGAACTGCGTCCGTACATCATCGGTGCGGTCGAGCGCGGCATGCGCCGGGCGGTCGACGCAGGCAAGTAGTCCCCACCCGAACGGCCGCGGCACCTACCGGTGTCGCGGCCGTTCGGCGTTTCCGCCACCGCGGGCGGGGAGTCCGCACCGGCCGCATTTCACCTGTTTCGGATGACGCGGGTGCCCCGGCCCGGTGCGATAGTCAGCGCAGAGTGAATTCGACTGTGAATGGAGCGCTGCAATGGACTCTTTCTGGGACTTTCTCTGGGTGATCATCGTCACCTTCGGCTTCGTGGCCTACCTGATCCTGTTGTTCTCCATCATCACCGACCTGTTCCGCGACCATAAGACGTCGGGCTGGGCGAAGGCCATCTGGATCATCTTCCTGTTCTTCATCCCGCTGCTGACCGCGCTCGTGTATCTCATCGTCAAGAGCGACGGCATGGCCCAGCGGTCGATGGCGGCCGCGCAGGAGGTGAAGCAGGCTCAGGACAGCTACATCCGTTCCGTCGCGGGCAAGTCCTCGGCCGAGCAGATCGCGGACGCGAAGGCACTGCTCGATGCAGGCACCATCACTCAGCAGGAGTACGAGACGCTGAAAGCCAAGGCGCTGGCCTGACCCCGCACCGTCACCGTCGAAGGCCCGCCCCGGTGCGGGCCTTCGTGCTGTCGGGGGTCAGTCCCGCACCCGTGCCGCGACGTCCCGGAACGCCTGCAGCACCGTGGCCACCGCGGGAACGTCGTCGGCTGCCGGCCGCCGGGCCAGTTCGTAGATCCGGGCCGCGCGCACCCCGGCGAGCGGCAGCTGCACCACCGTGCGGCTCGTCACCGCATGGCGGGCCAGCAGGGCCACGCCGTGACCGCCGGCGACGAGTTCCTCGATGACCCGGAAGTCGTTGATGCGCATCACCACATGCGGCTGCACCCCGGTCGCGGCGGCCACCGACATCAGCACGTCGTCGACGGGGAAACCGCCGCGCACACTGATCCACCTCTCGTCCGCCAACTGGTCCGGGCGAACCGCATCCTGTCCGGCGAGCGGATGGCCGGGCGGCAGGATGAGGTCGATGGGTTCGCGCATCAGCGATTCGGCCGTCACCCGCGGCGAGGACGAGGCCGGGGCCCGCTCGTCGCGATGCGTCAGCACCACGTCGTAATCGGCGAGCAGGGTGGGCACCGCGGCGGCGGGCAGGTCCTCGTCGCGCGCCTGCACGTCCACCCCACTGCCTTCGAGCGCGTCCAGCAGTCCGGGCAGCAGCAGCGCGGCACCGGACGGGAACAGCGCCACCCGCACCCGCCCGCGCGGCGAACCGCGGTAGGCGCTCATCTCCGCCGCCGCACGGTCCAGGGCCGCCACGACGTCGTCGGCGCGGACGACGAGCGCCTGACCGGCATCGGTGAGCCGCAACCGGCGGCCGGCGGGTTCGAGCAGGGTCACCCCGGCCTCCCGCGAGAGAATCTTGAGCTGCTGCGACACCGCCGACGGCGTCATCGACAACGCCTGCGCGGTCGCCGCCACCGTCCCGCGGTCCGCCAGCTCGCGCAGCACGCGCAACCGGGTCGCATCCATGTAGCAAAACTACATCGATGATGCACTTTAATGCGCTTGTCCTGATTGTTTCCGGCCCTCACGATGGAAGGCATGACCTCCCGCGACCGGCTGCTCGGACTCACCGTCGTCGTCCTGTGGGGGCTCAACTTCCTAGCCATTCGCGCGGGTCTCGACCACTTCCCACCGTTCTTCTTCGCCGCGCTGCGATTCTTCGTCATCGCGATCCCGGTCATCCTGTTCGTTCCCCGGCCACAGGTCCCGCCGAAGTGGCTGCTGGTGTACGGCCTGGGGTTCGGCGTCGGCCAGTTCGCCTTCCTGTTCTGGGCCATGCACGTCGGCATGCCCACCGGGCTGGCATCGCTGGTCCTGCAGTCGTCCGCACCGTTCACCGTGGTCCTCGGCGCGGTCCTGCTGCGGGAGCGACTGCGGCCGGCACAGGTGTGCGGACTACTGGTGGCGATGGCCGGGATGACAGTCATCGGCTGGGACCGCGCCCAGCACGCCGCGCTGCTGCCGGTGGCCCTGACGCTGCTCGCGGGACTGTCGTGGGCGGTGGGCAACATCGGCAACCGCAAGGCCGCGTCGGACCAGCCGATGCGCCTGATGCTGTGGATGTGCGTCATTCCGCCGCTGCCGATGCTGGCGCTGTCGTTCTGCGTGGAGGGACCGTCCGCGGGCTGGAACTCCCTGACGTCGTCGCTGGAGGGTACCGGCCCGCTCGCGCTCGCAGGCCTCGCCTACATCGTGATCCTCGGCACGGTCGCGGGCTCGGGTCTGTGGACGGCACTGCTCAGCCGCTACCCCGCCGGGATGGTCGCACCGTTCTCCCTGCTGGTTCCGATCGTCGGGATCGGGGCGTCCTGGCTGGTGCTGCACGAGGAGCCGAGCGTCCTGTCGCTGATCGGCGGGGCCGTCGTCATCGCCGGTGCCGCCGCCACCCAGGTGAGTGGCAGGGTGCGTCCGAGCACACTTTCGCGCTCACGTGCCCCCGCGCGAGTCGGCGTCTGACCGGACCCTGTGCAAAACTCGCGGAGTGAGTACTGGAACTGGGATCACGACGCGCGGCAAGCTCGCCCTGCGCGCAGCGGCGGCGGCCTCCTGGGCGTCGCAGAAGGCGGGCCGGGGCAAGGGCTCGATGATCGGCGGACTGATCGCCCTGAAGATCGACCCGACCCTGATGGAGCAGCTCGGCGCCGGCCGACGCACCGCGGTGATCACCGGCACCAACGGCAAGTCCACCACCACCCGGATGACCGCGGCGGCGCTCTCCACCCTCGGTGAGGTCGCGACGCAGGCCGACGGCGCCAACATGGACGCCGGCATCGTCGCGGCGCTCAGCACCCGCGTCCACGCGCCCCTCGCCGCCCTCGAGGTCGACGAGCTCCACGTCCCGCACGTCAGCGACGCCGTCAACCCCGAGGCCCTGGTTCTGCTCAACCTCAGCCGCGACCAGCTCGACCGGGTCGGCGAGATCAACATGATCGAACGCAAACTCCGCGCCTGCGTCGCCGCGCACCCGGAGGCCGTCGTGATCGCCAACTGCGACGACGTCCTCGTCACCTCGGTGGCCTACGACGCGAAGA
Source organism: Rhodococcus sp. IEGM 1351 (assembly GCF_030056875.1). Taxonomy (NCBI): domain Bacteria; kingdom Bacillati; phylum Actinomycetota; class Actinomycetes; order Mycobacteriales; family Nocardiaceae; genus Rhodococcus; species Rhodococcus sp. IEGM 1351. The sequence goes on along the minus strand of NZ_JASHKU010000005.1, from coordinate 264,263 downwards.
ACGTCGTCTGGGTCGCTGCCGGGGGCGGATGGGCCAGCGACGCCGCCAGCTGTCCGCGCACCGGCGAACCCATCGTGTGGGAGGGCTCGCACTGGCGCAGCACGGGTTCCGACTTCGCGCGCCCGACCCCCGACTGGTGGCTGGACGACGAAAACCTGTACGGGCCCGACGGCCTGAAGATCCCGATGACCCTCGCCCTGCCCGGACGCGCCAACCGCGGCAACGCCGCACAGGCCGTCGCTGCGGCCGTTGCGATGGGCGCGAAGGCGGAGGACGCCGTCGCCGCCGCGGCCACCGTCCAGGAGGTCGCGGGCCGCTACAGCACCGTCGAGGTCGGGTCGCACTCCGTGCACATGCTGCTCGCCAAGAACCCCGCCGGCTGGCAGGAAGCGCTGTCGATGATCGACCCCACCGTCGACGGACTCGTGATCGCCGTCAACGGGCAGGTTCCCGACGGCGAGGATCTGTCCTGGCTGTGGGACGTGCGGTTCGAGCACTTCGAGGGCGTCAAGGTGGTGGCCGCCGGCGAACGCGGCACCGACCTGGCCGTCCGCCTCACGTACGCCGGCGTCGAGCACACGCTCGACCCGAACCCGTTGCGGGCCATCGCGTCCTGCCCGCCCGGACGCGTCGAGGTGCTCGCCAACTACACCGCCTTCCGCGACCTGAACACCGCCATCGCGAAGGAGGCGCGCAATGCCTGACTCGACCGTACGCATCGGCCTGGTGCTGCCCGACGTGATGGGCACCTACGGCGACGGCGGCAACGCCCTGATCCTCCGGCAGCGACTGCGCATGCGCGGATACGACGCGGAGATCGTCGAGATCACGCTGAACGATCCGGTCCCGGAGTCCCTCGACGTCTACACGCTCGGTGGGGCCGAGGACTCGGCGCAGCGCCTCGCCACCCGGCACCTCGCCAAGTACCCCGGACTGCAGAAGGCCGCCGAACGCGGCGCCCCCGTCCTGGCGATCTGCGCCGCGATCCAGGTGCTCGGCAACTGGTACGAGACGTCGAGCGGCGAACGCGTCGACGGCGTCTCGATGCTCGACGTCACCACGTCCCCGCAGGCGACGCGTTCCATCGGTGAAGTGATCACGGCACCACGGATGGACGGGCTGACGCAGCCGCTCACTGGGTTCGAAAACCACCGCGGCGGAACCACACTCGGCTCCGACGCCCGCGGCCTGGCCCGGGTCACGCACGGCGTCGGCAACGGCGTCGGGGACGGGCTCGAAGGCGTCGTCCAGGGTTCTGTGATCGGCACGTACATGCACGGACCCGCGCTCGCCCGCAACCCCGAACTCGCCGACCTGCTCCTGAAGCGGGCGCTGGGCGTCGACGAACTCGCGCCCCTCGACCTGCCCGAGGTCGAGCAGTTGCGCCGGGAGCGCCTGCGCGTCTGAGCACGTGAGTGGCAAAGCGTCGTCCCGCACGCTTTCTCACTCACCTCCGCAGGTGAGTGAGAAAGAGTGGCGGGGCACTCTTTCTCACTCACGTGGGCAGGCTGGACAGCGGCGCGACATATCGGCCCATCCTTCGCGGACCAACACCCGGCGCACTTCCTCGAATACCCCGCAGGGGTCGCGGGTCGTCTCATCCCACCCGTAGACCAGCCGTGGACGGTCGGCCAGCTCCGCCGCGTTGTCGCGCCGACGGTCACGGAAACGGGACTGTTGCGCGCTGTGATACTGCTGCCCGTCGAGCCGGACGATCAGCGGCACACCCATGGGGCTGTAATCGACGTCCTCGTACAGAATCCGGCCGTCCACGACGTGCGGCATCTGACGTTTTCCGCTCGGCAGCCCGTGCGCCCGTTCGACGTCGAGTGCGTAGCGGTGTTCGAGGGCCGATTGAACGCCGTCGCCGAGCAGCATCACGGCGTCGGCGATGTCGGTCGCATACCGGTGTGGACGCCGGACCTCGAGTTTCCGCCGGAGCACCTCGACGTGGACCTTGCCACTTGTGGCGGCCTCGATGAACCGGAGGGCCGCCTCCCGCGGGGTGGCCTCGGACACCGCGAGGTCGATCACCGTGTCGGCCAACGATGTCCGTGGCCGACGGAACGGGACCGAGATGTGCTCGAACGCGCGAGACCGATGGACCACGACGCCACCATGAACGAGTGCGTTGCCGACCGAGGTCGGGCGCCGACTGCCGGGTGAGCGGACCGTCTGCCCCTGATTCACCGCCGAGCAGTTGTAGGGGACAGTGATGTGGACCGGTGCCGACGGGTCGTCGACGCGGAGCAGTCCCCATTCCTCGGCCGCGGTCCGGTGACTCAGGATCGCCCGGCCGCCGTACAGGAGTGCGGCGGAGAGGGCCATCGGGCGGGTGAGCGGACCGTTGGTGACCGCGATGACGCGCGGCAGCACCCGCAGCCACTGACCGGACACCACACGATGCCGGAGTGCGGTGGCACTGACGCCGTGCGCCCGGAGCTGTGCCGTGGTGACGACGCCGTCCTGGGCGTCGAGAATGGACTGCCATGAGTCGTGTTCCATGCCCGGAACGGTGTCGGCCCGCCCCGACAGGAACCGCCCCTTCCCACCATTTTTCCACAGCCTGTGGATAAACCCTGTGAGTACCGATGTCCATCCGGGTACACATCGGCACTCACCTGCCGAGCGCAACCAAAGGGTTGCAGAACGTCGGAAAGAGTGCAACCATGGAGTTGCACATCAACCGTCGTCGAAAAGGTGGCCCACCATGGACGCATCGAGCAGCATCACCCGGACCGTTGTCGTGAACGCCCCGAGATCGGCGGTATGGGCGGCGATCACGGATCCCGACAAGATCAGCCAGTGGTTCGGGCAGCGCACGTCGCTCGACCTCAGCGTCGGCGGCAAGGCCGCCTTCACCTGGGACGAGCACGGCACCGCCCGCGCCGTCGTCACGGAGGTCGACGAACCGAACGCGTTCGGCTTCCGCTGGGCAGCCGACATGGAAGCAGACCCGGTGATCGGCAACTCCACCCTGGTGCGGTTCACGCTGTCCGAGCACGCGGCCGGCACCGAACTGACAGTCGTCGAGACCGGGTTCGACACCCTCGACCGCGACGTCGCCGACCAGAAGCGGGCCCGCGAGGGCAACGTCCAGGGCTGGCACGCCGAACTCGACGAACTGGTCGCGTACCTGCACGGCGTGAAGGCATGACAGGGGGCACGTACGCCGAATTGGCCTCGGTGTTCGCGGCGCTGTCCGACGAGACCCGCTGGGAGATCCTCACCGAACTCGGGCGGGCCGACCAGTCGGCGTCGTCGCTCGCCACCCGGCTTCCGGTGTCGAGGCAGGCCATCGCGAAGCATCTGAATGCGCTGCAGGCCTGCGGACTGGTGGAGTCGGTGAAGGTGGGCCGCGAGATCCGCTACCGCGCGCTGGGCGCCGAGCTCAACAAGACGGCGCGGACGCTGGAACGAATCGGCGCCGAGTGGGATCGCCGGCTGGCCGCCATCAAGCAGATCGCGGAATCGATGGAGGAGTAAAGACCCCAGACAGGGGTTCGGCCGGGAATGCTTCTGCATTCTCGGCCGGATCTCTGCTTCTCGAGTTTTCTCTGCTCACAGGTACATTTCCTCGATCCGCATCACTGACGATACACGTGAGTGATCTACGTCACAAGTGGCTCTACCGGACTTTTCTTCATCCGATCGTGCCCCGGCAGGGCCAGGGACACCGCGAACACCAGGACCGCCAGCACCGCGCACACCCCGTAGGCGATCGAGAAACCGGCGGCCGAGGCGACACCGCCCACCATGCTCGCCGCCAAAACCGTCGCGACCACCGCGCTGCACATGGTGGTACCCATCGTCCGCAGCAGGACGTTGACGCCGTTGGCCGCGGCCATCTGCGTGGACGGCACAGCCCGGACGATCAGCATCGGCAGCGTGCTGTACACCAGCGCGGTGCCGACGGCCGCGACACCGAGCGCCGCGATCACCATCCACAACTCCTTGTGCGGCACGGTGTGCAGCGCGTAGCCGAGGACGAGACAGATCGCGCCCGACAGGATCGTCACCTTCGACCCGTAACGCTCGGACACCCGGGCGCCGACCTGCGCGAAGACGATCATCGACAGACTCGTCGGCAGCTGGCACACCGCGGCCTGGAGGATCGTCAGGCCGTAGCCGGCGTCTCCGCGGGGCGCCTGCAGCAGCTGTGTGGTGATGAGCGCGTTTCCGTAGAACGCGAACCCGACGAGAAGCGCCGTGACGTGCGGCAGCAGCACCGACCGTCGCGCCGACACCCGCAGGTCCACGAGCGGGTTCCGGTTGCGCAGCTGCTGATGTCCCCACAACGCGAACAGGAACACCGCGGACGCGAACATGCCCAGCACCGCGGGACTTCCCCAGCCCCACGAGCTGCCCTGGGTGATCGGGACGAGCAGGCAGACGAGGGCGGCGGTCAGACCGACGGCACCGACACCGTCGAACCGCCCACCCGACCGCACCTCGGACTCGCGGATGAACAGCACCGCGGCCGTGGTGACCGCGAGCCCGATTCCCGCGATGACCCAGAAGAGGACGTGCCAGTTGGAGTACTCGGCGACGGACGCCGCGAACGGCAGTCCGAGCGCCGTGCCGATCCCGAGGGTCGAGCTCATCATGGCGATGGCGCCGTTGACCTTCTCCCGCGGCAATTCGTCGCGGAGGATCGAGATTCCGACCGGGATGACGGCGGCGCCTGCCCCCTGCAGTCCTCGCGCGAAGATCAGGAACGCGATGTCGGACGTCACGGCGCAGATCAACGCGCCGAGCGTCATGAAGACGAAGGCGACGAGAAGCATCCGCTTCTTGCCGAACATGTCGGCGAGCCTGCCGAAGATCGGGGTGACGACCGCGCCGACCAGGAGGGTGGTGGTGATCAGCCAGGACACCGACGTCTGACTCGCGCCGGTGAACGTCGGCATGCTGGGCAGGAGGGGCACCATGACCGTTTGCAGGACGGCCTGGAACACGCCCGCGAACGCGAGAATCGGGAAGAGGTAACGCGATCCGCCGGCAGAGTCCGGCGGTGCGACCGGCTGATCCGCGAGCGCCGACAGTGGGCGCGGCAACGAGATCGTCAAGCGTCACCCCTTGCACAGCTGGTAAATGGTTGTTCACCAGATTAGGTGAACAACCATTTACCCCGCAAGCCGGACAATCCGCCCTCAGCCGTCGAGCAACTCCTGCACCAGCGGGGCATAGTGGGCCACCACCTCTTCCGGGGTGCCTGTCGCGTGCTCCTGCATCATCTTGCGACGCATGACGGCGAGACCCGTCAGCATCGACATCACCAGTTCGGCGCGCAGCCGGGCATTCGGCCCGGGTAGTCGTTCGGCCAGCGCGTCGATCATCTGCGCCGAATAGTTGGCGCGGAGCTTGCGGCTGCTCTCCTCGCTCGGCCCGCTCATGAACAGAATGTTCAACGACAGGGGCTTGTACGGTTCGAGCGGCCGCGCGAACATCGACACCATCCGCTCACCGAGACCGTCCAGCGGACCGCTGAACACGATCTCCGCGGCGGCGCGGAAATCGACGAGCGCGTCGAACAGCTGCTCCTTCGACCCGAAGTACTTGATGATCAGCGGTGCGCTGACCCCGGCGTCCTCGGCGATGTCCTTGAGCGTGATCTCCCGATACGGACGTGTCGCGAACGCCCGCCCCGCCGCGTCGACGATCAGCGACCGCGACTGCTCGGCCGTCCGCTTCACCGGCGCGGCAGTGCCCGGATCCGACGTCACAGCGTGCGTCTCCCCGACAACGCCCTGCCCAGCGTGAGCTCGTCGGCGAACTCGAGGTCGCCGCCCATCGGCAGACCCGACGCGAGCCTGCTGACCGTCAGCCCGGGGAAGTCCCGCAGCATCCGCACCAGATACGTCGCAGTGGCCTCCCCCTCGGTGTTGGGGTCGGTCGCGATGATCACCTCGGAGACGTCGACGCCGTCCTCCTGATTGCCGATGCGCGCGAGCAACTCCCGGATACGGAGCTGATCGGGACCCACCCCGGACAGCGGATCCAGCGCGCCGCCCAGAACGTGATAGCGGCCCTTGAACTCGCGCGTGCGCTCGACGGCCTGGACGTCCTTCGGCTCCTCGACCACACAGATCACCGTGCGGTCGCGGCGCGGATCGGCGCAGATGCGGCAGTGCTCCTTGTCGGAGACCGTGCCGCACACCACACAGAACTGGACGCCGTCGCGCACCCGCTGGAGCGCATTCTTGAGCCGGTCGATCTCCGGCGGCTCGACGCTGAGCAGGTGGAACGCGATGCGCTGTGCGCTCTTCGGCCCGACGCCGGGCAGCTTGCCGAGCTCGTCGATCAGATCCTGAACCGGACCTTCGTACACGCCGCGCCTCTAGAAACCGGGGAGACCGGGCAGGCCTCCCCCACCGAATCCACCCGCGAGCGGACCGAGTTTCTGCGCCGCGATCTCCTGCGCCTTGTTCGACGCGTCCTCGATCGCACCGATCACGAGGTCCTGCAGAGTCTCCACGTCGTCGGGATCGACGACCTTCGGATCGATCTTCAGACCGACCACTTCACCTGTCCCCTTGACCGTCGCGGTCACGAGTCCGCCACCGGCCTGCCCGGTGACCTCGGCCTCGGCCATCTCCTGCTGAGCGGCCATCAGCTGCTGCTGCATCTGCTGTGCCTGCGCGAGGAGCTGCGACATGTCGGGTTGTCCACCTGGTTGCACTGACGTGGTCCTTTCTGCTGTTTCCCCTGCCAGCGTAGACCGTGACCGTCGGCGCGGTCCGGCGCCGACGCCGTCGTGGGACTCACCACGACGGCGCCGGAGCGAACCGGCGTCGCGTCAGGCGAGTTCGCGCTCGAGGTTCGCCAGCACCTGCCCCTGGATCTTCTTCAGACCCAGCGGGGCGAACGTCTTCTCGAAGAAGCCCCCGATGCCGCCCGCGCCCTTCCACTCGGTGGTCGTGGTGACCGTCGAACCGCTGCCGCTCGGGGCGACGACCCAGGTGGTGACGAGCGACGAGTTCGCGTCCGTCTCGGTGATCGTGTTGCCCGCCACGGTGACCGTGGCCTTGATGTCGCGGGACCGCTTCTCGGTGGCCTTCAACGTCCACTGCGCGACGGTGCCGCCACCCTGCCCGCCCTCGAGGACGCGGTAGTCCAGGTACTGCTCCGAGAGGATGCGCGGACGCACCGTCTCGTAGTCCGTCAAGGCCGCGAGCACCTTCTCCGGTGTGGCTGCGACGGTGATCGAACTGCTCGCGCTGACCTGGCCCACTGTTCTGACTCCTCTTGTACGATTTGTACGAAACTGCTTCCTCCTCTCATCCTGCCTTCCGTCCGCGAGTCCGGGCGATGACGTGGCAATCTATTGTGAGGTAGCTCACTTCGACGTGGTCACGACCCGCACATTGATGAGACATTTGTGTGAATCTTCGGTCGACCGCGCCGATATGCGTGGCCTGAACCCGCGGAGAGGGATAGCGTCAGGGTGTGGCTGCCTCTTCGGTTGAACTACTGAAAAGCATGCGGGAGGGTGGACGCCCCTTCCGTGCGCATCGCACTCTGCCCGTCACCGGGATCGACGCTCACCGCGCCGGCGTCGAACGGCTTCTCGCGTCCTACCGCGCGATTCCCACGGACGCCACCGTGCGACTCGCGAAGAAGACGTCCAACCTGTTCCGGGCGCGGGCCCAGACCAGCGCACCCGGCCTCGACGTCTCCGGGCTCGGCGGAGTCATCTCGGTCGACGAGCAGGCCCGGACCGCGGATGTCGCCGGAATGTGCACGTACGAAGACCTGGTGGACGCCACCCTGCCGTACGGGCTGGCGCCGCTGGTGGTTCCGCAACTCAAGACCATCACACTCGGCGGCGCGGTCACCGGCCTCGGCATCGAGTCGACGTCGTTCCGCAACGGGCTCCCCCACGAATCGGTCCTCGAGATCGACGTCCTGACCGGCAGCGGCGACATCGTCACCGCGACACCAGAAGGCGAGAACTCCGACCTGTTCTGGGGGTTCCCCAACTCCTACGGAACCCTCGGCTACTCCACACGACTGCGCATCCAGCTCGAGCCCGTCAAACGGTATGTGGCACTGCGACATCTGCGTTTCGATTCCCTGGACGAGCTGCAGTCGGCGATGGACCGCATCGTCACCGAGCGCGTCCACAACGGCATCCCCGTCGACTACCTGGACGGCGTCGTGTTCACCGCGTCCGAGAGTTACCTGACGCTGGGCCATCAGACCGACGAGGGCGGCCCCGTCAGCGACTACACCGGGCTGAACATCTTCTACCGGTCCATCCAGCACAGCTCCGTGAACCACCCCAAAACGGACAAACTCACCATTCGAGACTACCTGTGGCGCTGGGACACCGACTGGTTCTGGTGCTCACGCGCCTTCGGCGCCCAGAACCCCACCATCCGCCGGCTGTGGCCGAAGAACCTCCTCCGCAGCAGCTTCTACTGGAAGCTCATCGCCCTCGACCACAAGTACGACATCGGCGACCGCCTCGAGAAGCGCAAGGGCAACCCGCCGCGCGAACGCGTCGTGCAGGACGTCGAAGTGCCCATCGAGCGGACCGCGGACTTCGTCCGCTGGTTCCTCGACGAAATCCCGATCGAACCGCTGTGGCTGTGCCCGTTGCGGTTGCGGGAACCTGCCCCCGCCGGCGCGTCCTCGCAACGCCCCTGGCCCCTGTACCCCCTCGAACCGAAACGCACGTACGTGAACATCGGATTCTGGTCATCGGTGCCCATCGTTCCGGGCCGACCCGAGGGCGCCGCGAATCGGCTGATCGAAGACAAGGTCAGTGACTTCGACGGACACAAGTCCCTCTACTCCGATTCGTACTATTCACGAGAAGATTTCGAACGCCTCTACTACGGCGGCGATCGATACACGGAACTGAAAAAACGCTACGACCCGAAATCACGATTACTGGACCTTTTCTCCAAGGCGGTGCAACGTCGATGACAACTCTGAAAGCTTCACGCTCCCAAGACCACAAGCTGACCATCGCAGAGATTCTCGAAACTCTGTCCGACGGCATGCTCCCCCTGCGGTTCTCCGCCTACGACGGCAGCGCCGCCGGCCCGGAGGACGCCCCCTACGGTCTCCACCTCAAGACCACCCGGGGCACCACCTACCTGGCGACCGCCCCCGGCGACCTCGGCATGGCCCGGGCCTACGTGTCCGGCGACCTCGAGGCCCGCGGCGTCCACCCCGGCGACCCGTACGAGATCCTCCGCGTGATGGGCGACGAACTGCACTTCCGCCGTCCGTCCGCGCTCACGCTCGCCGCCATCACGCGCTCGCTCGGCTGGGATCTGCTGCGCCCCATCGCCCCTCCCCCGCAGGAGCACCTCCCGCGGTGGCGTCGAGTCGCGGAAGGGTTGCGGCACTCCAAGTCCCGCGACGCCGAGGTCATCCACCACCACTACGACGTCTCGAACACCTTCTACGAGTACGTCCTCGGCCCGTCCATGACGTACACGTGCGCCTGCTACGAGAACGTCGAGCAGACCCTCGAAGAGGCACAGGACAACAAGTACCGCCTCGTCTTCGAGAAGCTCGGCCTCCAGCCCGGCGACCGACTGCTCGACATCGGCTGCGGCTGGGGATCGATGGTCCGGTACGCCGCCCGCCGCGGCGTCAAGGTCATCGGCGCCACCCTGTCCCGCGAACAGGCCGAATGGGCACAGAAGGCCATCGCCGAAGAAGGACTGTCCGACCTCGCCGAGGTCCGGTTCTCCGACTACCGTGACGTCCCCGAGACCGGATTCGACGCCATCTCCTCGATCGGCCTGACCGAGCACATCGGCGTCGGCAACTACCCCGCCTACTTCGGACTGCTGCAGAGCAAGCTCCGCGAGGGCGGCCGGCTGCTGAACCACTGCATCACCCGGCCCGACAACCAGAGTCAGGCACGCGCAGGCGGCTTCATCGACCGGTACGTCTTCCCCGACGGCGAACTCACCGGCTCCGGACGCATCATCTCCGAGATCCAGAACGTCGGACTCGAGGTGCGGCACGAGGAGAATCTGCGCGAGCACTACGCACTCACCCTCGCCGGCTGGTGCCAGAACCTCGTCGACAACTGGGACGCCTGCGTCGCCGAGGTCGGCGAAGGCACCGCACGTGTGTGGGGTCTCTACATGGCCGGGTCGCGACTGGGCTTCGAACGCAACGTCGTTCAGCTGCACCAGGTCCTCGCCGTCAAGCTCGGCCCCAAGGGCGAGGCGCATGTGCCGCTGCGTCCGTGGTGGAAGTAGGCGGCTCCGCCGCCCGTGAGTGGTTAAGGAGTCTCTGCACTCCTTGACCACTCACAAGCCCCGCAGGTGTTTTCGCCGGGCCTGATCCACCCCTCCCGCACCAGCACGGTCTCCACTTCCCGGGCCACTACACACGGATTCTTCGTCACCTCGTCGAACCCGTAGACGAGTCGTGGACGCCCCTGCAGTTCCGCGGCGTTGTCGCGTCGACGGTCCCGGAACGCGATCTCCGCCATGGCGTGCGCGCGGCGACCGTCGAGTCGCACGATGAGCGGCACACCGTGGTCGGAGTAGTCGCAGTCCTCGAAGAGGGTGCGCCCGTCCACGACCACGGGTGATTGCCGCCGCGCCCGAGGAAGCCCGTGCGCGTCCTCGACGTCGGTGGCGTAGCGGTATTCGAGCACCGACTGGACGCCGTCGGCGAGCAGTCGTGCCGCATCCACGAGCGCCTTGCCGTACCGACGTGGTCGTCGCGCCTCCATGCGTCGCCGGATGTCGCGCAGTGGGATCCGGGCATTGGTCACGAGCGCGATGAGCCGGGTGTAGGCATCCCGTGCCGTGGGCTCGGCGACAGCTACATCGAGAGCCGTATCTGCCCTTGCCGTCCGGGGTTGGTCCGTGTCGACGGCAATGTAGTCGTGCGCCCTCGACCGGTGCACGACGACTCCCGGATGCACGACACTTCCTTCCCGGTGGCACAGACTGACCGACGCGAGGCCCGCACCGACAACGGTCGGAGGCTGAGTGATAGCCGATCTTCCGTAGGGAACAGTGATGTGCACGGGGCGTGCGGGATCGACACGAATCATGTGCCATTCCTCGGCGGCCGTGTGGTGGCTGAGGACCGCGCCGTTGCCTCCGAAGAGCAGCGCGGCTTCCAGGGACATCTCACGAGTGATCGGTCCGTTGCTCACCGAATAGACACCGTGGAGCACAGCTTGCCATCGACCGGATTCGACGCGGTGCCGGACCCTGCTGCGGGGAAACCCGAGGGCGTGGAGTTGTGTGTGGGTGATCAGGCCGAACTGCGCGTCGGCGACGTCTTTCAGGGCGGCGAATTGTGTAGAGACCATACCGGGCACGGTCACCGAGACCCCCGACGGGTCTCGGTGTCGCACCTGGGGAAAGGAATTGCCCTGTGGATAACCCACAGGTTGGGGATAACTCAGCCCGTGCGTGGTTAACGAGTCCAGAGACTCCTTAACCACGCACGGGCGGCGGAGCCGCCTGCTACTTCAGCGAGGCCGGCGGGGTGAAGCGCTCACCGTACTTGGCGGCGAGTTCTTCAGCGCGCTTGACGAAGCCGGCCTGGCCGCCTTCGTAGCCCTGAATGTACTGCGACACACCGCCGGTCCAGGCGGGGAAGCCGATACCCATGATGGAGCCGATGTTGGCGTCGGCGGTGGTGAGGAGCACGCCTTCGTCGAAGCACTTCTGCGTCTCGATGGCCTCGATGAACAGCATGCGCTCGATGAGATCCTGGAACGGCACCTCGAGTTCCTTGGAACCGAAGTTCTCCCGGAGACCGGACCACAGGCCGGTGCGCTTGCCGTCGGCGTAGTCGTAGAAGCCGGCGCCGCCGAGCTTGCCCTTGCGGTCGAACTTGTCGACCATCGTGTTGATGACGTCGCCTGCCGGATCGGCGGGCAGTTCCTTGCCTTCGGCCTTCGCAGCTTCCGCGGTTTCCTTGCGGATCTTCTGCATCAGCGTGAGGTTCAGCTCGTCGGACAGCTGCAGCGGTGCCGCGGGGTAGCCGGCCTGCATGCCTGCCTGCTCGATGGTGGCGGGCTCGATGCCCTCCGCCAGCATGGCGATGGCCTCGTTGATGAACGTGCCGATGACGCGCGAGGTGAAGAAGCCACGCGAGTCGTTGACGACGATCGGCGTCTTGCGGATGGCCTGCACGTAGTCGAAGACGCGCGCGAGGGCTTCGTCGGACGTCTTCTCGCCGCGGATGATCTCGACGAGCGGCATCTTGTCGACGGGGGAGAAGAAGTGGATTCCGATGAAGTCCTCTTGACGCTTCACACCCGTCGCGAGGCCGGTGATCGGCAGGGTCGACGTGTTCGAGCCGAGCAGGGCCGTCGGCTCGACGATGTCCTCGATCTCCTGGAACACCTTGTGCTTCAGGTCCTGCGACTCGAACACGGCCTCGATGACGAAGTCGACACCGGCGAAGTCGGCGGGGTCGGCGGTCGGGGTGATGCGGTCGAGCAGCGTCTTCGACTTCTCCTCGGTGGTCTTGCCACGCGAGAGGGCCTTTGCCTCGATGCCCTCGGAGTACGCCTTGCCCTTGTTGGCGGCCTCGATGGTGACGTCCTTGAGGACGACGTCGAAGCCGGCCTTCGCGGACACGTAGGCGATGCCCGCGCCCATCATTCCGGCACCGAGCACACCGACCTTGGTGATCGGGGTCTTCTCGATGCCCTCGGGGCGGGAGGCGCCGGAGTTGATGGCCTGCAGGTCGAAGAAGAACGCCTGGATCATGTTCTTCGCGACCTGGCCGGTGACCAGCGACGTGAAGTAGCGGGCCTCGATGAGGAGCGCGTTGTCGATGTCGACCTGCGAGCCCTCGACGGCGGCGGCCATGATGGCGCGCGGTGCCGGCATGGGAGCACCCTTGAGCTGCTTGCGCAGGTTCGCGGGGAACGCGGGCAGGTTGGCTGCGAACGCCGGGGTGGACGGGGTGCCGCCGGGGATCCGGTAGCCCTTCTTGTCCCACGGCTGGACGCCGCCCTCGGGGTTGGCCTTGATCCACGCCTTCGCGGCGGGCACCAGCTCCTCGACCGAGGACACGACCTCGTCGATCAGTCCGACCTCCTTGGCCTGCACCGGTCCACGCTGCTGACCCTGGAGCAGCACCTGCATGAGCGCGTTCTGCAGGCCGAGCATGCGGACGGTGCGCACGACGCCACCACCACCGGGCAGCAGGCCGAGTGTGACCTCGGGCAGGCCGATCTTGACGCCCTTCACGTCCGCGGCGACGCGGTGATGCGTGGCCAGGGCGATCTCGAGTCCGCCACCGAGCGCGGCACCGTTGATGGCGGCGACGACGGGCTTGCCGAGCGTCTCGAGTCGGCGCAGGTCCGACTTGATCGCGACGCTGTGGCTGTAGATCTCGTCGGCGTTCTCCGGGCCGACCTTGATCATGTTCTTCAGGTCGCCGCCGGCGAAGAACGTCTTCTTGCCGGACGTGATGACGACACCGGTGATGGAGTCCTTCTCGTCGACGAGGCGGTCGACGGTCGCCTTCATCGAGGAGATGTAGGCGTCGTTCATGGTGTTCGCGCCCTGGTTGGGATCGTCGATGGTGAGCACGACGATGCCGTCGGCGTCCTGCTCCCAGTTGATGATGTTCTGCTCGCTCACTGCTTCAAGTCTCCTGATGGTCCGGGCGGTCAGACGCGCTCGATGATGGTGGCGACGCCCATACCGCCGCCGATGCACAAGGTGATGAGGGCGTACCGGGCGTTGCGGCGTTCGAGCTCGTCGATCATGGTGCCGGTGATCATGGCGCCGGTGGCTCCGAGCGGGTGACCCATCGCGATGGCACCGCCGTTGACGTTGAGCTTCTCGTCGGGGATGTTCAGGTCCTTCTGGAACTTGAGCACGACGGACGCGAATGCCTCGTTGATCTCGAACAGGTCGATGTCGTCGACGGTCAGACCGGCGGCGGCGAGCACCTTCTTCGAGGCCGGGGTCGGGCCGGTGAGCATGATCGTGGAGTCGGCACCGCTGGTGGCCGTCGCGACGACGCGGGCGCGCGGGGTCAGGCTCATGTCCTTGCCCGCCTGCTCGGATCCGACGAGGACCAGTGCGGCGCCGTCGACGATGCCGGAGCTGTTGCCGCCGTGGTGGACGTGGTTGATCTTCTCGACCCAGTGGTACTTCTGCAGCGACACGGCATCGAAGCCGCCCATCTCGCCGACGCCGGCGAACGACGGGTTGAGGCCCGCGAGGTTCTCGAGTGTGGTGCCGGGACGCATGTGCTCGTCCTGATCGAGGACGGTGAGGCCGTTGATGTCCTTGACCGGGACGACGGACTTGGCAAAGTAACCGCCCGTCCACGCCTTCGCGGCGAGGTCCTGCGAGCGGACGGCGTACGCGTCGACGTCCTCGCGGGAGAAGCCCTCGATGGTGGCGATCAGGTCGGCGCCCACACCCTGGGGAACGAAGTAGTTGTCGTAGTTGGTGGCCGGGTCGAGCGCCCACGGTCCACCGTCGGAGCCCATCGGCACGCGGGACATCGACTCGACGCCACCGGCGATGACCAGTTCGTCCCAGCCGGAGCGCACCTTCTGCGCGGCGGTGTTGACGGCCTCGAGGCCGGATGCGCAGAACCGGTTCAGCTGGACGCCACCGACGGTGTCGGGCAGTCCGGCGTCGTTGACCGCGACGCGCGCGATGTCCATGCCCTGGTCGCCGACCGGGGTGACGACGCCGAGGATCAGGTCCGAGATGCGATCCTCGTCGAGGTCGGGGAAGCGGGCGCGGAGCTCGTCGATCAGGCCGGTGACCAGCGAGATCGGCTTGACCGAGTGCAGCGAACCGGTCTTCTTTCCGCGGCCACGCGGGGTGCGGATGGCTTCATAAATGAATGCCTCTGTGGTCACTGTGGAGTGTTCCTTCCTTATCTGCGTCGACGCCGACCGTGCACACGGCGCTCTGCACGGGCATACCCCGGCACGTTCACCTTAGAACGTGTTGCAAAACGGAAGGAAGGACCGAAGCGATCCTGGATCGTGACCCAGGCGATCACGATCGGCCGGTCTCCACCATGCCCGGCCCGACCTTTCGTGCTGTAATGACGCGGCGCTCGACCCGATCCGAGCGGAGGAGAACACGCTGTGACCACCCGACTGTCCCGTCGGCAACTGTTCGGCGCCGCGACCGCGGGTGCGGTGACCGTTGCCGGGCTGGGGCGTGCCGCAGCGTCCGCGAACCCGGCTCTCCGACTGCCGTCCCCTGGCGCGATCACCGCGTCCGATCCGGCTCTCCTCAGTGCGGTCGAGGCCGCGTCGCTGTTGCAGTCCCGGGCGCTGCATCCGCGCGAACTGCTCGACGCGTGCCTGGCACGCAGCGCCGCGCACGACGGCGGCATCGGGGCGTGGATCCGCATCTATCCCGAGCAGGCGTACGAGGCCGCGGAGTCGGCCGCGCATCGGCTGGCGGCAGGGTCCGCGCCGCCGGTCTGCGGATTGCCGATCGCACTGAAAGACCTGTACGCGGTGGTCGGGCTGCCCGTGACGGCGTCGAGCGGCGTCCTCGAGGGCAACATCGCCGCCGGCGATTCCGGGGTGTGGCGGCAACTGCGCGACGCGGGCATGGTGCTGATGGGCCACGCGCACACCCATGAGTTCGCCGTCGGAACCGCCACACCGCAGGTGGGGAACCCGTGGGACGTCGAGTACTCGCCGGGTGGTTCGTCCGGTGGCAGCGCCGCCGCCCTCGCCGCACGATTCGCGCCTTGTGCGGTGGGAACCGACACCGGCGGGTCGCTGCGCATTCCCGCGAGCGCGTGCGGGATCACGTCGATCAAACCGACGTTCGGCCGGTGCAGCACCAGCGGGGTGATTCCGCTGACCTGGACGCGCGATCACACCGGCCCGATGGGACGCAGTGTCGCCGACGCGTCGCTGCTCCTGAGCCACATGGCGGGTGTCGACGTCGACGATCCCAGCACGTCGGTGGGTCCGGACGTTCCCGCGGAGGGTTACCCGCTGACCGCCGCGGGCGGGTCACGCCCACTGTCCGGCACGCGCTTCGGGTTGCCGCGAGGTGTCGCCGACGAGCTGCCCGGCCCGATCGGGTCCCTGTTCTCCGCGTTCCTCGACCTCGTCCGCGCGCTGGGCGGCGAGATCGTCGACGTGACCGTGCCCGACGTCCCGAAGGGGCTGCTGAGCGGAGATTATGCCGAGTTCGGCTCGTACCACCGGCAGTTCGCGGACCGGCTCCCGGCGTACGGTCCGGAGTCGGCGATCGCCGCGACCGCGGCGATGGCGAGCCTCGCCCTCCCTGTCGCGGACTACTTCGCTCTCGAACGCGCACGCCTGCGCTTCCAGCACGACTACAACCGGATGTTCGCCGAGCACCGGCTGGATGCGATTCTGCGTCCCGGCGCCCTCACCGACGGGGTGCGGCGCGACGCACTCTCCGATTCGAGCGTGTTCGCCGGTGCGCGGGAAAACTACTTCTGGGCCAACTACACGGGAGCACCGGTCGTCTGCACCCCGGTGGGCCGGTCCGCGGCCACCGGCATTCCGTTCGGGGTGCAACTGGGCGGGGTTCCGTGGTCCGAGGCGTCGCTGATCTCCATCGTCCTGGAACTGCAGGAGGCGCAGCCGGTGTGGCGGGACACGCCGCCGATCGGTCCGTCGCCGCGGCGGATCCCCGAGGTGCGGGTGGCAGCCCCCGGTGCCGGACCGACCGCAACCAACACAAACGACACGGGCCCGGGCATCCGGTTCGTGCCGACGACGTCGACCGCGGCAGTGTGACCTCGCGCGGTCAGGCGTCGAGGCCGAGACCCGCGTCCCGCGCCCGGACGATCGCGGTGGGACGGTCGGGCACACCGAGTTTGGCCAGCACGTTCGACACGTGGTTGCGCACCGTCTTCGGGCTCAGCACGAGCCGCCGCGAAATGCTCGCGTTGTCGTAGCCGCGGGCAACGAGGTCGAGGACCTCACGCTCCCGGTCGGTCAGCTCGGGAAACACCGTGGGCCCCACCCTGCGTGAGGCGGCCATGAAGCTCATCGCGCGCGCCGCCACCGCGGCGCCGAGGATCACCTCCCCGTTGGCGACCGCCCGGACCGCCCGTTCGACCTCCCCTGGATCGGCCCCCTTCACCAGGTAGCCGCGAGCCCCGGCACGCACCGACGCGACCAGCGACTCGTCGTCCTCGTGCATGGTCACCACGAGCACCCGCAGTGCGGGGTGCCGCTCAAGGAGCCGCCGGGTGGCGTCCACCCCCGAACCGTCCCCGAGTTCGAGGTCCATCAGCACCACGTCGACGTCGCCGTCGACGACGTCGAGCGCCTCCGCGACGGAGCTGGCCTGCGCGGCCACCTCCATGCCGTCCAGCGTCGACAGCAACGCGACCATCCCCAGCCGGAACACCGGGTGGTCGTCGACGACGGCGACCCGGATGGACGACGTGGTGGAATTCGTGGTGCCTGCGCTCATGATGCGGTCAACGGTAACCGGGCCGTGACCACCGTGCCTGTCGGACGGGCGGATTCGATGTGGAGCGTGCCACCGAGTTCGTGGGCCCGCTCGCGCATCGACCGGGTCCCGACGCCGCCGCCCCCGGTCGGATCGAACCCGCACCCGTCGTCGTGGATGACGACCGTGAGCATCTCCCGCGCGAACGTGGCGTCGACGCGGCAGCCGTCGGCGCCGCTGTGCCTGCGCGCGTTGGTGACGGCCTCGACGACGATCCCGTACGCGGCGGCGCCGATCTCCGCACCCAGCCTCGGCGGCAGATCGGCCTGCACCCGCAGCCGGAATCCGCTGCGCGACTGGTTGGCTGCCAGTTCGTGCAGCGCCGGGACCAGTCCGAGCTCGTCGAGCACCGGCGGGAACATGCTGCGGGACAGCTGCCGGACGCCCTCCACCTGATGGTCGAGTTGCTCCTGCAACGCGCCGATGAGTTCCGCGGCGGCGGCCGGGTCCGAGCCGAGCAGGTTCCGGGCGCCCTGCAGGCCGAGTCGGATACCCGCCAGCGACGGACCCAGCCCGTCGTGCAGTTCGCGGCGAATCATCTGCCGCTCCTCCAGTCGCACGGACGCCAGCCGGCGTCGCGCCTCCTGCAGGTTCTCCGCCGACTGCAGCACCACGAGACCGGCCGTCACCACCGCCGACAGCTCGGTGAGCGACCGGCGGGTGCGCGCCCCCAGCGACTCCCCCGGCGGCGCCGTCACGACCATCGTCCCCAGCGCCGCACCCCGGTGGACCAGCTCCACCGACTCGGCGTGCCCCGTCGCCGAACCCCACACCGCGGCAACCCCGCTGGTGCGCCGCACGGACACGGATTCGAGCCGCAACGCGACACCCACGCCGGCAGCGAGACCCTCCAGGAGTTGTTCCGGGGTCTCGGCACTGCCGAACTGCCGGCCCAGGGTCCGGACGGCCCGCGCCGGATCCGCGCCCTCGCCGTAGACGAGGCGGTGCACCCGCCGCTGCAGCCACAGCCGGACCGGCTGCACCGCGACGGCGACGACACCCGCCGCGACCACCTGCGCCCCCACCGAATCACCCTCGGGCAGCAGCGCCGTCACGGCCGTGGCCACCACCACGTAGAGCGCCAGCAGCAGGACGGTGAGCGTACCGGCCACGGTCGCGCGGCTGACGGCCAGATTCAGCCCCCACATGCGCTGGCGCAGGATGCACACCAGGATCGCGACCGGATAGAACGCCTGAACAGCCAAGTGCACCAACGGGTTGAGCACCCACAGTCCCGGCAGCGACGCGGGCAGGGTCAACGGAATGTACGCGGCGGTCATCAGCGCCGTGCCGAGGCACATCCATCCGAGCCCGACACGCTCGTCGGGTGGGCCGTGCCGCCACCGCCACCCGCAGTCCGCTGCCGCCGCGGAGCCGACGACGAGAACGGGCACGATCACCCACACCGCGGGGATCTCCGTGAACGTGCGGGACCAGAAGTACCAGGCCGTCGCGGCGATACCCGCGAGGACGCCGAGTTTCGCGCCGACGCCCAGCGGGTGGTCGCGGATCAGCCACGGCACGATCAGGAACAGGCTGAGCGTTCCGGGAATCCACGCCGTGTTCTGCAGCGGCGACAGCACGTCGACCCACGGCAGCCCGGGACGCACGACCGCGAGTTGCGAACAGCTGTAGCTCAGCGCAGCGAGACCCACGCCGATCGCGGTGAGCCCCATGATGATCGGCACGGGGTGCACCCGCCGCGCGAGGACGACGCCCGCCACGGTTCCGTAGACCGCCGCCCCGACGACGTCCACCAGGAAGAACAGTTGGTTCGAATCGATGCCCGGATCGGCCCGGACGAACGCCACCACCGACAGGACGACCAGAATCCAGGCGGACACCGCCATGACAGCAGCAGGTACGGGCGCACCGCCCGTACCTGCCGACCCCTCGGTCATTCGAGTGTCCTTCTGCTTCACCATGATGCGAACGAGTATCGCCCCTACTCGCGCACGGTGTCGGCGAAAGCGAAACCGATCGCGCTCACCAGCACCCACAGCGGTCCCGTGAACCCGGCGAGGTACTGCAGCGGCGAGACGCCGATGACGGCCGTCACCAGGCCCAGGACCAGGCTGACCCAGCCGATCCACCGTGGGCCCGCCTGTCCGCGCAGCAGTGCGACGGCCACCGCCACCGCGCTGACACCCGCGCCCGCCCACAGCCACGGGATGGTGCCCATCCAGTGGCCGCCGACCACCGCGAACTCCGGCACCAGCTGTTCGTTGTCACCGAGACCGAACACCAGCTCGGTGGTCAGGCCGGTCCCCAGCAGGCACGCCGCCGACGTCAGGACCAGACCGAACGCCGCGACCGACGGCAGGATGCTCTCGGCGGGCAATGCGGCTCGCAGCCGCTGGGACAGCCCGGCGGCGAACACGAGGATCAGCAGCGCCGCGGTCATGATCGACACGTGCATGACGAGGATCCCCGTGCGCTGTCCGGCGAGGCCGTTCATGATGGCAACCGGGTCACCGGCCGACGCCTCCGCGTAGACCGCGTCGATCGACATGCTCGCCTGGATGCCGACGATTCCGGCCACGCCGGCGAGGACTCCGACGTAGGCCCACCACCGGCCACCTCGCGGTCGCCCGGTCGCCGGGACCTCGTTCTGCACGCCGTCTGGAACATTCACTGTGCTCATGGGACGAGAATCGGCCACCCGGCGTCCCGGGCACCAGGGGCGGATGTCCCGACGTTTCGGGACCGGCGACGACTGCCCTGTCGGGTCAGCCCTCGAGCTTCTTGGCCCCGAGCATGTCCTTGAGCAGTTCGAACGCCACGTCTTCCGGGTCGCGGCGGGTCGCGGGGTCGGCGGGTTCCGCCGCCTCCGCGAACATCTCTTCCTCGTCCTCGGGTGTGGAGACGGGCGGCGTCGTCGCCGAAGCCTCGTAGTCGATCGGCCCGGGATCGTCCGGGTAGTCGGGTGCCTCCGGCGGCGGAATGTCGTCGTCCGGCTCGGACGACGGACGTGCCTGACCCGCACCCGGACCCGAGTCGGAGCGCTGCGTGTCGGACGGCTGCTGCGGCGGACGCTGCGCAGTCTTCTCCTGGCTGGGCCGGGAGAATCGCGGTGCGCCTGCCGGCTTCGTCGGCGCTGCAGCGGCCTTCGCGACCGGTGGGGGCGGCGCCGTCGGAGCACCGGCCTGATACTCCACTTCCCAGGTGCCGCCGAACATCTCGGTGAGCACCTCGGTGATCACCTGGGCGTTGTGCGGTGACGCGATGCGAGCGCCCAGGTTGGGGACGGGGTGCGCCAGGATCAGGCGGTTGCCCTGAACGTCGTGCACCGTCGCGGCCGACAACATGGCGGGCAGAATCTTGTTCCGCTGACTCACCTTCTCGCGCAGCGAGTTCCAGGACTCGCGCAGCGCGGCGGCATCCGGGCCGGTCGATGCGGCGGGCTCCGCCTCCACTTCGGGGGCGAGCGGTGGCTCCGGCTCCGGTTCGGGAGTCGGTTCCGGCGCAGGAGTCGGTTCCGGTGCAGGAGTCGGTTCGGGTTCCGGGACGGGAGCGGGCGCCGGCGCGGGGGCCGGCTCGAGCTCGGGTGCGGGAACAGGGGCCGGTTCGGGCGCGGGCGTCGGTTCGGGGACAGGCGTCGGCTCGGGCTGCGGCTCCGGTTCGGGAACGGGTGTCGGCGCGGGTTCCGGAACCGGCCGCGGCATGGGTTCGGGTTCCGGCTCGGGCGGCGGGGGCACGGTGGCTGCCGCGGCCTGGCGCAGGGACGGTCGCTGGAACTTCGGTTCCGGTTCCGGCTCGGCAGGCGGTTGCGGCGCACGCGCAGGAGCCGCCGTGGGCCGCTCGGCCGCGTCGACGGCCGGCGCCGACCCGGCGGGCGGAAGTCCGCGTTCGACGCGTTCGAGTCGCTGCAGCACCGCGGACTCCGCATCGGACGCCGAGGGCAGCAGCATCCGGGCGCACATCACTTCGAGCAGCAGGCGGGGGGCGGTGGCGCCGCGCATCTCACCGAGGCCCGCGTGCATCACCTCGGCGTAGCGGGTGAGCGTGGCGGGACCGATCCGCTGGACCTGGGCGCGCATGTGCTCGAGCACGTCGCCGGGCGCGTCGACCAGGCCACGTTCGGCGGCGTCGGGCACCGCCTGCATCAGGATGAGATCGCGCAGGCGCTCGAGCAGGTCGACGGCGAACCGGCGCGGATCGTGGCCTGCGTCCATGACCCGGTCGACCGTCCCGAACAGCGCTGCACCGTCACCGGTGGCGAGCGCGTCCACGGCGTCGTCGATGAGCGCGACGTCGGTGACGCCGAGCAGCGCGAGCGCGCGCGGGTAGGTGACGCCCTCGTCGCCGGCTCCGGCGAGCAGCTGATCGAGGATGCTCAGCGAGTCACGCGGCGAACCGCCACCCGCGCGGATGACCAGCGGATACACCGGGTCGGCGACCGGCACACTCTCCTGGTGGCAGATCTTCTCCAGCAACCCGCGCATCGTCGCCGGCGCGAGCAACCGGAACGGGTAGTGATGGGTGCGCGAACGGATGGTCGGCAGCACCTTCTCGGGTTCGGTGGTGGCGAAGATGAAGATGAGGTGCTCCGGCGGCTCCTCGACGATCTTGAGGAGCGCGTTGAAACCGGCCGTGGTGACCATGTGGGCCTCGTCAACGATGAACACCCGGTACCGCGACTCGGCGGGCGCGTAGAACGCGCGGTCACGCAGCTCACGGGTGTCGTCGACGCCACCGTGGCTGGCCGCGTCGAGTTCGGTGACGTCGAGGTTGCCCGATCCGCCGGGGCCGAGCGCCACGCACGAGGGGCACTGGCCGCACGGCGTCGAGGTCGGACCCTCGACGCAGTTCAGCGATCGGGCCAGGATGCGGGCAGACGACGTCTTGCCACAGCCGCGGGGACCGGAGAACAGATACGCGTGGTTGATCCGTCCGGCGTCGAGAGCGGTGCTCAGTGGTTCGGTGACGTGCTCCTGCCCCACCACCTCGGCGAAGGATGCGGGTCGGTACTTCCGGTACAGGGCCACGCGGAAAGACTACCGGCGGTCCCCGACAGTCCGGGCCGGGTGGTCGAAGCGCCCGCTCAGCACCCGCTCGGGGCGCTACTCACAAGCAAAAGTCCGAACCTGACCGCATTGTGTAACACGTTCGCAACGCAGCGGCAGCACAGTGGAAACCGCTCGCGGTCATCGTGACTTTCCGCGCCGGGTTTCGTCCCGGTGTGTGAGGAGAATGTCGTGCCTGCAATCGACGCCGGAGCAACCGCCTGGCTTCTGATCAGTACCGCGCTGGTCCTTCTGATGACGCCGGGCCTCGCCCTGTTCTACGGCGGGATGGTCCGTTCCACCGGCGTACTGAACATGATCATGATGAGCTTCGTGTCGATCGCCCTGGTCACGGTCGCGTGGCTGGTGGCCGGATACTCCCTCATCTTCGGCGACGACATCGGCGGTGGACTGATCGGCGGGCTGGAGCACCTGGGGATGGTGGGCATCGACCCGACCACCGTCCACGGGCAGGTCCCCGAGATCCTGTTCGCCACGTTCCAGCTGACGTTCGCGATCATCACCGCCGCGCTGATCAGCGGCGCGATCGCCGACCGGGCCAAGTTCTCGGCCTGGATGATCTTCGTGCCCGTCTGGGCCCTCGTCGTCTACGCACCAGTCGCACACTGGGTGTGGAACCCGCAGGGCTGGATCGCGCAGTTCGGCGCCCTCGACTACGCGGGCGGACTGGTCGTCGAGATCGTGTCCGGCGCGTCGGGCCTGGCGCTGGCGCTGGTCCTGGGCCCGCGCCTCGGATTCCGGTCCGAGTCGATGCGCCCCCACAACCTTCCGCTGGTGCTGCTGGGCGTCGGCCTGCTCTGGTTCGGCTGGTTCGGTTTCAACGCCGGCTCGGCGCTCGCCGCCGACGGCACGGCCGCCGCGATCTTCCTCAACACCCTCGTCGCCGGGTGCACGGGCCTGCTCGGGTGGCTCCTCGTCGAGCAGAAGCGGGACGGCCACCCCACCACCTTCGGTGCGGCGTCCGGCGTCGTCGCGGGTCTGGTCGCGATCACCCCGTCCTGCGGCACCGTCAGCATGGTCGGGGCGCTGGTCGTCGGCGCCGTCGCCGGTGTGGTCTGCTCGTTCGCCGTCGGCTGGAAGTTCCGCCTCGGGTACGACGACTCGCTCGACGTCGTGGGTGTCCACCTGATGGGTGGCATCGTCGGCACCCTCCTGATCGGACTGCTGGCCACCGAGGTCATGACCGACGGACCGGAAGGCCTCTTCTACGGGGGCGGGTTCGCGCAACTCGGCAAGCAGTTGCTGGCCGTGGTGGTCGTCGCCCTGTACGCGTTCGGCGTGACGTACGCGCTGGGCAAACTGATCGACCGAATCTTCGGGTTCCGGGTGAGCGCGGAGGACGAGTCGTCCGGCATCGACCTCGCGTTGCACGCCGAATCGGCGTACGAACACGGTGTGCTCGGGCACGGTCCGGGCGGCGGCGGTCAGGGCAACAGCGTCTTCCCGTGGATGCACGAGGCCGAACGCCGGCGGCACCTGGACGCCGAGCGAAAGCAGAAGCCGTCCGATCCCGAGTAG
This sequence comes from Rhodococcus sp. IEGM 1351, assembly GCF_030056875.1. Lineage (NCBI taxonomy): Bacteria > Bacillati > Actinomycetota > Actinomycetes > Mycobacteriales > Nocardiaceae > Rhodococcus > Rhodococcus sp. IEGM 1351. The sequence continues at coordinate 240,265 of NZ_JASHKU010000005.1, read as the reverse complement.
CGGCGGCTACTTCTTCTTCGCTGCCGCAGCCTTCTTCGCCTCGGCCTTCGCGGCCTTCTTGAAGTCGCGGACCTCGTGGAGGCTCTTGTCGTCCACGACGTCCGCGATCGACCGCCGGGCTCCCTCGGTGCCGTAGTCGCCTGCGGCCTCCCGCCAGCCCTTCGGCTCCACACCGATCTGTTTGCCGAGCAGTGCCAGGAAGATGCGCGCCTTCTGATCGCCGTAACCCGGCAGCGCCTTCAGCCGTTTCAGGACCTCTTTGCCGTCGGGATCGCCGCTGGTCCACAACGCCTCGACGCTACCGTCGTAGTTCTCGACGAGGAACGCGCACAGCGACTGGATGCGGGTGGCCATCGATCCGGGAAACCGGTGGACCGCCGGAGTCTGTGCGCAGACGGCCGCGAACTCTTCCGGATCCATCTCCGCGATGCGGTGCACCTCGAGGCCGCCGATCCGGTCGTCCAGCTTCTTCGGACCCGCGAACGCCGTCTCCATCGGAACCTGCTGATCGAGCAACATCCCGATGAGCAACGCCAGCGGATCACTCGCCAGAAGTGCGTCGGCGTCCGGATCCCCTACCAGATTCAGCGTGCGTGCCATGCTCTGATCCTGCCATCCCACGATCGGGCGGGTGCGCCCTTCACCTCGACGCGCGGTTTATTCACAGAGTTATCCACATCACTGCATTACCGGTCGGTACGCTCCAGCATCGAGGCCACGCCGGCGATCAGACCGTCGCGCCAGTGCAGGACGTCGTGGCCCCCGCAGAACTCGCGGTACCGCACGTCGTGGCCGGTGCCGACCAAGAGGTCGCGCACCTCGCGGTTGGGTTCGACGAGCATCCATTCGAGTGTCCCGACCTCCACGCTGAACCGGCTGTTCGACGGGGCCGCGACGCGGACGCGGTGCTGGAACGGGACTCCCGGCCCCGAGCCGGGCCACCAGAACGATCCGGACAGGCTGCAGCCGGCCACGATTGTCGACGCGGAATCGTCGGTGGCACCCCATTCCCGCCGCAGCCACGGAAGCAGTTCGCCGGCGAGACCGGACGCGAACGCGGCACTGCAGCCCAGCTCCTCGGAACGCAGTTCGGGTCCGACACTGGCGACCATCACGACGAGCGGAACCCGGTGCCCCGTACGTGCGAGCGCGTCGACGGAGCCCGCGATCGGCAGGTCGGCCGCCCACGTCCGGCCGTCCAGCACCACCACGACCGGACGGTTCCGGGCGGTGAGTCCGGGCGGTTCGTAGACCCACACCGACCGGCGCGTGCCCGACAGTGTGAACGTCGTCTCGTGGAGCACGCCGCGGCCCGGCCGGTCCGTCCACCAGAGCTGCACGGGCGCCGCCGGCATCACGGCCTCGGAGCTGTCGCCGATCTGCACCACCCGCGTCGGCAGTGGGTTGAACGGGTCGGACTGCGCGTCGGCGAGCACGCTCCGCCACCACTGCCAGCCCGGGGTGTCGCCGGGAACCGTCGCTGGTTCCATGCGGGGGATGAAACGGTAAGCGCCGCGCCACTTCTCGGGGACCTCGATCGACAGGGACCAGAGGTCGGTGCCGGGTAGCCGCGACAGCGCGGCCTGTTCCAGGCGGGAGCGGTCGGTGATTCCGTTGGCGTCGAGGTAGACGTGCCGCGTGCGCGACGTGCGCTCATCGCCGTCCGGATCCCGCCAGCAGAACGTCGCGATCACACAGCCGGGGTCTGCCCCGTCCGGTTCGATCAGGGGACTGCCCGCGGCGGCGAGACGGTCCCAGAACGCGGGGACGCCGTCACGCGTCAGGTCGTCGATCGACCGTACGCGTACGACGCGACGCTCGGGTCCCGGCACTCGTTGCAGCATCCACTTCCCCATTTGAATGTAGGTAACGCTAGCCTAAATTAGTTGCTTACCCGTGCGAAAGAGAGTCTTACCGTGAAACTTCGTCGCTCACTGGCAGCCGTCGCTGTCCTCGCCGTCGGGATCGGCGCTGCCGCGTGCTCGTCCGATCCCGATTCCGACGCCGCGACCACCGGCACCACCGCCGCGTCCGACCAGAGCTGGCCGCGCACCGTCACCGATGAAACCGGCAGCATCACGCTCGAACAGCAGCCCGAGCGGATCGTGTCCACCAGTGTCACCCTCACCGGCTCACTGCTCGCCCTCGACGCTCCCCTGATCGGCACCGGCGCGCAGAGAGCCAGCGACGTGACCGACGAGAACGGTCTGTTCACGCAGTGGGCGGACATCGCCGCCGAGCGCGGCGTCGACACGCTGTACCAGGGAGAACCCAACGTCGAGAAGATCACCGCCGCCGATCCGGACCTCATCTTCGTGTCCGCCACCGGCGGCGACTCGGCGCTCGATCAGGTGGACACGTTGAGGCAGATCGCGCCCGTCGTGGTGCTGCGATACGACGACAAGTCGTGGCAGGACCTCAGCGGACAGATCGCCGCGGCAATCGGGGCCGAGGCACAGGCCGACGCCCTCGTCGCGAAGTTCGACCAGCAGCTCGAGGACGCCAAGTCGGCGCTGGGCGACAAGGTCGCTGCGGCGAACCCGGTGAATGTGCTCGCGTACAACTCGCCGGAGGAGTCGCGGATCTTCACCGCCGAATCGGCGCAGGGCATCCTGCTGGAACGCCTCGGATTCTCGCTCGCCGAGCTGCCCGCCGACCTCACCGCCGCCGACAAGGGCATCATGGCCGGCCGCAAGGACGTCGTGCCGGCCGGGCAGGAGAACCTGCCGCGAGCGGTGCCCGGCAACACCACGTTCATCGTGATCGGTGAAGCAGCGGACGCCGACAGGTTCCTCGCCGATCCGACGCTGCGGGAGACGCCGTCCGTGGAGAAGAAACAGGTGATCGGGCTCGGGAAGGACAGCTTCCGCCTCGACTACTACAGCGCGTCCAACCTGATCGACCGGGTCACGAACACAGTGCGATAACGCTCATCCCGTGTCGGCGCGGCCCATATCGGGTACCTCTACGTCACAGGGACTCCGGTCCGTTCGCACAACCCGAAGGACACCCGATGGCCCAGAATGAAACGAATCGAGCCAACGGGATGAGCCGCGCCGTCGACAGGGCAACCGACAGCAACACTTTCGAACGGGTCGCGCGCGCCGGCCACGTGATGAGCGGTTTCGTCCACCTGCTGATCGCGTACATCATCATTCAGCTGGCGTTCGGCACCGGCGGCAACGCCGATCAGTCCGGGGCCCTCGGCGCCCTGGCCGCCAAGCCCGGTGGCCGGTTCGTGCTGTGGGTGGCGATGGTCGCGTTCATCGCGATGGCGCTGTGGCGGCTCGCCGAGACCGTCCTCGGCCCCCACGTCACCGAGAAGTCCGGGGGCGACGGCGACGACACGTCCCTGCTGGACCGCGCGAAGGCGTTCGGCCTCGCCGTCGTCTACTTCGCGTTCGCCTTCTCGGCATACCAGTTCGCGAGCGGCGGCGGGAAGTCGAGCGGTCAGCAGAACGCCGGAATGAGTGCACGCCTCATGGAGTCCGGGGGAGGCAAGATTCTTCTCGTGGTGGTGGGTCTCGTCGCCATCGCGATCGGCGGCTACCACATCTACAAGGGGGCGTCGAAGAACTTCCTGGACGACCTGAAGGGCACCCCGTCGAAGCTCGTCGAACCCCTCGGAGTGGTCGGCTGCGTGGCCAAGGGCCTCGTCATCGCGGGCGCGGGCGTGCTGGTGATCGTGGCGGTCGTCAACGCCGACCCGTCCAAGGCCACCGGCCTCGACGGCGCGGTGAAGACCCTGGGCTCGGCGCCGTTCGGGCAGTTCCTCCTGGTCCTCGCCGGACTGGGCATCGCCGCGTACGGGCTGTACAGCTTCGTGATGGCGCGCTACGCCAGGATGTAGAGACACGTCCGGCCGCTCACCCGGCAAGGGTGAGCGGCCAGACGTCGTCTACTAGGACTTCGGCAGGTCCAGACGCGATTCGGTGGCCGCGAGCAGCACGCACGTCGCGACACCGTTCATCGACTTGTCCAGATCCTCCATCGAGGGGAAGCTCGGCGCGAGCCGGATGTTCTTGTCCTCGGGGTCGACGCCGTACGGGAACGCCGATCCGGCGGCGGTGAGCGCGATCCCCGCGTCCTTCGCCAGAGCGATGACGCGCTTCGCGGTGCCCTCGACGACGTCCAGACTGATGAAGTATCCGCCCTTCGGCTCCGTCCACGACGCCACCTTCGACGCCCCGAGACGATCCTCGAGGATCTTCAGGACGAGCGCGAACTTCGGCGCCAGGATCTCGCGGTGCTTCTCCATGTGGGCGCGCACGCCCTCGGCGTCACCGAAGAACCGAAGGTGCCGCAGCTGGTTCAGCTTGTCGGGACCGATGCTCTTCTTACCGAGGTATTTCTGGTACCAGGCCAGGTTCGCGGTCGAGGAACCGAAGAAGCTGACGCCCGCACCGGCGAACGTGATCTTCGACGTCGACGCGAACACGAGCGGCCGGTTGGGGTTACCCGCCTCCGCGGCCATCCCGAGGACGTCCAGCGACGGCGCCGTCTCGCCGACGAGCGGGTGGACGGCGTACGCGTTGTCCCAGAACAGCCGGAAGTCGGGGGCGGCGGTCGGCATCGACGCCAGCGTCCGCGTGACCTCTTCCGAGTACACCGCGCCCGTGGGGTTGGAGTAGTTGGGAACCGCCCACAGACCCTTGATCTGCGGATCGTTCGCCACCAGCTCGGAGATGACGCCGACGTCGGGGCCGTCCGGGCGCATCGGCACCGGGATCATCTCGATGCCGTAGGTCTCGGTGATCCCGAAGTGGCGGTCGTAACCGGGCGCCGGGCACAGGAACTTGACCTTCTCCTCCTGCGACCACGGGCGCGGGGAGTCGGGGGTGCCGTGCAGCAGGGCGAACACGACGTTGTCGTGCATGATCTCGAGGCTGGCGTTGTTGCCGGCGAGCAGGTTCTCGACAGGGATGCCGAGCAGTTCACCGAAGATGGCGCGCAGCTCCGGCAGTCCGGTGAGCCCGCCGTAGTTGCGGGTGTCGGTGCCGTTGCCGTCGCGGAAGTCGCCGTCACCGGGCAGTGTCAGCAGCGCCGCCGACAGATCCAGCTGCTCGGGCGAGGGCTTGCCGCGAGTGAGGTCGAGCGTGAGCTTCTCGGTCTTCAACTGCGCGTAACTCGCAGTCTGGCGCTCGTGCTCCGAAAGTAGTTCCTCATGGCTCATCAACCCGATCTGGGTCTGGTTGGTCATCAGGAGCGGCCTCTCACCGACATCGTGGGTCGGGTATGCGAAAGATAGGGGACCCCGCGCACCCGGCAGAGCCCGTTGACCCTTGCTGCCTTCCGGCCCTGGGGGAGTTCACAGGATGCGCGCCGCGCGGGATCCACCACAGAGTGTAGACGGCCCTGAGCCGTGGTCGGGATCCACCCCGGCGCGGGCCCGATGCCGCACCTCTGACCACGGCCAGTGCTACCGTCGCCCCCGCATTCGGCCACCGTCGGCAAAGGATCGGGATGAAACTCAGAAGGACAGCACACGCGGTGACACTCGCCGCCGTCGTGGCAGCACTGTCGGCATGCGGCGGAGGCAGCGACGACGCAGCCACGTCGGACGCGGTGAGCTGGGACGCGGCCGAGCCGTGCACGCTCGCGGACGATGCGACGCTCGCACCGCTTCTCACGGCAAGCGCCGGCGAGGGCACCGCCACCGACAGTCCCGAACGTCGCGCCTGCACGTGGGGCAAGCCCGAGGCGCTGAACACCGTGACGATCACCACGACGAGCGCGCCGGAACCGGTCGACCCGCTGCGCACGATCGACGTCGGCGGACTCGAGGGGCGCGCGCTCGCCGAGAGCAAATACCAGTGCATCCTCGAGATCACGACCGATGCGGGCACCCTGTCGATCGAGACCAAATTCGGTCTCGACGCCACCGCTAACCCGGACACGTCCTGCGACCGGTCCGTCCCCCTCGCCGAGCACGCCCTCACCCAGCTGAAGTGGGCCTAGAACGGGCGGCTACCTGGCCGTTTAACGGTGAGCCGCCGTCGTTGGGTATGCTCCTCCACGGAGGATTCGCCTAGTGGCCTATGGCGCTCGCCTGGAACGCGGGTTGGGTTAACGCCCTCAGGGGTTCAAATCCCCTATCCTCCGCCACAGGAACCCCTGTGAACTGCTGAGAAGCGGTTCGCAGGGGTTTCTTTTTTCTGTCTCCGAGCGACGACCGACCGGCTGTCGGATCCGAAAGTCCTGGCCACAGCAGGCGCAACCCGTTATCTTCCTGTTATCGTCGGCGGTGCAGCGTTCGCTGTGCTGTGTGTCGATTCGAGATAAAAGGACATTCGTATGGCGATTCGTCGCACCCGCGCACTGATCGTGGGCCTGGTCGCAGTGTTGGCATCGGGCCTCGTGTCCGTATTGGCCGGAACGGGCGTCGCCCACGCCGACTCGGCCCTGATCTCGGTGTATTCACCGTCGATGGACAAGGACATTCCCGTCAAGGTGCTCAAGGCCGCGGGCGGTGGTCCCGCGCCGACCCTGTACCTGCTCGACGGTCTGCGGGCACCGGACGACAACAACGGCTGGCTGATCGAGACCGACGTGGAGAGTTTCTTCGCCGGCAAGCACGTCAACGTGGTCATCCCGTTCGGCGGCGGCGGCACCTTCTACTCCGACTGGCAGCGCGACGACCCGAAGCTCGGCCGCGTCAAGTGGGAGACGTTCCTGACCAATGAGCTGCCTCCGGTGATGGCTTCCCAATTCGGCAGCGACGGGGTGAACAACGCGGTCGCGGGTCTGTCGATGAGCGGCACCTCCGCGTTGAACCTCGCCACGCACCGCCCCGACTTCTACAAGGCGGTCGCGTCCTACAGCGGATACCCGACGGCCAGCTCGCCCGGCTTCGCGCAGGGCATCCAGGTCTCGGTCGCCCAGATGGGCGGCAACGCGCTGAACATGTGGGGCTTCTGGCCGTCGGCTGCGTGGCTTCGCAACGACCCGCTGCTCAACGTCGGCGCGCTGCGCGGCAAGTCCGTCTACATCTCGTCCGGCGCAGGCTCGACGGCGAGCGATCCGACCGTCGACCCGGACAGCGCCTCGTTCGACCCGGTGAAGTTCTCGCAGACGGTCCCCCTCGAGACCGCCTCCGGTCTGAGCAGCAAGGTTTTCGTGCCCGCGGTGCAGCGCGCAGGCGCCAAGCTGCAGACCCACATCACCGACGACGGTCTCCACACGTGGAACTACTGGCAGGACCGCTTGCACGAGTCCTGGGCCAACACGCTGGCGCCCGCCCTCGGGACGTCCTGAGCCAGGCGTCGTGAGCGCCTGACCTACGCCACAGTGGCCCCCGATCTCCGGATCGGGGGCCACTGTCGTCGGCTGCGGTGTTTGATGTGGGTGTGCCGATCGACGACAGCAAACGGACGCTTGCGCTGGCGGTGGTGCTGTCCACGCTGGCCGGTTACGTCGACGCGCTGGGATTCATCACGCTCGGCGGGTTCTTCGTCGCGTTCATGAGCGGCAATCTCACCCGGTTCAGTGTCGGGTTCGCGGACGCCGAGTGGGCGCACGCGGCGACTGCTGCCGCGGTGATCGGCATGTTCGTCCTCGGCTGCGCCCTGGGTGCCGTGGTCGTGCACCTGTCCGAGCGACGGCGCCTGCCCGTCCGGACGACGGTGCTCGCGGTCGTGTCGGGACTGCTCATCGCGGGCGCGGTGGCCGCGACCGTCGGGGCGAGCACGGTAGCCGTCGGCGCGATGCTGCTCGCGATGGGCGCCGAGAACTCCTTCTTCCAGCGCGACGGCGAGGTGACCATCGGTCTCACCTACATGACGGGCGCGCTCGTGAAGATGGGACATCGACTGGCCGGGGCACTGTTCGGTGGGCCGCGGTGGGCGTGGCTACGACATTTCGCACTGTGGGCCGGCCTGGTGGTGGGCGCGGTGACGGGCGCCCTCGCGCACCACTGGATCGGGCTGGACGCCCTGTGGTTCGCTGCCGTCCTGTCGGCAGCGCTGACCGTCACCGTCCACCTGAGGATCGACCGCGCTACTCGCCGCCCGCAGTTGTCGTGACCGGGTTGCCTGCGGAGTCGAGGGTCCACCACACGCTGCCGACCGCCTGACCGAATGCGTCCCCGGGTTCGTTGTCGTCCTTGTAGCGGTACACGGGGCGGCCGTTCACGGTCAGCTGATGGGTGCCGTCCGCCGCCGGGATGGTGTCGATGACGACTTCCTGCAACCCCTGCACGGTCGGGTTCTCGGTGACGGTGGTGACCGGCGGCCACGACTGCAGGCACGTGTCCCGGCACGAACTGGCGCCGGAGCCGACCTCGTCGTTGTCGTACACGTAGACCGTCATACCACCGTCGTCGACCATCACCTCGCCGAGCGTCGTCGGTCCCATCTTCAGGACGGGTGTGCCGGGCGCGGCGGGCGGGGACGTCGGCGTCGGAGACACCGGGGCGTTGCCGCCCGTGTCGCCGGAATCGGTGCTGTCGTAGGCGCAACTCGAGAAGGTCAGGCTGACGGCGGCGATCGCTGCCAGCGCCCATGTTCGTCTCATGGAGTCCTCGTTCTCTGTGACGGCGAAGTGGCGGGCCTCCGGGGAACCTCTGCGGACCCGTGCATACAGTTCACCTCGAGTTGCGTGCCGGTGCGGGCACTTCGGGCGATGTGACCGGCCCGCACGTGTCGGTATCCGTGATTAGGCTCCTGGGCATGGGCTGGTACACGCCGACCGCACCGTCGCCCGACCTCACCGGCACCCTGGTGTGCGGGTGGTCCGCGCGGACACAGGGCGAGCATCTGCTGGTGCCGGACGCGTGCATGGACATCCTGTGGATCCCGGGTGTGGGAATCCGCGTGTGCGGTCCCGAAACCAGGGCCTGGTCTTTCGCGCTGCCGCCGGGCACCGAATCCGTCGGCGTCCGTTTCCGTCCCGGTGCCGCCTCGCATCTGCTGCGGACGTCGGCGGCCGAGGTCCGCAACATCCGGGTCGGTCTCGGGGACGTGCTCGGGTCCACGTGGGAACGGAAACTGACCGACCGGCTCGACAACGCTCCCGGCTACGCGGAACGCATCGCCCTGTTCGAGAACGCCGTGCGCGCGTGGCGAACCCGCGGACCGGAAGCCGACCCTCTGATCGGCACCGTCCGGAAGGCGCTCGCCCGCCATTCGTGGAACGTGGGCGCGCTCGCCGACGCCGCCTCGGTCACCGAGCGGCAACTGCAGCGGCGATGCAACGACGCGTTCGGATACGGGCCCGCGACCCTCCGCGGAATCCTGCGGCTGCAACGGTTCATGGCGCTGGCGCAATCGGGGACGCGGACCGGACTCGCCGAACTCGCCGCCACCGCCGGCTACAGCGACCAAGCGCACCTGTCGCGGGAATGCCGGCGGATCTCCTCGCTCACCCCGTCCGACCTCCTCACCAGTGAGGCCCCCGACTGGCACGGAACGGAATCTGTCGTCGATGTCGGAAATGTTCAAGCCCTCGGACGCGGGACGGGAGAAGAATCGGCAGCATGACCTCGACAACCGAAACCCCCGCAGCCCACTACCGCGACCTCGCCGCGAAGTTCACGAAGCGCGTCGAATCCGTACCCGCCGCACGCTGGGACGACGCGTCCCCGTGTGACGGCTGGACGGCCCGCGACGTCGTGCGGCACGTGATCGACACGCAGCGCTACATCGTCACCGTCGTCGATCTGGAACTGCCGGAGCCGCCGTCCGTCGACGACGACCCGGTGGCCGCGTGGGCGGCCACGCGCGATGGCATGCAGGAGATCCTGAACGACCCGGCTCTCGTGAGCCGCGAGTACGACGGGCACTTCGGCCGCACCGACCTCGGCAAGACCATCGACAGCTTCTACTGCTTCGACCTGGTGGTCCACGGCTGGGACCTGGCCCGGGCCACCGGCCTCGACGAGACCATCCCCGCAGGCGACCTGACCTGGGTGGGCGGCGTGGCCGAGCAGATGGGCGAAAGCATCCGCACGGCCGGAGTGTGCGGCCCCGCCGTGGACGTCCCGGCGGACGCCGACGAGCAGACCAGGGTCCTGGCCTTCCTCGGCCGCAAGGCCTGACCCGAGCGCCTGCCCGGTCGCGCTTGTAACCTCAGGTCATGAGCGTGCCGGGCAGGATCGCCGCGCTGACGGCGGTGTCACTCGCCGCGGCGCTGCTCGGCGGTGACGTGGTCGCGGCGGCCGATCCCGAACCCCGGGGCGCGTCCGGTCTGCCGGCGCGTGGCCTCGTCACCTCGGCGCCCCTCGCATCCGCGGTCATGTTCGCCGGGACCACCGGCGACGCCGCTCCCTCACAGCGGGTTCCGGGTGAGGAGTCGGACGGTAGGTCGGCCACCAGCCACCGCTTCGACGAGTACCCGTACATGCGGTACGAGGTCCGGTTCGGCCCGGAGTCCGCCGGCACGGACGTGACCTGGCACGGGCGTTCCGTGAATCTCGACGACCTCGCAATGCACGTGTGGGACGAGGAGGGGCAGAGCTGGGGTGAGCCGGTCGCGACGGCGCAGCCGTCCGAACCGGGCGGTCCGGTCACCCTGACCACCCGGATCGAGGGCGAGGACTCCGCTCAGATCCTCGTCATCGACGGCCCTCGACGGGATCGGAGTTTCCGCGAGGCCAACGCGACAGCCGATCAGCAGTTCGCCGACCCGAACGCGTACGACTTCGCGCTGCAGCACATCAGCGACACCCAGTACGTGTCCCGGGACCGGCCGGAGGTGTACTTCGACATGACCCGCTGGACCGCCGAGAATGCCGCCGAACGCAAGATCGCCTATTCCATGCACACCGGCGACCTCGTCCAGAGTTGGATTCGTCCGGGAGCACCCGAGTCCCGCGCCCGGCCCGAGTTCGAGGTGGCGGACAAGGCGATGGCGACGCTCGAAGAGGCCGGCATTCCCTACGGTGTCCTGCCCGGCAACCACGACAACCTGTGGAACGTCGGCGGACGACTCATTCCCGGCGAGCACGAGAAGAACCACGCCCTCTACAACGAGTTCTTCGGGCCGTGGCGGTACCGTGACCAGCCGTACTGGGGCGAATCCGTCACGGACACGGACAATTCGGCGCACTACGACCTGCTCGACATCGCCGGCGCGAAATTCCTGATGCTCTACATCGGCTACAACCCACCCGAACACGTGCTGCAGTGGGCCGAGGACGTGCTCGCCGACCACCCGGACCGCAACGTGGTGATCGGCAGCCACTACTACCTGGACGAGGACGGCTCGCTGCGGATGAGCGGGTTCGGCGACATCGGTAGCAGTGCGGGACAGCAGATCTGGAACCGGCTCGTCGTTCCCTTCGAGACGGTCTTCCTGGTCCTCGCGGGACACGTCGACGGGCAGACGACGGTCACCGACCGGAAGGTGGGCGACACGGACCGGAAGGTCGTGGAGTTGCTCGCCGACTACCAGTACTTCACGGTCGACAGCCGCCGCGAGACCGGGTTCCAGCGACTCCTGCAGTTCGATCTCGACGGCGGAACCCTCGCCGTCACGACGCACTCCCCCACGCTGGACAGCTTCCGGGTGGAGGACTTCGATCCGCAGCGTCGCTACCAGCCGGACGACGGGGACTTCGTCACCGATGTGGAACTGCGGGCCGACCTGCCGCGCGCCGTCCTGCCTACGCCCTGAGATGGAGGTCGATCAGCTGCGCGACGAACGCCTCCACGTCGAAGTCGCCGACGATCACCTCGATGCTGCGGGTGGCGCGGAGGGTCGCCACCCCGTGCAGCTGGGTCCACAGGTTCAACGCGACCACGTGCGGGGTCTCGGCGCCTGCGTCCGCGACGAGTGCGACGACCGTCTCGAACAGGGGTTTCGAGTGGTGCCGCAGGTCCTCTCCCGAACCCTCGAGCAGGTCGTGCCGGAACATCAATTCGAACAGGGTGCGGTGGGTGTCGGCGAAGGAGAGGTACTGCCGTGCCGTCCGCCGCACGCGTGCGAGGGGGTCCGCCTCGGACACGATCGCCGACCGGAGCCGTTCGGACAGCTCGGCGAATCCTGACGCGGCGATCGCGGCGAGCAGCGCCTTGTGGGTGGGAAAGTACCGCCGCGGCGCGCCGTGTGAGACACCCGCGTGCCGGGCGACGGCGCGTAGCCCGACGGCGTCGATGCCGCCGTCGTCCAGCAATTCGCGCCCGCAGTCGATCAGCCGCGCGCGCAGGGGTTGCACTTCTCCACTCATGTAGACAGTGTCTATCATGACAGGGGGGTAGACAATGTCTACTCACTTTGGCCCCCGAGTCAGGAGTTCACCGTGTGGTACTGGATCTTCAAGTACGTGCTGATCGGACCGGTGCTGCGGATCGTCGGGCGGCCCACGATCGACGGCGCGCACCACATCCCGGTGTCGGGCCCGGTGATCCTGGCGAGCAATCACCTCACCGTCGTCGACTCGTTCTTCCTCGTCCTGATGGTGCGCAGGCGCATCACGTTCGTGGCCAAGAGCGAGTACTTCACCGAGGGCGGCGCGAAGGGTCGCGCGAAACGCTGGTTCTTCACCGCGGCCGGCCAGGTGCCGATCGACCGATCCGGGGCCTCCGCGGCGGAATCCGCACTGAACACCGCGGAGAAGATCCTGGACGACGGCAAGGTCTGGGGAATCTACCCCGAGGGCACCCGGTCGCCCGACGGTCGACTCCACAAGGGCAAGACCGGAATCGCCCGGGTCGCGCTCGCGACGGGCGCCCCGGTCGTGCCCGTCGCCATGCACGGCACACGACAGGTCAACCCCGTCGGATCGAGGATGTGGCGATTCGGCACGGTATCAGTGACCGTCGGCGAACCACTCGACTTCTCCCGATTCGCCGAACTACGCGACAACCGGCACGTCGTCCGGGCCGCGACAGACGAGCTGATGCACGCCCTCATGACACTGTCGGGCCAGGAGTACGTGGACGACTACGCGCTCAGGCGTCCGGCGTAGCGACGGCACGCGTCACGAGATCGGCGACGAGCCGCTCCGTGTCGACCCCGTCGAGCACGCCGGGCAGCGTCAGGTGCTCGACGATGAGCGCATTCATCGCGAGGTACAGCATCAGCACAGTGCTGCGATCACCGGGCAGTCCCGAGTCGAGGTGAAACCCGATGTCGCGCTCCAGGTTCTCGGAGATCGTGCGCGTCAGCGTGGTCCGCAACTCGGGCCGCCGGACCGCTTCGAGTCGCAATTCCTGCAACGCGAGATAGCCCGTCCGATCGCGGGTGATCCTGCCGAACAACCCCTGCATGTACTCGATCGCGAGCTCGAGATTCTGCGGCTTGCGACCGCTTTCCTCGACCACCGAGGGGTCGGGGCCCATGCGTTCGTGAATCCGCTTGCCGACCTGGTCGAACAGGTCGTCGCGGCTGGCGAAGTAATTGGTGGCCGTCCCCTTGGGGACGCTCGCCTCGACGTCGACGGCGCGGAAGGTGAGACCGCGCGCACCCTCTCGCGCAAGCACTTCGATCGCCGCGTTCACGAGAGCCGCACGTCGTTCCGGATTCTGCGCCATCGACACTCCTCGACAAAAGACTTGCAACCACTGCGGGCATAGTACTACAAATAGAGTGGTTACCGACTACGGGAGGACTCACATGCGAAAGCTCGTCTACTACGCCGCCGCCACCATCGACGGATTCATCGCCGGCGCCGACGGCTCGGACCCCACCGGCACCATCTTCGAGATCGACGGCGATCACATGCCCGTGATGATCGCCGAGTATCCCGAGACGGTCCCCACTCACATGCGGGCACCGCTGGGAATCGACGCCCCCAACAACCATTTCGACACGCTGCTCATGGGCCGCGCCAGTTACCAGCCCGGCCTCGACCTCGGCGTGACCAGCCCGTACGCGCATCTGCGGCAGTACGTCTTCTCGACCACGATCACCGAGTCGCCCGACCCGGACGTCGAGATCGTCGCGGGCGATCCGATCGAGAAGGTGCGCGAACTCAAGCGAGAGGACGGCAAGGACATCTGGCTGTGCGGCGGCGGGAAGCTCGCCGCCGCCGTGGAGCCCGAGATCGACGAGCTCCGGATCAAGCTCAACCCCGTCGCGATCGGCACCGGCATTCCCCTGTTCGACGGCGAATTCGGCCCGCAGCGGTTCCGGCTGGCCGCGTCCCGCGCGTTCGAGAGCGGGATGATCTTCCTGACGTACGTCCGCCGATAGCCGAAGTCACACCCGCCACTCGCGGCAACACGCGCACCTGACGCAGGCATTAATTCAATACGTCAGTAATGTTCGAGGCATGCGCGAACGCCGATACTCGTCCACCAGCCCCGAACGCCTGGCCGCAGCCCTGTTCGACGTCGCGGCCGAGTCGGGTCTCGAGGGCGCCAGCGTGCGCGAGGTCGCCAAGAGGGCGGGTGTGTCCATCGGAGCCGTCCAGCACCACTTCTCCACGAAGGACGAGATGTTCGCGTTCGCCCTGCGAACCCTCGTCGACAAACTACTCACCCGACTGTCGGAGGTCGACCGCGGCGGGGATCCCGCCCGGGCCCTGTTCGCCGCGATGTCCCAGTTGCTCCCGCTCGACGAGGCGCGGTCGCGGGAGGCGCACGTCATGGCGGCATTCGCCGTCCGGGCCGCCACCTCCCCGTCGCTCGCCGAGATCCGGCGAAAGACCCTGTTCACCATCCGAACGGGACTGTCCGCCGTGCTCATCGGGATCGGCACCCCGGAGGCGGAAACCCGTGCGGCGCTTCTCCTCGCCACCGTCGACGGTCTCGCCCTCGATGCGATCGGCAGTCCGGCGCTGTACCCGCCCGAGTACCTCGAGCACGCCCTCGACATTCAGATCGGCATGATTCTGCAGGGCGCCGACGTCGTACCGTCGTCGTCGATCGAACTGGCCAGCTGACCCTCGGCCGATGTCACATCCGTCTCGTCAGAGTGAACCGCCGTCACATCGGGCGGCGGGCGCGGGTCGGTTCGCGCCCAGCCCGTCCGGCGACCTGCACCTCGGCAACCTGCGGACGGCCGTGCTGGCGTGGTTGTTCGCCCGGTCCACCGGCCGACGGTTCCTCATGCGCGTCGAAGACCTCGACCGCGTCCGCGAGGGCGCCCGGGACCGGCAACTGGCCGACCTCGCGGAACTCGGCCTCGATTGGGACGGCGACGTCGTCTCGCAATCACACCGACTGTCGCGGTACGACGCGGCCATCGCCGAACTCCATGCCGCCGGTCTCGCGTACGAGTGTTTCTGCACGAGAAGAGAAATCCAGAAAGCGGCGTCGGCGCCGCACGCACCGCAGGGTGCCTACCCGGGGACGTGCCGCAACCTGACACCGGACGAACGCGCAGACCGGCTCGCCGGCGGACGACCACCCGCGCTGCGCCTGCGCGCCGGCGTCACCTCGTTCACCATCGACGACGTCCTGCACGGCAGCTATTCCGGCATGGTGGACGACCTCGTGCTGCGTCGCGGCGACGGCACACCCGCCTACAACCTCGCGGTGGTCGTCGACGACGCCGCCCAGGGAATCGATCAGGTGGTACGCGGCGACGACCTGCTCTCGTCCGCGCCCCGTCAGGCATACCTCGCCGGGCTGCTCGGGTTGACCGCCCCCACCTACGCGCACGTGGCCCTCGCACTCAACGAGGACGGCAAACGGCTCGCGAAACGTGACGGCGCCGTCACGCTCACCGACCAGAAAGCGTTGGGACGCACCCCGAGCGACGTCCTCGGAGTGCTGGCGACGTCGCTCGGGCTCGCGGAACCGGGCGAGGTCGTGGATCTCGGGATACTCCTCGACCGGTTCGACCCGGCCCGCCTGCACCGCGAACCGTGGGTGGTCAGGCTCCCGACGCCGCCGCAATCACCATGATCACGAAGAACAGGATCCAGCCGACGACGTAGGCGCCGCCGATGGCGATTCCGGCGATCGCGAGCCCACGGCCCTCCTGCCCGGACTGCTTGATCTGGCCCAGCGCGATGATGCCGAGGATGATGCCGACGACGGAGCCGACCCCGTAGAAGCATCCACCGACGATCGACGTGATCAGCGACGCGATCGCGAGACCGTTCGTCCCCAGCGACTGCGGGTAGGGCGCGCCGTACGGGTTCGGTGCGCCGTACTGCGGGGCGGGACCGCCGTACTGGCCCGGCGGCCCGTACTGATTGGGTGCGCCGCCGTACTGGTTGGGGGCGCTGTACTGATTCGGTGCGGCATACGGGTTGGGCGTCCCGTACTGCTGGTTCGGAGCCCCGTACTGGTCGCCGCCGTACTGATTCCGATTCGGCGCGGCATACGGATTCGGCGACGTCCCGTACGCGCCCGGCTGCTGATAGTCGGGGTACTTCTCGGTGGGCGCCGAATACGTGGGATAACCGGATTCGTCCACCCCGTATCCGTCACGCGGCAAGCCGGGAACCTCACCGTAAGTGGGTGGTGTTTGCCCGTTGTACGGATTCGAATCGTCCGATCCCCCAGAATTAGTCACGATAACCAGCGTAAAGCATCAAAACCGCAGGAGAAGAAGCAGACCAAAGGGAGGCGAGTAAAGGATTGTCCACGTAGTGTTTATTCGCACTGTCACGCGCGAGCATTCAACTCTTGCTGAGGGGATCACATGACGACTGGTGGATACGACCCTAACGACAAACCTGAAGGTGGTGACCAGGGCGGATACCCCCCACAGGGCAATCCTCCACCGCCGCCCGGTGGTTATCCGCCGCCCCCGGGGAATTACCCTCCGCCGCCGCAGGGACCGCCGCCCGGCGGATATCCGCCACCGCCGCCCGGCGGAAACTACCCGCCGCCGCCCGGCGGAAACTATCCACCGCCCGGTAATTACCCACCGCCGCCGCCCGGCGGAAATTACCCGCCGCCGCAGGGCAATTACCCGCCGCCGCACCAGGGACCGCCGCCCGGTGGATATCCGCCGCCCCCGCCGATGTCGGATTACGGCACGCCTGGGCAGACGCCGGGGCAGTTCTCCGTGGGCGACGCGATCGGCTACGGCTGGAACAAGTTCAAGGACAACGCGCTCATCTGGATCGGCATCCTGCTGATCGCCGCCATCATCCAGGTCGTGCTGAACCTCGTCTTCGGCGGCTTCAGCACGTCGTCCGACATGAGCGCGGCGTTCTCGGTGTGGCGCATCATCGGCACGATCGTCACGACCATCGTCGGCTACCTGATCAATGCGGCTCTGGTGCGGGGCGCCCTGCACGAAGTGGACGGGAACAAGCCGGCGTTCGGTTCGTTCTTCCAGTTCACCAATGTCGGGGCGATCATCATCGCCAGCGTGATCATCGGTGTGGCCGCCACCATCGGTTTCGTCCTGCTCATCATCCCGGGTCTCATCGTGATCTTCCTGACCTGGTGGACGCTGCAGTTCGTCATCGATCAGAACGAGGACGCCATCACCGGCATCAAGTCGAGCTTCCGCGTCATCTCGCAGAACGTCGGCCCGGTGCTGCTGCTGGCCCTGGCCCTCGTCGGCATCAACATCGTCGGTGCAATCCTCTGCGGAGTCGGACTTCTCGTCTCGATCCCGATCACGATCATCGCGTCGACCTACGCGTACCGCGTGCTCACCGGCCGTTACGTCGCGGCCTGACCGACCGCTCCCCACGGGTGAGCGTGCTTCCTGTCCAACGAGACGGAAGTACGCTCACCCGTTTTGCTACTCCCGTCACTCGAGTCACTCCCACCCCTTGCGTAAGGTGCTCAGGCGTCATCCGAGACATTCAGGACTCGAGATTCGAGGGGGAACACATGACTACCGGTGGATTCGATCCAGGCCAGGGACAACAACCGTTCGGCGGGCAGCAGTACGGGCAACCGCACTACAACGGGGCGGGGCAGCAGCACGGACAGCAGTTCGGCGCACCGCCGCAGTTCGATTCGGCGCAGCAGTTCGGCACCCAGCCGTTCGCGCAGCCGGACTTCGGGTTCGACCCGTCCCGCCCCGGTGAACTTCTTCCCCGCCTCGGCGCACGAGTGATCGACGGCCTGATCGTCGGCATCCCGATGGCCGTGGTCAGCACCGTCCTCGCGCTGGTGCTGGGCAACTTCCTGGGCAGCGTCCTCGGCGCGATCCTCACCGCGGCCGCCGCCGTCGGCTATTTCGTCTTCCTCGAAACGACGAGGGGGCAGACCCTGGGCAAGCAGATTCTGGGCCTGCGCGTCGAGGGCCCGAACGGCGGACTCCCCACCCAGCAGCAGTCGCTGACCAGGAACGGTTTCTACGTCCTGTCCGCGCTCGGCGGGTTCCCGCTCCTCGGGTTCCTGTTCGGACTGCTCGGCGTCGTCGCCGCGATCGTCATCGGGGTGACCATCAACGGCAGCCCCACCAAGCAGGGCAAGCACGACGAACTGGCCGGCGGCACGCGCGTCGTCCAGGGCTAGTCCGAACCACTCCCTACCGTGCGGGTGAACGTACCTTTCGTCGCGTCAGATCGGACAAAAGGTACGTTCACCCGTTCCTGATTCGCGCCCTTCCCCGTTCAAGTGCTTGGATTGCGGCGTGACAGCCTCAGATCAGCAGACCAAACCAGACGACCACGCGACGTTCGCGCACGTCAGCCGGGGGTACTACCCCACGTTCGTCGCCCTCTTCACCGCGACGCTGCTGATCTCGAATATCTGCGCGACGAAGGGCGTCGCATTCTTCGCCGATTCGTCGCTGACCATCGGACCGCTGCAGATCCTGCCCGTCATCACCGACGGCGGCTTCTTCCTGTTCCCGCTGGCCTACATTCTCGGCGACGTCCTCAGCGAGGTGTACGGGTTCAAGTCGACCCGTCGCGCGATCTACCTGGGCTTCGGCGCCCTGATCCTGGCCGCGTTCTGCTTCTGGCTCCTCATCGAGCTGCCGTCCGCCGACTTCTACGAGAACCAGGAAGCGCTGCGGTCCGTCGTCGGCGTCTACCCGCGTCTGCTGCTCGCCGGGCTGGCCGGTTACCTCGTCGGGCAGATGCTGAACTCGGTGACGCTGGTCCTGATCAAGGAGCGCACCAAGGAGAAGCACCTGTGGGCGCGGCTCATCGGTTCCACCATCGTCGGTGAGTTCGCCGACACCCTGATCTTCTGCTCCATCGCCGCAGGCGCGATCGGCATCAGCACGTGGAGCGATTTCGTCAACTACGTGATCGTCGGTTTCCTGTGGAAGACCCTCGTCGAGGTACTGGTCATGCCGATCACGTACCGCGTCATCGCCTACGTGAAGAAGCGCGAACCCACCTACCAGCTTTGACCCCCACGTGAGTGGGAAAGTGTGCCCGAGGACGCTTTCCCACTCACGTGCGGTAGAAGCGACCCAGGGTGTCGGCCTTGAACTCGTCGAAGTAGCCGCCTTCGATGCTGGCGCGGATCTGATCGACCAACCGGACGGTGAAGCGTTCGTTGTGGATGGTGCACAGCGTGGACGCCAGCATTTCCTTCGCCTTGAACAAATGGTGAATGTAGGCGCTGGTGTAATTCGCGCAGGTGTAGCAATCGCAGTTCTCGTCGATGGGCGTGAAGTCACGACGGAAGCGGCTGGTGTTGATGTTGAACCGGCCGTCCGGGTGGTATATCGCGGCGTTGCGCGCGACCCGCGACGGATTCACGCAGTCGAACGTGTCGGCGCCGTTCTCGATGGCCACGAAGAAGTCGTCCGGCTCGCTGATGCCGAGCATGTGCCGCGGCTTGTGCTCGGGAAGCTCCTCGTTGCACCAGCGGACGATGGTGCCCAGGTTCTGCTTCTCGAGCGCCCCGCCGATGCCGTACCCGTCGAAACCGCGGCCGCTCTCCCCCGTGATCGACTCGAGCCCCCGGCACGCCTGCCTCCGCAGGTCCTCGTACTGCGCGCCCTGCACGACCCCGAACAGCGCCTGGTACGGGCGATGGGAACGCTCGGCGGTGAGCTTCTCGTGCTCGGCGATGCAGCGCACCGCCCACGCCTGCGTCCGCTCCACCGACCGCTCCTGGTATCCACGGGTGTTCAGCAGTGTGGTGAGCTCGTCGAACGCGAACATGATGTCGGCGCCGAGCTGGTGCTGGATCTGCATCGACACCTCGGGGGTGAACCGGTGCCGCGACCCGTCCAGGTGCGATTTGAACGTGACGCCGTCGTCGTCGACGGTCGCGAGGCGTTCCTTGCCCTTCGCGATGACGTCGTCGGAGCGCACCCCGACGGCTTCCATCGCGAGGACCTTCTTGAACCCGACGCCCAGCGACATGACCTGGAATCCGCCGCTGTCGGTGAACGTCGGGCCGTCCCAGTTCATGAACTTGCCCAGACCGCCGGCCTCGTCGACGATGTCCGGCCCGGGCTGCAGGTACAGGTGGTACGCGTTGGCGAGCAGCGACTGCGCGCCCAGCTCCTTCATGCTCTCCGGCAGCACCGCCTTGACGGTGGCCTTGGTGCCGACGGCCACGAACGACGGCGTCGCGATGTCGCCGTGCGGGGTGTGAATGGTTCCGGTGCGGCCCAGCTGCCCGTCGAGTCGGGTGCCGACGGTGAAGAACGGATCGGGCGGGGTCGGGACTACGGCATTCACGGGTGTATCCAATCACGGGCGACATTTCCGGCGACACATCACTACTTCGTTCGAAAGTGGGTACAGACAGGGAGACGATCCCAGCCCTTCGACCGGAGGAACCGCCATGAGCGACGAGAAGGCCGGCCATCGGATCGACAGGAGAACGTTTCTCTCGGGTGCGGCGGTCGCCGGCGGGGTAACCGTGATGTCGGGCCTCTTCGACCGCCGGGCGGACGCGTCGGAGAAGCCGCTGCATCGTCAGCCCAGCAATTACGTGCAGCCCAACATCGTGTTCATCGTCGTCGACGAGATGCGGTTTCCCCAGGTCTTTCCGGCGGAAATCACCACTGCCGACCAGTTCCTGCAGCGGTTCATGCCCAACCTCTACACGCTGTGGGCGCCCGGGGTGAAGTTCACGCAGCACTACACGGCCGGGGTGGCATGCAGCCCCGGCCGTGCGTGTTTCGTCACCGGCCTCTATCCGCTGCAGAACTGGATGCTGCAGACGCGGACCGGCAATCGGGCCTCCCCCGTCCCGTCGCCCGCGATGGGGAGGGACTTTCCGACGTACGGCAAACTGCTGCGGCAGGCGGGCTACGTCACGCCGTACGTCGGGAAGTGGCATCTGTCGCCGTCCCCCGACGAGGACTCCGGGCTCGCCCCCGGCTACCTCGAGGAGTACGGGTTCGACGGACTGACGATGCCCGACATCATCGGAATGAACGGTGAGGGATTCGAATTCGACGGGCACATCGCCGACCAGGCCGCGGCGTGGTTGTCGACGCGGAAGCCCGGGGACGGCCCGTTCTGCCTCACCGCGAGCTTCGTCAATCCCCACGACCAGCAGTTCTTCTGGGCGGGAACGGAAGCGGAACGGTATCAGTCGCTGTACGCCAACAACGTTCCCCCGCTGAGCCCCGCCCGGGCCTGGTCGGTGACCACCGCCGAGAGCGACCCTCCGCGGCTGGGTTATCCGTCCGTGCCGCCCAACTGGGAACCCGAGAAGGCACTGCAGTCCAAACCGAGCACCCAGGTGTTCGCGCGGGAGTTCCAGGCCCTGGTGTGGGGCGGCGTCACCGACGACATCCAGAATCTGTCGAACTACTACCTCCAGCCCTACGGTCAGGGCACCGATCCCGACCGACACATCGCGTTCGCCCCGTACACGTACTGGGAGCGGGCCCTGGACAGTTACACCAACGTGCTGTCGATGGTCGATCACCACATCGGCACGGTGATCAACTCGCTGCCGGAAGACGTCGCGGCGAACACCGTCTTCGTCATGACGTCCGATCACGGCGAATACGCCGGGGCGCACGGCTTCGTCGCAGGCAAACTGTCCACCGCCTACGACGAGGCGTTCCACATCCCGCTGATCGTCGCCGACCCGACCGGGCGATTCACCGGCGACACCGACACCCCGCGCGGTCAGCTCACGTCGAGCGTCGACGTGGTGCCGCTGCTCGCGACGCTCGGTCACGGCGACCGGAACTGGATGTCCGGGGACCTGTTCGCCACCTATGCCGAACGCGTCGACCTTCTGCCGTTGCTGCGGAGCAACGCCGCGGCCGGTCGCGACCACGTCGTCCTCGCCACCAACGAGCACGCACCGCAGGGGGTCAACTGGAACAACTCCCCCACCCACATCTACGTGCTGCGCACCCCCGAGGCGAAGGTCGCGGTGTATTCGAAGTGGTTGGGACCCACCGCCTACGTCGACCCGGCCTCGTTCCAGTACGAGTTCTACGACTACGCCACCGAACGCGGCCGGGCGGAACTCGACAACACCTTCGATCACGACCCGCGCGGTCCGGCCATGGCCGCCCAGCTGATGACCCAGTACCTGCCGACTCAGCTCGCCGCGCCGCTACCCCCGGCGTTCGCACAGCAGGGTGCCGACGCGATGGCCCGGTACCTCGCCTACATCCAGCTGATCAACCGGTACACGCCCGGAGAGATCGACCGGGAGGGCATCGACAAGCTGACCGCGTTCGGGGAGGTGTTCTGACAGCTATGACCGGGAAAGTCGTTGCCGCCGTGCTGGTTCTGCTGCTGTGGTCCGGTGGCACCTCCCTCGCGTCCGCGGCGCCCCCACCGACCGCGCAGTGCGCGTGGCAGTTCATGTCCGACTCGACCGTGCTCGACGTCGCCTTCCCCGACGCCAACGCGACGTACTGGGTGCTGCCCTACGCGTTGGGGCCGGGTGACACCATCGAACTCAGCGGCACCTACCCGGCTGCCCGCTACTTCTCGCTCAACACGTACGGGACGAACTTCGACACCGTCGACACGTTGCGCGACAACCAGATCGGACCCGACCCCGGCAGCGGAAACCCGTTCGCCGACGCCGCCGCCGACGCCCTGCCCGCCACGCAGAAGCGCTGGCACGCGACGGTCGTGACCGGCCCGGCCGACCACTCCCGCAACCAGATTCAGGCCCTGCCCGCCGGGGCCGACGCGCAGTCGGTACCCGTCGGTTTCCTCATCATCCGGGTGTACGTGCCCGACGACCCGGCATCTCCGACCGGCGGCGTTCCACTACCCGACGTGACACTGACGTTCGGGGGCCGGACGTCGCCGGTGCCGACCTGCGGATCCGAATTCGATCCCTCCGCCTACGACAACGGCCCACTCGGACAGGCCGCGGAGGCCGCATTCGACCAGATCATCGCCGGCGCGGCGTCCGGCGCATTCCCCGGCAACGTGCCCGAGGCGACGTTCGTGAACCCCGCGAGCACGTCGGGCCTGTTTCCCAACGGCGACAACAAATATGTCGGGGCGGGGCTGACGTACCAGCCCGGACGCATCGTCGTCGTGCAGGGCCGGGCGCCGACGTTCCCCGACACCCGTGCCGGCCAACCCGTCACGGCACCCGGCCGGCAGGTGCGGTACTGGTCGATGTGCCAGAACGATCAGGTGACGCCGTACCCAGTCGTCGCGTGTGCCGCCGACTTCCAGACACGCACCGACGGCGCAGGCAACTACACGTACGTCGTCGCCGCACCGCAGGACGTCCCCGCCCGCGCCGCGTCCGACCCGACCGTCACCGTCCTCCCCTGGGGCTCCACCGACGTCGCGAAGAAGGTGCTGTTCCTGCGGTACATGCTGCCGTCCGACGCCTTCTACCCGCAGTCGGTGCAGGCGTCGCAGAACAATCACACCGACCCCGCCACCACGATGGGTCCGTACTATCCCCGCGCCGCCTACTGCGACACCGCCACCTTCGAAGCCGGGGGTGCCGCCGCCTGCCTGTGAGTACTTGTTAACCGCGGGCGGTTAACAAGTACTCACAGGTCGTCAGACATCGGCGCCGACGAACTGGCTGTTGTAGAGGCGGTAGTACGCGCCGCGGGTGAGGAGCAGGTCGTCGTGGCTGCCCTGCTCGACGATGCGACCGTCCTCCATGACGACGATGAGGTCGGCGTCGCGGATGGTCGACAACCGGTGTGCGATCACGAAACTCGTGCGATCACTGCGCAGGACCGCAGTCGCGTGCTGCACCAGCAACTCGGTGCGGGTGTCGACGGAACTGGTCGCCTCGTCGAGGATCAGGATCGACGGCTGCGAGATGAACGCGCGGGCAATGGTGATCAACTGCTTCTCACCGGCACTGATGTTGCTGCCCTCTTCGTCGATCACGGTGTCGTAGCCGTCGGGCAGCGAGTGGACGAACCGGTCGACGTAGCTGATCCGCGCGGCCGCCTGGATCTCCTCCTCGGTGGCGTCGGGACGTCCGTACGCGATGTTGTCGCGGATGGTGCCGCCGAACAGCCACGCGTCCTGCAGCACCATGCCGATGCGGGACCGCAGGTCGTCGCGCGACATCTCGGCGATGTCGACGCCGTCGAGGAGGATCCTGCCGCCGTCGAGTTCGTAGAACCGCAGGATCAGGTTGACGAGTGTGGTCTTGCCGGCGCCGGTGGGTCCGACGATGGCGACCATCTGGCCGGGTTCCGCCACCAGCGACAGGTTCTCGATCAGCGGCTTCTCCGGCGAGTAGCTGAACGACACGTCCGAGAACTCCACCCGGCCGAACGTATGGACGCGACCCGCATCACGCGGCTCCGCCGGTGTGGGAGCTTCGGTGAGGTCGGGCTCCTCCTCATCCTCGTCGAGGATGGCGAACACCCGCTCGGCGGACGCCACACCCGACTGCATGAGGTTGACCATCGCCCCGATCTGGGTGAGGGGCTGGGTGAACTGGCGCGAGTACTGGATGAACGCCTGCACATCGCCGAGGCTCATCGTGCCGGACGCCACCCGCATGCCGCCGAGCACGGCGATGGCCACGAAGTTGAGGTTTCCGAGGAACATGATCGCGGGCATGATCAGACCCGAGATGAACTGGGCCCGGTAGCTGGCCTGGTAGAGCGCCTCGTTCTGCTCCTCGAACCGCGCCTCCACCTCACGGCTGCGGCCGAACACGGTGACCAGTTCGTGGCCCGTGTACGCCTCCTCCACGTGAGAGTTGAGCGCTCCCGTCGACTTCCACTGCGACACGAAGTGGGTCTTGGACCGTTTCGCGATCTGCGCTGTCACGAGGATCGACAGCGGCACCGTCAGTACCGCGATCAACGCGAGCAGCGGCGAGATGACGATCATCATCACGAGGATGCCGATCACCGTCATCGCCGACACGATCAGCTGGCTCATCGTCTGCTGCAACGACTGCGAGACGTTGTCGATGTCGTTGGTGACCCGGCTCAGCAGGTCGCCGCGGGAGTGGGAGTCGAAGTAGCGCAGCGGAAGTCGGTGGATCTTCCGTTCGACCTCGGCGCGCAGGTTCTTCACGACGCCCTGCACGATGCTGTTCAGCAGGAAACCCGACAGCCACATGAACACCGACGACCCCAGGTACAGGGCCACCACGATCGCCAGCACCCGGCCGAGCGCACTGAAGTCGATACCGACACCGGGCACGACGGCCATGCCGGACACCATGTCGGCGAACGTGTTCTGCCCGTCGGCCCGCAGTGCGGCGACGGCCTGATCCTTCGACATCCCGGCGGGCAACTGCGCGCCGATGATGCCGTCGAAGATCAGGTTCGTGCCCTGACCGAGCATGCGCGGCGCGATCGAGGTGAGCACCACCGACACGGCGGCGACCAGGAGAACGATGCCGACGGCGATCCGGTGGGGACGCAGCCGCCTCAGCAGCCGCTTGGTGGACGGCCACAGGTCGTTCGGCTTGGACCCCGGGGCGCCCGGAGCGACCGGTCCCGGAATACGGGGGCCGGCGGGCCTTTCGGCAGTGGTGGTGGTTGCGCGATCGCTCATAGTGCTTCCTGGACCGATCGTTGGGATTCGACGATCTCGACGTAACACGGACACGTCTCGAGCAGTTGGTCGTGCGTGCCGATCCCGACCACCGCGCCGTCCTCGAGGACCACGATCTGCTCGGCCTCCACGATCGTCGAGACGCGTTGGGCGACGACGATGACGCACGCGTCCGAAGTTTCGGGTTTGAGCGCCGCACGCAGCCGGGCGTCGGTGGTGAGGTCGAGGGCGGAGAAGGAGTCGTCGAACAGGTAGATCGACGGGCGACGGACCAGTGCCCGCGCAATGGCGAGTCGCTGTCGCTGACCGCCGGACACGGTCGTGCCGCCCTGTGCGATCGGGGTGTCGAGACCCTCGGGCATCGCGCGGACGAAATCGGCGGCCTGCGCGATCTCCAGAGCCCGCCACAGTTCGTCGTCGGTGGCATCGGGCTTGCCGTACCGGAGGTTGGTGGCGACGGTGCCCGAGAACAGGTACGGCCGCTGCGGAACGAGTCCGATGCCGGACCGCAGGACGTCGAGGTCGATGCGACGCACCTCCGTGTCGGACACGGTGACCGAACCCGACGTGGCGTCGATGAGACGCGGGATCAGCGACAGCAGCGTCGTCTTGCCGGAGCCGGTGCCGCCGATGATCGCCGTGGTCTTGCCCGGTTCGGCGCGGAAGCTGATGTCGCGCAACACCGGTTCGTCGGCGCCGGGGAACTTGAACTGGGCGTCGCGCAGTTCCACCACACCGGGGTTCTCCAGCACGGTGACCGCATCGACCGGCGGCACGACGGTGGAATCGGTGGCGAGCACCTCGCCGATGCGTTCGGCGCAGACGGTGGCGCGGGGGGCCATCATCGCGATGAACGACGCCATCATCACCGACATCAGGATCTGCATGATGTAGCTGAGCATCGCGGTCAGCGAGCCGACCTGCATGGTGCCGCTGTTGATCTCGTGGCCGCCGAACCAGATGACGGCGACGCTGGTGATGTTCGCGATGACCATCACGAGGGGGAACATCACCGCCGTCAGTCTGCCGACCCGCAGGGCGGTCTGGGTGAGCTGCTCGTTCGCGTCGCCGAACCGCGCCACCTCGGAGCGCTCACGGACGAACGCCCGCACCACGCGGATACCGGTGATCTGCTCACGCAGCACCCGGTTGACCCCGTCGATGCGG
This sequence comes from Rhodococcus sp. IEGM 1351, assembly GCF_030056875.1. Taxonomy (NCBI): domain Bacteria; kingdom Bacillati; phylum Actinomycetota; class Actinomycetes; order Mycobacteriales; family Nocardiaceae; genus Rhodococcus; species Rhodococcus sp. IEGM 1351. The sequence goes on along the minus strand of NZ_JASHKU010000005.1, from coordinate 213,387 downwards.
GTCTGCATCTCCCGGAACGCGGGCACCATCCGCGAGATCACGAACCCCATGGACAGCGCGAGAACCGGCACGGTGACCGCCAGGATCCAGGCGAGCCCGGCGTCCTCCCGAATCGACATCACGACACCGCCGACGCACATGATCGGCGCCATCACCAGGATCGTGCAGCTCATCACGACGAGCATCTGCACCTGCTGCACGTCGTTGGTGTTGCGGGTGATCAGGGACGGCGCGCCGAAGCGGCCGAACTCGCGGGACGAGAAGCTCCCGACCTGATGCATCACGGCGCGGCGCACGTCGCGCCCGAAACCCATTGCGGCACGGGCGCCGAAGAACACCGAACCGATCGAGCAGATGATCTGCACGACGGTGACGAGCAGCATCATGACGCCCGTGGACAGGATGTACCCGGTGTCGCCCTTGGTGACGCCGTTGTCGATGAGATCGGCGTTCAGACTGGGCAGGTAGAGGGCGGCCGCGGTCGCGACCAGCTGGAACAGGACGACCGCCGTGAGGTCCCGCTTGTACGGGCGGAGGTACGTGGTGAGCAGGGCATTCAACATGGGCAGCGATCCTGGCGGGTCATCATTGTGTCCGAAGGTTACCAACAGAAGGCCTACGGCCTTGTGCGCCTTTCTGGTAGCAGGCACTACCAGAAAGGCGCACGGGCGCGAAGCGCCTACCGGACGGGCTGCAGCGGCTCGTCCGCGTCGTGCAGGACCTTCTTCAGCTTCTCGCCCTCGATGTCCACGTTGGGCAGGATCTTGTCCAGCCACTTCGGCAGCCACCACGCCTTGTCGCCGAGCAGTGCCATCACGGACGGGATGATCACCATGCGCACGACGAAGGCGTCGAAGAACACGGCCGCCGCCAGGGCGAAGCCGATCGACTTGATGAACGAGTTCGGCTCGGCGATGAACGCCGCGAACACCGAGATCATGATGACCGCGGCGGCGCTGACCACCCGGGCACCGTGGTTGAAGCCGACGGTGACGGCCTGCTTCGCGGTCGCGCCGTGGACGTATTCCTCCCGCATCCGGGTCACCAGGAACACCTGGTAGTCCATCGCGAGACCGAACACGACGCCGATCAGGAAGATCGGCATGAAGCTGACGATCGGCTGCGGGTTGGAGATGATGCCGCCCCAGCCCTCCTGGAACACCGCGACCGTGGCACCGAACGTGGCCGCGACGCTGAGGAGGAAGCCGAGCGTGGCCGTCAGCGGCACGAGCACCGACCGGAACACGAGCAGCAGCAGGAGGAAGGCCAGGCCCACGACCACCGCGAGGTACGGGATCAGCGCGTCCTGCAGCGTCTCGGACACGTCGCCTTCGAGCGCGGTCTGCCCGGTGACGCCGTAGTTGACGCCGATCGAGGCGTGCAGACCTGCCTCCGCACCGCGGATGTTGTTCACCAGGTCCATCGTCGCCGGATCGCTGGGGGCGCTGCTCGGCGTCACCAGGATCTGCGCGGTGTCACCGGCCTTGTTCACGCCGACGACCTGCGCGTTGGACACGTCGTCCTGCGCGGTGATGGTCTTCACGACCTCACCGAATGCCTCCGACGGCGTGCCGGTGGTGACGTCCTTGGCGTCGACGACGACGAGCAGCGGACCGTTCTTGCCGGGGCCGAAGCCTTCGCTCACGAGGTCGTAGGCCTGCCGGGAGCTGGTGGCGGGGTCGCCGGTGCCCTCGCTGGGCAGGGCCAGGCTCAGGCCGGTCGCGGGGATGGCGAGCGCCCCGAGCACCACGACTCCGGCGATCAGCGGAATCGCGGGACGGCGGACCACGGCGCTGATGTACCGCAGGGCGAGGCTCGGCTTGCCCTCGTCGTCCTCGAGGTCGCGACTGCTGAGGAACGGGATCTTGCCTGCGAACGCCTTCTTCCCGAACAGCCCGAGGATCGCGGGCAGGAGCGTCAACGCGATCGAGACGGCGATGAACACCGTGAACGCGGCGGCCGCACCCATGTCGGAGAGGAACGGGATCCCGACGACGCGCAGCGCGATCAGGGCGATGATCACCGTGAGACCGGCGAACACCACGGCGGAACCGGCGGTGCCGACGGCACGTCCGGCCGCTTCCGAGCGGTCGTCCGTGAGGGTGAGTTCGTGCCGGAACCGGGACACGATGAACAGCGAGTAGTCGATGGCGACGGCCAGGCCGATCATGATGGCCAGCGTGGGTGTCATCGAGCTGAGGTCGGTGAAGCCGGTGGCGACGGTGATTCCGAGGCTGCCGATCATGATGCCGATGATCGCGGTGATCAACGGCAGACCGGCGGCGACCAGCGAACCGAACGTCAGTGCGAGCACGACAGCGGCCACGCCGATACCGACGAGCTCGGTGGCGCCACCGGGCGGTTCGGCTTCGTTGGCGGCGGAACCACTGATCTCGACGGTCAGTCCGGCGTTGCGGCCGGCGTCGGCAGCGGCCGAGATCTGGTCGCGCAGAGCCTGGTCGACGTCACCCATGCTGCCCTTGAACGGCACCTCGACGTAGCCGACGGTCTTGTCGGCGTTGAGCGGGGACAGCGCCTGCGCGTTCGCGACGGCGGCCTCTTCACCGATTCCCTTGTCGGGCGCGGACGACTTCGCCATCTCGACGAGCTGCTCGTTCGCCGTGACGGGGTTGACCAGGGCCTTCGCGGCGTCGGCGCCCGAGGCGGTGGCGGGATCGACCTTGGCGGCGTCCTGGACCTGGTCGATGCCGCGCACCTTGGCGAGCACCGCGTCCATCGCCTGCCGACTCTGCTCGCTCTCGAGGGTCTGCCCCTCGGGAGCGGCGAACACGTAACGCGCGCTGACGGCGTTCATCGGGTCGCTGCCCGCGGCTTCGGGGAACCGTTCGGCCATCAGGTCCTGCGCCTGCTGCGCGGGGGTGCCCGGGATGGAGAACGAGTCCTTCGTGGGCCCGGACAGTGTTGCCGCCCCGACGCCCATGAGGACCAGGATCACCAACCAGACGCTGAGGACCGCACCTTTTCGCCGGTAGGCGAATCTGCCGATCCGATAGAGATAGGTGGCCACGAGAGGCTCCTTCTGAGTCGGTGGAACGAAGAGTGATTCGGGGCAGCCGGCTACGGCTGCGGGATTCCCTGACGGAGTTGGCGCATGGCGTCGCGGACCAGTTCTTCGGGTCCGCTCGCGCCGGATTTGCCGCTCATCCACAGGTCGAGCGACGCCTTGCACGCCGATCCGACCGCCAGGTGCAGCAGGTTGGGGTAGAGGTCGGTGTCGATGTTCGTGCCCGTGCGTTCGGCGATCACCTCACCGACCAGACGGGTGACGCGCAGGTGCACTTCGAGTTTCTTCGCGAGCAGCGCGGGGCTGGTCTCGACGAGTTCCATCATCACCGCGGTCTCTTCGAGCGGTTTCGCCGGATCGGTGACGATCTGGACCACCACGTGCTCGAGGGAATCCCAGATCGGCTCGTCCTCCGGGCGGGCGCGGAGCAGGTCCACCCAGTCGTGGACGGACTGCTCGAAGTGCGCGAGTACCGCCTCCTCCTTGCTGGAGAAGTAGTTGTGGAACGTCCGAGTCGAGACCCCCGCCTCGGACGCGATGGCGTCGGCAGTGACGCATTCGATGCCCAGCGCGCGGGCCAGGCGTGCGGCGGCGCCGCTGAGGGCTGCACGCGTGGCGGCCTTCTTGCGGTCCCGCAGTCCGATTTCCGAAATCACTACTCCGACGGTACAGAACTTGCAGAGCTCTGCAAATTTGCGCGACAGTGCAACTTTTATGTTCTTGCCCACAGCCCGCGCAGCACTGTGTCGGGAGTCACCGCGGCGTTACGGTGGATCCATGTCCGATCCGACGGCGCCGCTGTCGTTCCGGGCGGACGAGATCGACCGCGCCGCCCTGGACCAACTCGCCGCAGTCCTCGACCTGCAGGCCGCGCGCCCGGGAATCCGGCGACTGCGCGAGTGGTCGCTCGCTGCCCTGCACGTGCAGCCGGGCGAGAGCGCCCTCGACCTCGGATCGGGCACGGGATCGGAGACGCGGGCCCTCGCCGCCGCGGTCACCCCGTCGGGTCGCGCGATCGGACTCGATCCCAATCCCGGCATGGCCCTCCTCGCCCGGGAGCGGACCGAGGAGGAGGGCTCGACCGCGCAGTTCGTGATCGGCGACGCCTACTCGCTGCCGTTCCCCGACGACCGCCTCGACGTCGTACGGTGCGAACGGGTGTTCCAGCACCTGAGCGAGCCGGACCGCGCGGCGGCGGAAGTGGCCCGCGTGCTGCGGCCCGGCGGGCGCGGCGTCATCGTCGACAGCGACTGGGGCACGGCGATCATGCACCCCGGAGATCCCGAGATCCTGCAACGGATCATGGACGTGATGCTGTCGCACACCGCGAACCCGCACTCCGGGCGGCTGCTCCCGGGACAGCTCACCTCCGCCGGACTCGTCGTCGAGGACATCGGCACGGAGGCGCTGATCCAGGATCCGGGCGATGTGACCGGCCCACTCGTCCAGATGATGACGGCCGCCGCGATCGCCGCGGGGGCGATCACCGAGGCGCAGAGCGCCGAGCTGCTGGACCAGCTGAACGCCGCCGCCCGCAGCGGCGACTTCCACATGTCGGTGACGATGTTCGCCTACCTCGTCCACAAGCCCTGACGAAACCCTTCCGACATTCGGAAACCGAGTGTGGTGGATCACCTCCGGTGCCGCACAGTGGTGGAGACGACGCCGACGCCTCACCGAGTCCGGCGTCACGAATAACGCAGCAGCCCAGCATATTCCGGAGGCACTCATGTCCACGATCGCCCGTAACCAGTGGTACGTCGCAGCGTACGGCCGTGAGGTCGGACGCGAGCTGTTCTCGCGCACCATCTGCGAGGAGCCGATCCTGTTCTGGCGGACCGAGGCCGGCGAGGCCGTCGCGATGAGCGACCGGTGCGTGCACCGCCGGTACCCGCTGTCCGAGGCGCCGAGCCGGCTCGACGGCGACAAGGTGGTCTGCGGCTACCACGGATTCACCTACGGCAGCGACGGCGGCTGCGTGTTCGTGCCCGGCCAGGCGCGCGTTCCCCGCACCGCCCGGCTGAAGTCGTATCAGGTGGTCGAGCAGGACTCGTTCGTGTGGGTCTGGATCGCCGACCCACAAAACCCCGAGCAGGGCGATCCCACCCGCATCCCCCGCGCACCGTGGATGGACTCCCCCGACTACACCGTGGTCAGCGGCATGGAACCGATCGACTGCAACTACGGCCTGCTCGTCGACAACCTGATGGACCTGTCGCACGAGACGTACCTGCACGGCGGCTACATCGGCACCCCCGAGGTGGCGGAAACCCCGATCACCACGGAGATCGACGAGGACCGGAACGTCATCTACGTGTCCCGGCACATGGACGACGCCGAGTGCCCGCCGTTCTACTCCAAGTCCACCGGCATCGAGGGACGCATCACCCGCTGGCAGGACATCGAGTACACGCCGCCGTGCCTGTACCTGCTGCACAGCCGCATCGCCCCGATCGGCGCACCGCTGCCCGGCGACGACGGCTCCGACCCGCACGCGTTCCACAGCGAGATCGTGTACGCGATCACCCCGTCGACGGAGAATTCCACCCTCGACTTCTGGGCCGTGGCCCGCGACTTCGCGGTCGGCGACGACGCCGTCACGACGTTCCTGGCGGAGAACAACCGAACCGTCGTGATGCAGGACGTCGTGGCGCTGAACGTCCTGCAGAAGGCGCTCGACACGGAAAAGGACGGCTACCAGGAGCTGTCGATCAACATCGATGCCGGTGGCCTCGGCGCACGCCGGATCCTGAAGAAGCTGGTCGACGCGCCGCAGGCCGTCACGGCAGCGGCGGTGGGCTGAGCCGTGGAACCGACCAGGATGCTCCGCGGCGCCAACGTGATGCGCATCGTCTGGCTTCCGGGCTCGGACCTGCTCGAGGGCGAGTGCCACTGCGGCGCGCGCCACGTCGCGGAAGAACCCGCCACCCTCTGGGAGTGGTTGCTCGCCCACCCCGAGGGACACCACCCCGCCGATCCGCCGGTGCCCGCCACGCCGCTGCCCGCGGCGCCGGAATCCGCTCCCGTTCCCGTCTGACCCGGAGAAACCGCCATGCCTACCCCACCCGAACCCGTGCTCGAGCTGGAGCTGACCACCAGGACCACCGGCGCCGACGGCGTCGTCGTCCTGGAGTTCCGCGACCCGTCCGGCGCGGACCTGCCCGCGTGGACACCGGGTGCGCACATCGATCTCGTGCTGACGCCGGAGCTCACCCGCCAGTACTCGCTGTGCGGCGACCCGGCCGACACCGGGACCTGGCGCGTCGCCGTGCTGCGGGAGGCGATGGGGCGCGGCGGTTCGCAGTTCGTGCACGACAAGCTGAGCGAGGGCGACCGCGTCACGGTCCGGGGACCGCGGAACCATTTCGAGCTCGCACCGTCACCGCGGTACGTGTTCGTCGCGGGCGGCATCGGGATCACGCCGATCCTCACCATGGCGCACGCAGCGGAGAACGCCGGCGCCGACTGGACCCTGGTCTACGGCGGGCGCAGCCGCAGTTCGATGGCGTTCGCCGACGCACTCGCCGAGCGGTTCGGCGACCGGGTGGTAGTGCACCCCGAGGACGAGCACGGCCTCATCGACCTACCGGGACTGCTCGACGACGTCCGGGACAACACCCTCGTGTACTGCTGCGGGCCCGCGCCGCTGCTCGACGCGGTCACCGGTCACTGCGACAGCTGGCCGTCCGGCGCGCTGCACATCGAGCGCTTCGCGGCCAAGGATCTCGAGGAACCGGTCCGCGCCGAGGGGTTCGAGGTGGAGCTGACTCTGAGCGGCAAAACCGTCACGGTGGCACCCGAGCAGTCGATCCTGCAGGCCGTCACCGCCGCCGGCGTCCAGGTGCTGTCGTCCTGCGAGGAAGGGACCTGCGGAACCTGCGAGACGGCCGTGCTCGGCGGTACTGTCGATCACCGGGATTCCCTGCTCACCGCGGACGAGCAGGCCGCCAACGACACCATGATGATCTGCGTCTCGCGTGCGAGCTGTCCACGTCTGACGCTGGAACTGTGAGACGGAGAACGAGCAATGGCGATCACCGGGTCGGTGACCATTCGCTCGTTGCGGCTCCTCGAGCTCTTCACCCCCGCGTCCCCGCGGCTGACCCTCAGCGATCTGTCGCGGAAGTCAGGGTACCCGCTGAGCACCGTGCACCGGCTGACCAGCGACCTCATCGAATGGGGCGCCCTCGAACGTGACAGCAGCGGCCGCTTCACGGTCGGGCTCAAGCTGTGGGAGATCGCGTCGCTCGCACCGCGCGGCACGATGCTGCGCGAACTGGCGATGCCGGTGATGGAGGACCTGTCGCAGATCACGCGGGAGAACGTACAGCTCGGCATCGCCGAGGGCACCGAGGTCGTGTTCGTCGAACGCATCGCCGGACAGAAGGCCGTGCCCGTCCAGACCCGCGTCGGCGGCAGGTTCCCGCTGACGGCGTCCGGCATCGGCCTGGCCCTGCTCGCCTACATGCCCGCCGACGTGCAGGAGCAGGTGCTGAGCGGGCCGATCGAGAAGTTCACCGAACGGACCGTCACCGACCCCGTCGTGCTGCGGCGGACGCTCGCCGAGATCCGCCGATCCGAGGTCGCGATCAGTGATCGCCAGGTGACCATGGACGCGGTCTCCGTCGCGGCACCGATCTTCGAGCGTCCCGGAGCGGCGGTCGCGGCCGTGTCGCTGGTGGTCTCGGCGGAGAACGCGTCACTGAACGCGCTGGTCCCGCTGGTGCGTGCGGCCGGCCGGACGATCAGCCGCGCGCTGCGCCCTCGTCAGCCGTCGTAGCCGGACGGGTGCGACGCTCCCAGGCCCCCGGATCGGATGTCAGCGTGGTGAGGAAACCCGGCAGCTGCTCGTTCGCCACATCCGCCAGGCTCACGTTCTCGAGCACGGCCCGCAGGTTCACCCGTACCGCGATCCACACGTCCTGCAGTTTGGCGGCCGGCCCGCAGTAGTCGACGTCCTCGGGACGCTCACCCCGCACCGACGCGAGCGGACCCTCGACGGTCCGGATGACGTCGGCGATCGTGATGTCCTCGGCGGGACGGGCCAGCCAGTAGCCGCCGTCGGGTCCGCGCCTGCTGTTGACCAGTCCCCCGCGCCGGAGGTCGGCGAGGACGGCCTCGAGGAACTTGTGCGGAATGGTCTGCGACTGTGCCAGGAACTCGGCCTTGGACGGGGACGGCCCGGCAGCGGCCAGTTCGATCAGTGTCCGCACGGCGTAGTCCACCTTTGCGGTGATGTGCACACCGAATTCCTACCATCCGAGTATGAAAACGGGCAACTCACGCTTCGCCGCGCGCACCCAGAATGTCCAGGTAATGCGGGTTGTACATGACGCCGAGGATGTTGCCGAACGGGTCCACGACGGACGCGGTGACGAATCCCGACTCACGTTCGGTGCGCGGCTCGTGCTCTGTCGCGCCCATCGACAGCAGCTTCTCGACGGCGACGGTCACGTCGTCGACGTGCCAGAACACCACCACGCCGGACGGGCCGTCCGCGGCGCCGTGCGGGGCGTATCGACGGTCGATGATGCCGAGCTCGTGCTGGTAGTCGCCGATCCGGTATTCGATGTACGCAGGGTTCTCGGAGCCGGGGCGTTGGAAGTACGGGGCGATGCCGAGCACGGCGCTGTACCACTCGCGGGCCGCCGGGATGTCGTCGGCGAAGAGGCTGACGGTGGTGAGTCCTCGCAACATGACGAGTCCTTTCGACTGATCCGGTTCCTGCTGACGGGATCCATTCTTCGCCGCAAAGTGCGCACCCGATGAGCACTTTGTTTTGCTCTTCGAATCGAGGCGGATAGTGATGCGTGTCACTCCGAGGTACATTGAACTGGACGATCGTCTTGTGGAGGAAGCAGCATGTGGGAGACCGTGACGTCGGCGTGGAATTCGGCGCTGCTGACGCCCCTGCACGAGCCGGTGACGCTGGCCATCCCGGCGTTCGTGCTGTTCCTCGCCATCGAATGGTTCGCGGCCCGGCACCTCGAGGACGCGACGTTCGACCCCGACGGACGGTCCCGCCCGGTGCGCGGAGGCTACGAGCGCCGCGACGCGCGGGCGAGCGTGTCGATGGGCGCCGTGTCCATCCTGACGACCACGTTCTGGAAGCTGCTGGCCCTGATCGGGTACTCCGCCATCTGGGTGTACCTCGCGCCGTGGCACCTACCCGCGGACGCGTGGTACACGTGGGTGATCCTCATCCTCGGCGTCGATGCGCTGTTCTACGCGTATCACCGGATGGCGCACCGCATCCGCCTGATCTGGGCCACCCACCAGGCGCACCATTCGAGCGAGTACTTCAACTTCTCGACCGCGCTCCGCCAGAAGTGGAACAACAGCGCCGAGATCGTGATGTGGATTCCGTTGCCGCTGATCGGCGTTCCGCCGTGGATGGTGTTCATCGGATTCTCCGTGAACCTCGTCTACCAATTCTTCGTCCACACCGAGCGCATCGGCACGCTGCCCCGGCCCATCGAGTTCGTGTTCAACACCCCCTCTCATCACCGCGTCCACCACGGCTGCGACCCCGAATACCTCGACCGCAACTACGCCGGCATCCTTATCGTGTGGGACCGGATGTTCGGCACGTTCCAACCCGAAACCCACCGCCCCACCTATGGACTCACGAAACCGGTGGGCACCTACAACATCTGGAAACTGCAGACCCGCGAATACGCCGCCATCGTCCGGGACTGGCGCCGGGCGTCGTCGTGGCGCGACAAGCTCGGCTACGTGTTCGGGCCGCCCGGCTGGGCGCCGTCAGGAACGCGCGAAGCTGACCAGGAAGTCGACCGTGCCGTTGCCGTCCACGGTCACGAAGCCCAGTGACGGCGGCGTCACCCCGAAGTCCGTCCAGGTCACCGGGATACTGCCCGAGGCGATGAGGTCGTCGCCGGAACGCAGCACGTCGATGTCGACGGACACCGGACGCGACTGCCCCTTGAGGGTCAGCGTGCCCTGGGCCGTGACCGTTCCCACGGAACCGTCCGCAGGCAGCCCGGACAGATCGACCGGGGAATCGACCGTGAACGTGGCGGTCGGGAACGTGCCGGTGTCCATCACGTTGCCGCGGAACTGGTTGTCGCGGCGGGACTGATCGGTCGCGATCGTCGCCACCTGCACAGTCACCTCGCCGGCGGTGAGTTTCTCGCCCTCGACGGTCGCGTTGCCGGTCACGTCGCCGGTCGACCCGACCACCGTGACGCTGGCGCCGTTGAGGATCTCGTGGACGGTGTACCCCGCCGCCGTCTGGTTGGAGCCCTGACCCGGCGTGACGGTCCACTGTCCGTCGACCGATCCGGTGGCCGCCTCCGCGCCCTCGGTCGACACCGAGGCCGCCGGTGCGTCGTCCTCCGCGATGAATTGGCCGTAGAACCACGGTCCCACCAGCACCGCGATCACGACGATGACAACTGCGCCGACCAACCACCACAGCTTCTTCATGAGATCACGCTAATTGCAGCTTCAATGGATGTCACTCGCTACGACCTGCGAGAGTGCTGTGAACGGCGGTCACGGGACGATGGAATCGATGTAGCCGCCGTCCACCCGCACCGCCGCGCCGGTGGTCGCCGACGCCTGCGCCGAACTGAGGTAGACGACCATGTTCGCGATCTCCTCCGGCTCGATGAGTCGCTGCAGCAACGACTGCGGCCGGTACTTCTTCATGAACTCGCGCTGCGCCTCTTCCCACGGCAGGTCCGTGTCGACAAGGCTGTAGACGAAATCCTCCACACCGCCCGTGTGGGTGGGGCCGGCGAGAACCGAGTTGACCGTGACCCCCGTCCCCGCCGCCTCTTTCGCGAAGCCGCGCGAGACCGCCAGCAGTGCCGTCTTCGACATCCCGTAATGGATCATCTCGGCGGGAATGACGATCGCGGAGTCACTGGCGATGTCGAGGACCCGGCCCCACGACCGTTCGACCATGCCGGGCAGGACCAGACGTGTCAGCCGGATCGCGGACAGCACATTCACCTCGAAGTAGCGGCGCCACTCGTCGTCATCGATCTCCAGGGCCGGCTGTGAGCCGAAGATCCCCAGATTGTTGACGAGGATGTCGACGACCGGAACGATCTCCAGGACCCCGCGCGCGCCCTCGTCCGTCGTGACGTCGGCGGCCGCCGGAACGAATTCGCCGTCCGGGACGTCGGCCCGCAGTCGCTCGATCGCCGCACCCACGGACTTCTCGGTGCGGCCGTTGATCGCCACCCGTGCGCCGGAGCGGGCGAGACCCGCTGCGATCGCGGCGCCGATGCCCTGCGTCGATCCGGTGACCAGTGCCGTCCTGCCCGTCGAGTCGATGCGCATGTCGCCTGCCCCTTCCCTCCAGGACACGCTAACGAACATCCCCGGCACGGATACACAAAAAGCTCCCCACCTGCGAGTGCAGGTGGGGAGCTTTGGCGGTGGCGGAGGGATTTGAACCCTCGGACGGGGGTTACCCGTCACACGCTTTCGAGGCGTGCTCCTTAGGCCGCTCGGACACGCCACCGCCGGTGACTTTACCGGATGTGGCGCCCGAGCCCGAAATCGCCAGGTGAAACCGTTTAAGTCAGCTTGTCCTTGACGTTCTTGGCGGCGTCCTTGACCTTCTCGCCGGCATCCTTCACCGCCGAGGACGCCTGGTCTGCCTTGCCCTCGTCGCGCAGGTCCGGATCGCCCGTGGCTTTGCCGGTGGCTTCCTTCGCCTGGCCCTTGAGGTCTTCCGCCTTGTTCGAAGCTTTGTCTGCGATTCCCACGAGATACCTCCGTGAATCCGATTTCGAACCCGGGGACGGGTCCGGCGGCGCCTCGTCAGCGCCTGTCTCCAGAGAAGCACGGGTCATGCGGACCCGGCCACATTGTGTCGAGTACCCCACGAAAGAGTTTGAAACCGGTCAGCGCCGTTCACGGAAGAAGTCTTCGAGGATGCCGGCGCATTCGTCCTCGAGAACACCGCCCCTGACCTGCGGGCGGTGCGTGAGGCGGCGGTCGCGGACCACATCCCACAACGAGCCGACGGCACCGGTCTTCGGCTCCCACGCCCCGAACACCACCCGGGAGATCCGGGCCAGCACGAGCGCGCCCGCGCACATCGTGCACGGCTCCAGCGTCACCGCGAGCGTCGCCCCCTCGAGACGCCAGCCGTCGCCGTACACCCGCGCAGCGGCCCGCAACGCGATGATCTCCGCGTGGGCCGTCGGATCCGACATCGCCTCCCGCGAGTTCACGGCCCGCGACACCTCGACACCGTCGGCGTCGAACACCACCGCACCCACGGGCACGTCGGCGTCGGTGGCAGCCCGGGCCGCCTCGATCGCCGCGCGGATCATCCGCTCGTCGTCCTGAAGAGTCACGGCGCGTGGAACTACCGGGGAAGCTTGTCGAGAACCCCGGCCAGCTCCGTGGTGAACCCGAGCCGCTGCGCGATCATCCCGAGCTGCTCGTCGGGATACAGGTCCGTCTCGGACGTGATGACAGCCAGAACGGGTTCAGGCAGACCGAGGTCCGCGAGCAACGACAGGTCGCCTTCCTCCCACGGCTCGATGTCGTCGAGTTCGTCCGGGTCGATGTCCGGGACCTCGACGTTGAGCGCCTCGAGGACGTCGGCGGCGATGTCGTAGTCGAGGGCCGCGGTGGCGTCGGACAGCAGCAGACGCGTTCCCGACGGCGCAGGCCGGAGCACGACGAAGAATTCGTCGTCCACGTCCAGCAGACCGAAGAACGCGCCCGCGCTACGAAGGGCCCGAAGCTCCTCCTCCGCGACGCTGAGACTGGTCAGAGCAGCCGAAGTGAGGGCCTTGACCTTCCACCGGCCGTCCTCGTGTACTACCGCGACACCGAAGCCCTCCAGATCCTCTGCCCGATCCGAGGAGGCGCTGTTGTTTTCCGCGCGCTGTGCACCCATGAGCGCAACGGTAGCCCGCGGGGTGCCGGTAAATGAAGTCCGCACTCGAATGTGCCAACCTGTTCGGGTGTCTGATACCCCTTCCGCACCTCCGGTGTGCGTGCTCGGCCTGGGCTTGATCGGCGGTTCACTGCTGCGTGCGGCGGTCCGGGCGGGCCGCGAGGCGTGGGGTCACAACCGATCCGCGCCGTCCGTCGACGCCGCCCGGTCGGACGGTTTCGACGCCGACACCGATCTGGTCGCGGTACTCCAGCGCGCGTCGGCCGAGTCGGCGCTGATTGTGATCGCGGTCCCCGTGCCCGCCGTTGCCGCCACTCTCACCGCGATCGCCCTGTACGCACCGAACTGCTCGATCACCGATGTCGTCAGCGTCAAGGCGGAGGTCGCGGCGGCGGCGGCCCGTCAGGGACTGTCCGACCGCTACGTGGGCGGACACCCGATGGCGGGAACGTCGGCGTCCGGGTGGAGCGTCGGCAGCGCCGACCTGTTCCGGGAAGCCGTGTGGGTGGTCGGCACCGACGACGGCGTCGACCCCGCCATCTGGACGCAGGTCGCGCAACTCGCGTTGGACTGCGGTTCCGTCGTCGTGCCCGCCGAGTCCGCCGAACACGACCGGGCGGTCGCACGCATCTCGCACCTGCCGCACCTACTGGCCGAGACCCTCGCGATCACCGGTGCCCGCGGCGGACCGCTCGCCCTCGGCCTGGCGGCCGGCTCGTTCCGCGACGGCACCCGCGTGGCCGGCAGCGCGCCCGGACTCGTCCGGGCCATGTGCGAAGGCAACCGGGACGCCCTGCTGATCGCCCTGGACGAGGCGCTGGCACTGCTGCAGGACGCGCGGACCGAACTGGCGGACCAGTCGTCGACGGCGACGCTCGTCGAGGCCGGCCACACCGCTCGCCTGACGTACGACAACCAGGAGACGTGGGAAATCACCGGCATCGTTCCCGGCCGCGCAGGCTGGATCGACGACATGCGTGATGCGGGTCGGCGGGGAGGGCGGCTCCGCCGCCTGTGAGCCTTTCTGGTTGCCGGAGCTACCAAAAAGGCGCACGGGTGCGGAGCGCCTAAATCCGTTCGGCCAGGCCCGGGTAGTCGATGATGAACCCGTCGCGGTCGACGGTCACCGAGGAACTCGACACCGGCGACAGCACGTGGATGCCGTCCGGACCACTGCTGTAGGTGAGGATCGCGCCCTCGACCCGCAGGTCCAGGAGGTTCACGTAGACGACGGGTACCTCGACGTCCTCGGACCCGAGGTGCAGTCCGTACCGCCGGATGGGCAGGGCGTTGAAGAACGGGCTGAGCACCATGTCGACGTCGAGGGCGCCGTCGAACGTGGACCGCTGGTGGTTGGCGCCGTGCTCCACCATCCACGTGCCCTCTTCGTCCCGGCTGATCGACATCTGCCGTTCACCGGCCGCAACGGACGTCCGCAGCGACAGCCGGCGGGTGACGCCGCTTTCGTCCGTGACGAGGTCGTAGGACGCGCTGAACGCCGGATGCTCAGGGCACTCGCCGCCGATGATCCGGCCTGCTGCCTTGATGCGGTCACCGTTGAGCTGGACGCGCACCGATTCCATTCGGGGTGCGTTGTCCGCCCGCCACGTCAGTACTGCGGGCCAGGTCGAGGCACCGGAGGCTTGGATGCTCACCTGTCTACGGTAAGCGACGACGGCTCCCGGGGTGGCAACGGGCCGAGTTTCGTTGCAGCAGAGTTGCCGAGACTCAGTGCCCGGGCTCGTTCCGTGACCGCGATGCGCGACGAGAAGACGACGAGGGCGCCGAGTCCGACCGCCACGTTCAACAGCGCCCCGAACTCCTGGGCGACGAAGTCGAACACCTCGGTGAGCAGCACCGTGACCAGCGCCGCGGCCCGCAGGAACTGCAACGGCCACAGCTTCCCGTTCCGCAGTCGCACGATGGCCGACCAGCACAGGACGAACGCGATCGCGGACCCGGTGAGCTGGCCGACCGTCGTGATGTCCGTTCCCTCGTCGCCGCGGAGGTCGTCGTCGAGCGTGATCACCGCGCTGAGCAGTCCCAGGGTGGAGAACAGGGTGAGGAGCACGGCCGCCGTCCAGAGCATCCCGGGACCCTTCGCGAAGGCGGGGGTCGCGCGGCGGGCCAGCTCCCGGGCCGTGGGCACGGCCCGGCCGTTCCGGTCCGGGCAGTGGGTGAGCAGATCCCGGACCGACGTCAGCGTCGCCTCGTCCGCGCCGGCGGCGGCCGCCCGGCGCAGCTGCGCCAGCGCCTGCTCCCGGCGTGCGCGGTCCAGCCCGCGGTCCAGGCCGCCCAGCGCGATGGCGGCGGCGTTGGCGACGTCCTCCGTCGGGGTCGGCGGCCGGACGTCGTGCAGCGACCGGTTGACCAGCAGCAACACGACGATCACCACGTACATGATCGCGACGGACGGCCGGTAGAAGTAGTCATTGGACTTGGTGACGAACTTGCCGATCTCGTCGAGGAACAACCCGAACCCGATGCCGCCGATCACGACGCCCAGGACGCGCGGTTTCATCCCCAGGAACGAGAACACGGTCACCAGCGCCACGACCATGCCGAGTCCGCCCCACAGGACGTGCGCGATGTGCAGCGAGGAACCCCCGACCTGCGGATAACCGGTGAGGTGAAGGTAGGCGCGGGTGAGCAGGATCGTGACGATCCCGATGATGACGAACGCTTCGACGAGGCCGCTGCCCTGGGCGTCGCGCAGGAGGTGCGGCCGGTTCCGGAAACCCGAGATTCGGAAACCCGAGATCATGGCGCCTCCCTGTGCTCCCGCCTACTGGAAGTCTATGTGGCTTCGCCACCCGTGAGTACTTATTAACCGCCCGCCGTTAATAAGTACTCACGGGTCGTTGGTCAAAGCAGGCACAGATCTCGAGTAACGTTCTCGGGTGACTGGTTCGTGAGGAAGGGTGCCGTGACGTCAACCGGGAGCATGGTGGGCCTGTTCGCCGGTATCGGCGGGCTCGAGTTGGGTCTGAGAGAGCACGGCTGGAACACCGAACTGCTCTGTGAGATCGACCCGGGCGCCCAGGCGGTTCTGCGTACCCGATTCACCGACGTCCCTGTGCATTCCGACGTCACCAAGCTGCGTTCCCTCCCCCAGGACATCGAACTCGTCGCCGCGGGATTCCCCTGCCAGGACCTCTCCCAGGCCGGCCGGACCGCCGGTATCACGGGTTCCCGTTCCGGCCTCGTCGACGAGGTCTTCCGCTTGGTGAAGCGGAAGAAGGGTCCGCGCTGGCTCCTGATCGAGAACGTGCCGTTCATGCTGCAACTGGGTCGCGGGGCTGCTATGAGGCATATCACGGACGCCCTCGAGGACCTCGGCTACACGTGGGCGTACCGGGTGGTCGATGCGCGCGCGTTCGGGCTCCCCCAGCGCCGTCAGCGGGTCCTGATGCTCGCCTCGCGCACCGAGGACCCCCGCGCGGTGCTGTTCGGTGAGGACGCCGGAGAACGCCCCGTCGACGACCATGCCGACTTCCCGTGCGGTTTCTATTGGACCGAGGGCACCCGCGGTCTCGGGTGGGCGGTCAACGCGGTCCCCACGCTGAAGGGCGGTTCGTCCGTCGGTATCGCGAGCCCGCCCGCCGTGCGACTGCCGTCGGGCGAGATCGTGACGCCCGGACTCGTGGACGCCGAACGCCTGCAGGGCTTCGACCCCGACTGGACGGCGCCCGCCGCGCTGGTCCCCGGGCTGAGGAACAGTCATCGGTGGAAGCTCGTCGGCAACGCGGTGAGTGTGCGGATGGCGTCGTGGGTCGGTCGGCGTCTGCTCGAGCCGGCGGACTACGAGCGGGGCATCGAGACGCCGATGAAGCCCGGCGACGCGTGGCCGGTGGCGGCGTGGGGCAGCAATCGTCAGGCCTTCCGGGTGCACACCTCGACGTGGCCGGTGCAGGAGCCGTACGAGGATCTCAGCGGATTCCTGGAGGACACCCGGCTGCTGTCGGCGCGCGCGACCGCCGGCTTCCTGAAGCGGGCGCGGATGGGCAATCTGCGTTTCGTTCCCGGGTTCATCGACGACGTCGAGAGCCACCTCGACCGCATGGGCGGCTTCCCCGAGGCCGCCGCGTAGCGGACGGACCCGCGATGCCCGCCACCGATCCCGCGACCAGTGCCCGGATGCGGGCGCAGCGGCGTCGCGACACCGCACCCGAACTCGCACTGCGCCGGGAACTGCACCGGCGCGGGGTCCGGTACTACGTGGACCGGGCGCCGATGAAGGGCGTCCGGCGGCGCGCCGACCTGGTGTTTCCGCGACGGAAGGTGGCCGTGTACGTGGACGGGTGCTTCTGGCACAGCTGCCCGCAGCACGCCACGTTCCCGAAGAACAACGCGCAGTGGTGGGCCGAGAAGCTCGCCGGCAACGTCACCCGCGATCGTGACACCGACACGAGGCTGACCGACGCCGGGTGGACGGTGGTGCGGATCTGGGAGCACGAGAATCCGGTGGTCGCCGCGAACAGGGTCCAGGAAGCTCTGGCCGACGAGTGACCCCTGCTTCGCTGACGGCGGCAGGTCGAGGTGTTGAATTTCCACCCCTAGGGGTATGGTCGCCGACGGCGGATCAGTGCAGGATGGTCTCATCGGTAACCATTCGGACCACCTTCGGAGGAGCATGATGATCCGCCGAATCGTCGCGGCGGCCTCCATTGCGTTTGCAGCAGCGGCCGTCCCACTCGTCGGTCCGGCGACCTTTGCCGTCGCTGCACCGGGTGACACCTACATCAGCAACCCCCCAGCCAACCCGTCGGATCAGAGTTTCTGCGACGACCAGGCCGCCCTCGCCAACAACCTCTCCGCGAAGGGCGATTTTGCGCGTGCAGACGGCGTCGTGTCGGCCGCGAACATGAGCGGTTGCCGCATCTACACGTTCCCCAGCCCGTAATCGGTTGCCGTTCCGGCAACCGGATTCCCGGTTCGACGGGCCCGGCGGCCACAGTGGGAGCATGACCCACGAGCAGGCACCGGACATGACCGATTTCTTCAGCCAGGAGTTCTGGGACGAGCGTTATCGCTCGACTACCGAGGTGTGGAGCGGCAACCCCAACCCGCATCTCGTCGAGCAGGTCGCGGACGTGACCCCGGGCAGCGCCCTGGACGTGGGCAGCGGTGAGGGCGCCGACGCGATCTGGCTGGCGGCCCGCGGGTGGAACGTCACCGGAGTGGACGTGTCGACGGTGGCGTTGGAACGCGCCGCCGAACGGGCCGCCGCAGCCGGCGCCGACATCGCGGACCGGACGACGTGGGAGCAGGCCGACATCCTGTCGTGGGAGCCGCCGGCCCGCCGATTCGATCTGGTGTCGGCACATTTCATGCATCTGCCGGGACCTGCCCGCGAGGCCCTGCACCGTCGCCTGGCCGGAGCGGTCCATCCAGGTGGGCGGCTTCTCGTCGTCGGGCATCACCCGTCCGATCTGGAGACGTCCGTCGGGCGGCCCAATGTTCCCGACATGCTGTTCACACCGGAACAGGTCGCTGCCGTACTGGACGCCGCGGAGTGGGAGATCCTGGTGTCGGCGGCGCCCTCGCGTGAGGCGCGCGACCCCGAGGGCCGGCCCGTCACCGTTCACGACACCGTTCTGCACGCGGTTCGCCGGGCCTGACGACGGTCTACTGTGTGGGCACGATCTGTTCCGAGTGCCGAGACCAGAGTGCCGAGACCAGAGTGCCGAGACGAGGACGCCGTGGCCGACCTGTTCGTGAAAGCCCTTCAGCTGCACCAGTTCGTCTACGAACGCAGCGGAGGATGGGTGGGGCACCGGTTGCTGTTCGGGATGCCGACCCTGCTGCTACACAGTGTCGGCCGGAAGTCCGGGCAGCCGCGCACGTCCGCGTTGACGTACGGCCGCGACGGCGCACGCTTTCTGGTCGTCGCGTCGAAGGGTGGTGCGCCCACGTCGCCCGCGTGGATGCACAACGTGCTGGCCGCGCCGACCTGCGAGATCCAGGTGGGCCGCGACCACATCACCGTGGCGGCGCGGAAGGTTCTGCCGGGCGACCCGGATTACGACCGGATGTGGGCGACGATGAACGAGATCAACCACGGCCGGTACAGCGACTATCAGAAGAAGACGGATCGGCCGATCCCCGTCATCGCGCTCACCCCGACCCGCTGACTCGGCCGGCGCGGCCTCAGCGGAACTCGTCGACGTGCGCCGACGCCCACTGCGCGAAGGTGGTCGCGGGGCGCCCGGTGAGTTGCTCGACGAGCCGGTTCGCCTCCTGGGGAGCGTCGACCAGACTCGCCATCCCTTCCAGATACCAGCGGGCGTACTCCCCCATCGCCGGTGTCAGGACGTCCACGGCCTCGTCCAGCGACACCTGCCGGTACTCGATGTTCCGGCCGAGGGCGGCGCCGAGTTCTCGGACGAGGTCGGCGCGGGTGATCGTCTCGGGACCGGTGAGTTCGTACGACGCGCCGACGTGCCCGTCCTCGAGGAGAGCGACGGCCGCGACCTCGGCGATGTCGTTCATGGCGATCGGCGCGTTCGCCGCCGTCGGGTACGGCTCACGCACGGTGTCTCCCGCGGCGATCTGCGGTGCCAGGATTCCCGCATTCTCCATGAACTCGCCGGGCCACAGGTGCGTCCACTCGATGCCGGACGCCTCGACGGCCCGTGCGACGTCACCCCAGTGTCCGTCGTGGGGGCCTGACAGGTCGACGACGTGCCGGACTCCGGCCTGCTTCGCCAGGGCGAGCGCGTCCGGGGCGGTGTCGGGAGTCGGTGCGAGGTACAGGGAATCGACGCCCTCGAACGCCGCGGGCAGGCTTGCGAGTCTGCGGAGGTATCCCTCGACGACGGTGACCGAGCCCGGAAGTTGCGCCTTGTCAGGATGATTCGTGAGGGCCCGGACGTCCGTCGCACCCCGCGCGAGCAGGTGGTCGACGAGCATTCTGCCGATGTTCCCGGTTGCCCCCGTCACGAGAATCGTCATGCCCTGCACGCTACCGCCGCGGGAGGGCATGTGAGTGGCGAAGTGTGCTCGCGTACGCTTTGCCACTCACATGGGGTCAGCTGGTCGGCGGGGCGGACGTCGAGGACGTTGCCGGGGTCTCCGAGGGCGTCGGCGTGGCCGGGGACGACGCGTCCGGATTCTGCACTCCGGCGCTGAGCTTGTAGACGTGTTCCGGCGAGATGATCTCCGTGACGGCCCCCGCCAGCGCCGTGCTGGGTTCGCTGCCCTGATAGGGGACGTCGGTGTTGATCATGATCGCGAGGGTGGTTTCCTGCTCGGGCAGGTAGACGCACACAGTCTGGTACCCGGGGAGGCTGCCGTTGTGCCCGATCCAGCCGGCGACGTCGAAGATGCCCAGGCCGTAGCCCACGTCGGATGCCAGACCCGGTGCGTTCACCGTCTCGAGCCGCTGCGCCTGTGTGGCCGGCTGCAGCAGGGTGCCGGTGGCGAGAGCCGGCGCCCAGATGTGCAGGTCGTCGAGGGTCGAAATCATCGCGCCCGCCGCCCATCCCCAGGACGGATTCCAGTTGGTGGCCACGGCTTCCTTGTCGTCCAAGGTCTGCTCGGTGTAGCCCTGCGCGTGCGGTTCGGGGAACGCGTTGGTGGTCGGGAAGCTCGTGCCCGCCATCTTCAGCGGCTGGACGATCTTCTGCGTCACGTACTCCGGGAGCGGCAGTCCGCTGACCTTCTCGATGACAAGTCCCAGCAGGGTCGTGTTCGTGTTGGAGTACTCGAACCCCTGGCCGGGCGGGAACGTCGCGGGCTGCGCGAACGCGTAACCCAGCAGTTGTTGCGGGGTGAACGCGGCCTGCGGGTCGCTGAGCAACGCCTTCTGGAAGTCCTCGTTGGCCGAGTAGTTGGCCAGCCCGCTCTGCATCCGGGCGAGCTGGCGCAGCGTGATCTGATCACCCAGCGGCACGCCCTCCACGTACTTCGAGATCGGGTCGTCGAGCGCGACCTTGTCTTCGTCGACCAGTTGCAGCACCCCGGTGACCGTGAACGTCTTTGTCACACTGCCGATTCGGTGGTAGAAATCGGTCTCCATCGGCGCGCCCGTCGTCTTGTCGGCGACACCGAACGCCTTCACGTAGTTGCCGTCGGGCCCCCACACTCCCACTATCGCGCCGGGAATCGCCGCCATCGACATCGTCTTCTCGATCGCCTCGTCGAGTCGGTCCGCGACCCCGGGGTCGATCTGCGCGTCCGCCCCGGCGTTCGGTGATCCCGTCTGCGTCGTCGTGGAGGTAGCGGAGGTGCCCGTGGAGGACGAGTCCTCGGAGCACGCCGCAGGCACTACCAGCAGCAATGCCGCGGCGGCCGCCACGAGGCCTCGTCGCCGATTCGTCCTGGTCACGACCTGAGCTGTCATCGTGCGTCCCGTCGTCGAGGTGCCCCTCTCGGGAATTTACTCCGCGACCGCCGGGCGAATGTACCTTTCGGCGCTTCTGAGGCGACCGGCGGTACATTCGCCCTACTGCGCTCTCTCGGTCGCGTATTCAGCCAGCAGCCGCTTCTCCTTCTCCCGGTGCGGGAAGAAGAAGAACACCACCACGGCCCCCGCGCACACCACCAGGATCGCGGCGAGGTACGCGCGATCGTCGCCGTCCAGGAAGGCGTTGCGGGCGGCGGCGATGATCTGCTCGGCGTACTGCGGATAGCGTTCCGCGAGCACTTCGGCGCTGGAGTACGACTTCGTGAGCGCCGCTTGGGTTTCCGGGGTGATCTGGCTCGAGTCCGGCGACGAGGCGATCGTCGCCGACAGCGACTTCGCGTAACCGGCGGTGAGCACCGCGCCGAGGATCGACTGCATGATCGCGCCGCCGAGGTCGCGTTGCAGGTCGGATGTGCCGGACGCCATGCCCGCCCGCGACACCGGCACCGAACCGGTGAGCGACCGCGACGCCGGGGTGCCCGCGAACCCGACTCCGATGCCGACGAACGCGTATGCGAGGGCCACCCACCAGAAGGTCGCGTCCTCGTCCCACCACACCAGCGCGACAAGCAGTCCGAGGACGACGAACAGGTAGCCGAGCAGCAGCGTGAACCGGGCGCCGTGCGATTCGACGAGTTTCGCGGAGCGGGGTGCGACGAGGACCATCGCGACCGCAGCCGGGATGATCGCGGAACCGGCGGCGAGCGTGGAGTACCCGAGCACGTTCTGGAGGAACTGCTGCCCGATGAACATCGCACCCATCAACGCGCCGAACACGATCACCCCGCCGACGGCGGCCACCCAGAACGTCGGGCGGGCGGCGACGTGCAGATCGAACAGCGGGTGCGCCGCCCGCCGTTGCTGCAGGAAGAACGCGGCTCCCGCGGCGAGGGCGATCAACCCGAGACCGAGGGCGAGCGCCCCGGCGCCGTCCACAGGCGCGAAATTGATCGCGAGGATGAGGGCGGCGATGAAGACGACGGAGATGATGCCGCCGAGATTGTCGACGGGATCGGTCGTCTCGTTGACGTGGGCGGGCACCCACAGGATGGCGGCCACGAGGGCGAGACCGGCGAGCGGAAGGGTCACGAGGAACACCGAGCCCCAATGGAAGTGCTCGAGCAGCGCGCCCGACACGATCGGCCCGAGCGACGAGATCGCGCCACCGAGGGCCGACCACAGTGCGATCGCCTTGGTCCGGGGCGGTCCCGACCACAGCGCCGTGATGATCGCGAGGGTGGTGGGGAACGCGAGCCCGGCGGAGACACCGCCGAGAACACGTGCGAGAAATAGTATTTCGAAGTTCCCGGCGAATCCCGCGATCGCCGACGCCGGCAGCGACAGCGCCATGCCGAGCACCAGCATCTGCTTGCGGCCGTAGCGATCGCCGAGGGCCCCCAGATACAGGACCGACGCGGCGAGCCCGAGGGAGTACGCGACGGCGACGAGGTTCAGCTGCGTCTGACTCGCGTCGAAGGCGCGGCCGATGTCGGGCAGTGCGACGTTCGCGACGGACAGGTTCAGGTTGGCGACGGCGGCGACGAGGATGAGGGTCGCGAGGATCAGCGTGGCTCGGGCCGGCGCCTGCGTCGTTTCGGTTCGAGTCACTGTCTGCTCCCGGGGTTCTGGTCACCGCGTGGGCTCGCCGTGTCGGCCGACGGTTCGGGGCCCGACGCCAGCAGCGACGCGGCGAGCGGGAAGAGGAGGACGGTGATCGCGCCTGCCGCGACGAGCACGGAGGCGTTGGCGGACGTCATGTCACCGGAGTCGACGGCCACTCCGGTGACGGCCACGATCAGCGGCAGACCCGTTCCCGCGTACAGCGCCAGCTGGGTGCGTTCGCGGCCGGTGAAAGGCGGATCCGTGCCGTCGGCGCCCCGGTCGAATCTCCCGGCGAAGTAGACCGGGCCTGCCCGCACCAGCAGGATCAGCAGGACGAACGCGATCAGGACCCCGGGTTCCGACGCCACCGCGGCGACGTCGATAGCCATGCCGGACGTCACGAAGAAGATCGGGATCAGGAACCCGAACGCCAGGCCGTCGAGCTTCGTTTCGAGCGTCTCGTCACCTTCGGGCGCGGCCCGCCGCAGGATGAACCCGGCCGCGAAGGCACCGAGGATCGTGTCGAGACCGAACGACGCCGCGAGCACGGTGAGTGCGACGAGAAGCAGCATGGTCAGCCGGACCGTGGTCTGCGACGTCGTCTCCGATCCCGACCGGATGATCGCGGTGATCCGGGAACCCTCCCGCCGCACGCGGGCGGGTATGAACGCGACCAGCACCGCCGCGGCCGTGAACAGTCCGAGGACGACGATGGACGCCACCGACCCGCGGGAGCCGAGCAGAACTGCCATGGCGACGACGGGTCCGAGTTCGCCGAACGCGCCGTGATTGAGGATCGTCCTGCCCAGCCGGGTGTCGAGTGCGCCCGCGTCCCGGAGGATCGGGAGCAGCGTGCCGAGCGCCGTCGACGTCATGGCAATGGCCACCGCGGTTCCGGCGTCGACCACGTGGACGAGGCTCAGCAGCGTCACCACCGCGAACGCCAGGGCAAGTGACACCAGCCACGTCAGCAGGGCCCGCCTGCCGCCGCGGCCGGTGATCTCGGCCGTGTCGATCTCGTACCCGGCCAGCAGGAACAGCAGCCCCAGCCCCAGGTCGCGCAGCAGTTCGATCTCGCTGCCCTCGACCGCCAGGTCGAAGACGTGCGGACCGATGACGATCCCGGCGACGAGGAGAAGTACCACCTCGGGCACCAGCTTCCGGGGAAACAACCCGGCGAGCAGTGGGGCGACCACGGCGCATGCGACGATCCAGAACAGTGAGGCTCCCACGGAAGGCATGCATCACCCCGTCTCTCGAACACCGGACACAGCACTGCGTCCGAGCTTCACAGAGCCCGGCCGACGAGACATCATCCGTGAGGGATGAACGTCGCCGGCGCGCCGCCGACACACAGCCGGCAGCGCCGAATCGTCAGTAGAACTCGACGGTGTCGACGCGGTTGATCAGTTCCTCGCCGTCGAGGAACCGGGTGGCATTGCGCGCGAACAGTTCCGCGATGAGGCGATCCTCCGCGGGATTCAACGCTGCGGTGTGCGGGCTGACCAGCACGTTCGGGTGAGTCCACAGCGGACTGTCCGACGCCAGGGGCTCGGACGCGAAGACGTCCAGCGCGGCGAATCCGACCCGCCCGTCCTCGATCGCCGCGGTCATGGCGATCTCGTCGACGACGGTTCCCCGGCCCACGCTCACCACCGTCACGCCGGGTTTGACCGCGCCGAATACCTTTGCGCTGACAAGACCTTCGGTGGCGCTGGTTCCGGGAAGCGTCACGACGATGCCGTCCGCGTCCCCGACCACATCGGCCAGGCGGTCGGGGTGCACGATCTCGTCGACTCCCTCGATCGCGGTGTCGCGCCTGCTCGTTCCCACGACGGTGGCGCCGAGGGCCTTCAGCTTCAGTGCCGTCGCGCGGCCGATGCTGCCCAGCCCGACGATGACGATGCGCTGCCCGGACACGGTTCCCATGGCCCAGCGGCCGCTCCACACCTTGTCGCGCTGCTGGGCGAGGAGGCGCGGGAGGGTCTTGGCGCCGGCCAGCAGGCCGAAGACGGCGAACTCGGCCAACGGTTCCGCGTGCACACCGGCGGAGGTACTGAATGCGATGCGGGCGAGTTGCTCGTCGGTGAGGCCGGCCGCCTTCACCTGGGCCCCGCCGCCGGCGGGCATCGTGTGCACCCAGCGGAGTTGGGGGTTGACGCCCGCCGTCCTGGTCAGCGCCGCCGGAGTCTCGTCGGGCACGCCGTACAGGGCTTGCGCCGAATCGACCAGATCGTCGAAGGCCTTCTGCTGCTCCGCGGTCCGGGAGAACGACGGATCGCCGGAGTGATCACCCGGGAATCGGGAGGGCGGGAGCAGATCCTGCTCGCGGATGAAGTCGATGCGCGGTTCCGCCCGAATGACGAGACTGATGAGCTCTTCGCTCACGGGGGTCGCGGCGACTACGCGGAGTCGCCCGTCGAGTGGCTTCGAGTCGTGTGCGCTCACTGCAGATTCCTTCGTATACGGGCCGATTCTGACCATATGTTCAGAACAAAAACTCTGCACTAATCATGTGATTCAGTCAACACTTTCAGTTATGTATGACAAATAGCCGTCTTCGCGGTATCGTCCTCGACACGCCAGTGACCTGGGTCACTACACCGAACTGTTTGTGACCGCGCTCGACGTGGTCCCCTCCCACAACGGAGCAGAAGATGTCCCCAGAATCGAAGATTCAAGTAGGCGCGGACTCGAAGATGCCGGAAGGCGGCAGTGAATCCACCCGACCGGTGCGCGCCTCCGACGACCCGGATTACGCCGCGAACCTCAAACGGGCGACGCTCGCCAGTTCCATCGGCAGCGCGCTCGAGTACTACGACTTCGCCCTGTACGGCCTGGCGTCGGCGCTGATATTCGGCGAGCTGTTCTTCCCTGCCATGGGTGCGTCGGCCGCGCTGATGGCCAGTTTCGGCACGTACGCCGTCGGCTTCCTCGCCCGTCCCGTCGGCGGCCTGTTCTTCGGTGCCCTCGGTGACCGCCTCGGACGCAAGGCCGTCCTGATGATCACGATCGCGATCATGGGCGGTGCGAGCACGCTGATCGGCGTCCTGCCCACCGGCGCACAGGTGGGCATCTGGGCCCCGATCCTGCTGGTCGCGCTGCGACTGCTGCAGGGCTTCGGCGCGGGAGCCGAGCAGGCCGGTGCCACGACACTGATGGCGGAGTATTCGCCCACCCCGCGACGCGGATTCTTCTCCGCACTCCCCTTCGTCGGGATCATGGTGGGCACCCTGATGGCCTCCGGGGTCTTCGCGATCCTCGGCCAGATCGACCGTGAACTCCTCCTCGACTGGGTGTGGCGGGTGCCGTTCCTGGCGTCTGTCTTCCTCATCGCGGTCGCCGTGTTCATCCGGCTCCGCATGCAGGAGAGCCCCACGTTCATCAAGCTGGAGAAGCAGGATCAGATCAGCGAGAGCCCGTTCCGGGAGCTGATCGGCAGCTCGATGCCCAGCGTGCTCCGCGGCATCGGCCTCCGGATGGCCGAGAACGGCGGCTCGTACATCTTCCAGACCCTCGGCATCAGCTACGTGACGACGGTGGTGGGTGTCAGCAAGTCGATCGGACCGCTCGCCATTGCCTGCGGCGCCGCCATCGGCATGCTCGTCATCCCGATTTCGGGCGCGCTGTCGGACCGCTTCGGCCGGATGCGGGTGTACCGGTTCGGTGCGGCCCTGCAGCTCGTCCTCGCGGTCCCGTCGTGGTGGCTGCTCTCACTCGGCAACCCGGTTCTCGTGGTGGCAACGCTCGCGGTCAGCTACGGGATCGGCGTCAACGTGATGCTCGGTGCGCAGTGCGCGGCCCTGCCCGAGTTGTTCGGCAATCGCCACCGCTACATCGGCGTCGCGGTCGCCAGGGAGACGAGCGCCATCCTCGCCGGCGGCATCGCGCCCTTCGTCGGCGCACTGCTTCTGTCGCTGCTGAACAACTCGTGGGTGCCGCTCGCAATTTACGTTCTGGTCCTCAGCGTCATCACGTTCGCCACCACGTTCGTGACACCCGAAACCCGTGGCCGCGACCTCGGGCTCGCCTGGGACGCGATGGCCGACCCGGTCCACGGACCGGATGCCGTCACCACGGGGTCGAAGGATCGGGTCGACGCATGAGACTGGCCCGCATCGCCACCGACTCGGGACCGCGGCCGGTGTGCCTGCGCGACGGTCGCTGGCACGAGGTGGCGGATCCGTACGCGGATACCCTGACGTTCACCGGACCCGCACACGACCTCGACGGCGCACGCCTGCTCGCGCCCGCCGAACCGCGGGTCCTGCTCGGGATGGCCCACAACGGCGCACCCGGAGATCGCGACCTCCCGTTGCAGGCGTTCATGAAGTCGACGCGCACGGTGATCGGCCCTGAGGATCCGATCGTGGTCGACGAAGGGCTGGGGCAGGTCAACGTCGAGGGCGAGCTGGCCGTCGTCATCCGCCGCACCTGCCGCCGCCTGCGCCCCGGGGACGTCCCGTCCGCGATCCTCGGATACACGATCGGCAACGACGTCACCGCGGTGGAGCAGACAGCGTTGGACGACAAGCTCACCCAGGCGAAACATGGCGACGGTTTCACCCCGCTGGGACCGTGGATCGAGACGAATCTCGGCTCCGGGGACGTGCCGATCGCGGTGCGCGTCAACGGCGTGACGGTGGCCGAGGCGTCCACCCGGCAGCTGGCCTGGAACGTGTCCGAGCAACTGGTCCATCTCACCCGGTATCTGACCCTCGGTCCGGGAGACGTCGTGCTCACCGGTTGCCCGTTCACGCTCGGCCCGGTCAAACCGGGTGACCGTGCCGAGATCACGCTCGGCGGAATCGGCACGCTGGCCAACCCGGTGCGTGCGCTGTGAACCTCTTCGATCTGTCCGGGCGCATCGCCCTGGTCACCGGTTCGAGCCGGGGAATCGGCTACGCCCTCGCGCGGGGCCTGGCCGAGGCGGGCGCCACGATCGTCCTCAACGGGGTGTCGGCCGAGCGCGTCGGACGGATCCCGGTATGTCAATGGTCAGGTGATCTTCATCGACGGGGGGATGACCGCGGTGGTGTGAGGGTTCAGCCACCGACCGGGGCGGCCGGTTCGGTCTGCAGCTCGCCGAAGGAGCGGCGGGTGTGCAGGACGAGTTCGCGGAGCGCGGGACCCGCGAGGCTCTTCCAGACCAGCGCGAGCACGGCCGGGATGTCCACGTCGTCCAGTGCGACCGCCGTCAACCGTCCTCGGTAGTCCGTCGCCATCGACTCGCTGAGGATCGCGACCCCCAGCCCGCGGATCGCGAGGTCGGCGACGGCGTCGGGCGCACTCGCCTGCAGGGCGATGTCGGGGCGGAGGCCTGCGGCCGCACACGCCTGGTCGAAGACCGTCCGGATCCCCGTTCCGGTCGGCATACATACGATCGCATGGTCGCCGAGTTCGGCCAGGGTGACGCGCGAACGCCCGGCCAGGGGGTGTCCGGGTGGCACGGCCGCGACCAGCCCCTCGCTGATGATCGGGAAGGCGTCCAGGCCTTCCGGCGGGGCGGTCGCGGTGCCGACGAGAGCGAGATCGATGGCACCGGCACGGACCCGTTCGACGAGGCGGTCGGAACTGTCCTCGGTCAGCGTGATCTCGATCCCCGGGTGCGCGACGTGGAACGCGGACAGCGCGTCGAACAGCGGCTTCACCGTGCAGGCGGTGACCATCCCGACGACGAGCCGGCCCCGGATCAGCTGGTTGACGTCGTCCACAGCCTGTCGCATCGACTCGGCCGACGCGAGCGCCTC
Organism: Rhodococcus sp. IEGM 1351; assembly: GCF_030056875.1. Lineage (NCBI taxonomy): Bacteria > Bacillati > Actinomycetota > Actinomycetes > Mycobacteriales > Nocardiaceae > Rhodococcus > Rhodococcus sp. IEGM 1351. Next base: position 184,714 of record NZ_JASHKU010000005.1, on the reverse strand, counting down.
GCGGGCGTGCACGAGCGCTGCCTCCCCCGCGGACGTAAGCGTCGCGGTCCGGCTCGACCGGTCGATCAGCGTGGCGCCGAGGTCGTGCTCGAGCTGCCGGATCTGCGCACTGATCCCCGATTGGCTGATGTGGACGCGTTCGGCGGCACGGGTGAAGTTCGCTTCTTCGGCGACCGCGACGAAGTACTCCAGCTGCCTCAGTTCCATAAGCAAAGATTCTAGTATCCAGCAAAACTATCTGTTGGACTTCCGGTTGCAGGGCAACCATTCTGAGATGTGACAGCAAGTTCACCCACGAAAGGAGTCCCGTGTCCGACTACGAGAAGGCCCTGAACCCCGAAGATCTCACCCGACTGTTCGTCGAGCGCAGCAATGCCGGCGACGCGGCCGGAGTCGCCGCCCTGTACGAGGAGAACGCCGTCATGGCGTATCCGCCCGGCAGCCGGACGGTCGGCCGGGCAGCCATCCAGAAGCTGTGGGAGTCGGTGCTCGCGAATGCGCCGCACTTCGAACCGGAGACGCCGCTCCCCACGCTGGTCAGTGACGACATCGCGCTCACGTCCACCCCGCCCACGGACGGATCCGGCGCGCGGGCCCAGGTCGTCCGCAGGCAACCGGACGGAACCTGGCTCCGACTGCTCGACCAGCCGGAGTTCGTCCCGCCCACCCGCTGAGGTTGTGGCTGCACCGGCCCCTACACGGCATGAACTTCGTTGTCCACCATTGCATCTGCACTCGGATCGGTGGGACCATAGGGGTCATGCGCAGACCGCGTTGGCCGGCAGTAGCACCACCCACCACCGGAGGACACCGGGTGCACGGTCCCCTGCTCCTCACGGCCGAAGACCACCTCACGCTCGAACTGTTCGAGGTCGTGGCGTTCCCGGACGGCCTCCACCTCCGGATGGCCCTGACCGCGACGGGCAGGCCTGCGGAGCTGGCGCAGTTCGAGACCCGCCCGTTGTCCGACCCGGACGATCCCTCGACTCGGTGGTCCTATCTGTCGGTGCGGGCGCGGGTCGACGACATCGAAGGCGAGGCCGACCCCTACCATCCGGCGGCGGCGTCGAAGCCGTGCCGGAGCGGGCCACCCGAGTACCGCACCGAACCGCATTACTGGCTGGACGCGATACCCACGTCGGGATTCATCGCGGTCACCGCAGGCTGGCCACGGATCGGTCTCGGTTCGACCACCACCACGATCGGTCTCGAATCGAGCACGCGAACGTCGTGACCGGTCCCGGTCGCCGTCAGGTGCAGCAGTTGGGGTCGAGGACCACCCGCAGTGCGTCGAGGGCGTCCGGCCGCGCACTGTAGAAGACGTTCATGCCACGGCGGACGGGCTGGACCATTCCCGCCTTCTTGAGCTGGCCGAGATGGTGACTGACGGTCGATTCGGACAGGCCCACGCCGGTCGCGAGATCGCACGTGCACACCTCGCCGCCGCTCGCGGTCAGCAGGATCGACATCAGCTTGATGCGGACCGGGTCGGCCAGCGCCTTGAGGCGTAGCGCGAGGTGCAGAGCGGCCTCGTCGGTCATCGGGGCGGCCGAGACGGGCGCGCAGCAGATCGGCGCTGAGACATCTACGACCGGCAACGTCTTGGGCATGACTCCATCCTCTCACCTTCTTGACATATGTCAAAAAGGTGAGAGTCTGTGATTGCAAGCAATTCGATATATGTCCCACAGGTGGAGGTTGTCATGTCCCGCGCCCAGCTCGCCCTCAATGTCGACAATCTAGAGGAAGCAGTCACGTTCTACTCGAAACTGTTCGATACCCAACCGGCGAAACTGAAGCCGGGCTACGCGAACTTCGCCATCGCGCAGCCACCCCTCAAGCTGGTGCTGCTGGAGAATCCCGGCGAGGGCGGCACCATCAACCACCTCGGCGTCGAGGTCGAATCGAGCGCCCGGGTGCACGAGGAGATCGCACGGCTGACCGGGGAAGGCCTCTTCACCGACGAGGAGATCGGCACCACCTGTTGCTTCGCGACCCAGGACAAGGTGTGGGTCACCGGCCCCGCCGGCGAGAAGTGGGAGGTCTACACCGTGCTCGCCGACTCCGACACATTCGGGTCGAGCCCCCGGCACCTCGACGCCGACACCGAGGGGGGCGCCTGCTGCGGCACCGCCGCGGACGGGGAGAAGGCCGCCGCGGGCACGTCCTGCTGCTAGTGCGCCCGGCAAAGAGAAACCCCGCCATCTGCATCACTGCAGTTGACGGGGTTTCTTTGTGCGCCCGAAGGGATTCGAACCCCTAACCTCTTGATCCGTAGTCAAGTGCTCTATCCGTTGAGCTACGGGCGCATGTTCTTCAGTTGTCTAGCTTGCACCGGCCGACTAGGCCCGGTGTGGCGGAGGCGAGAGGATTTGAACCTCCGGTCCCTCGTAAAAGGGACAACTCATTAGCAGTGAGTCCCATTCGGCCGCTCTGGCACGCCTCCCTGGGGTGGTTCCGATCCCTTCGGACCGCCGGTGCGAAAGATTACACACCTTTCCACCACAAAGGCAAAACGGCTGGTCAGAGCGTAAGGCTGGCCGGTTTATCGCAGGTGACTGTCGAACCAGTCGAAGATCCGCCGCTGCGCGTCGACGATCGCCTGCGCGCCCGGGTCGTCGTCCCTGCCGTCGGGCACCTGGGGCGGTTCGTCGGCCCGGTGGGCGAGCCCCGCATAACTCACGACGAGCCCCGCGACGTCCGACTTGGCGGTGGCGTCGCGCAACAGCTCGACCTGATCGGGCGGCGTGGACGGATCGTCCTCCCCGTACAGACCGAGCCACGGCGCCTTCAGGTCGGGTGCCGCGTCCACCAGCGCAGGCGCGTCCTCCGACAGCGGCTCGACGATGCCGCGGGCGGCAACACTCACGGCGGCGCCGACGGGACGCGTGGTGGCGACCAGCAGGGCGGCGGTTCCGGCGTCGTCGAAACCCAGCACGCCCACGCAGTCGGCGTAGATGCCCCGCGCGATCAGCCAGTCGAAGGTGGCGTCGAAGTCGGCGAACAGGGCGTCGCCGAACACCTCGACATCGCTCGGCGCCGGTTCCCGGTGGAAGAGGTGCGGCGCTACCGTCACCCACCCCTCCATCGCGAGCGAGCGCATCAGATCGAGGAGAGGTTCGCTGAAGGTGCGCGACTCGTGCAGGACCACGATCCCGCCCCGCGCCGGACCGTCCGGTTCGACCGCGGTGAGCGGAACACGCATCTGAGGGCTTTCCGGCGCGTCTCCGGACGTCCGCAGGGCTGCACTGTCCCTGAAGAATCCCGACATGCCCCTACCTTGGCACGAAGGGGGCGTCGGCGCAGTGGATCGGGAGGCGCATAATCGCCTGGTGACTCCGCGAACCAGGGCAGACCTCGAGACGATTCCGGCCTACATCCCCGGCAAGAACTTTCCGGGCGCGATCAAGCTGGCGAGCAACGAGACCACGTTGGGGCCGTTGCCGAGCGTGCGCGATGCCATCGCGGAGGCCGCCGGCAACGCCAACCGATATCCGGACAACGGCCATGTCGCCCTGATCGCGGCGCTCGCCGACCACCTCGGGGTGGCCACGGAGAACATCGCCGCGGGTTGCGGTTCGGTGAGCCTGTGCCAGGAGTTGGTGCAGGCCACGTGCAACGACGGTGACGAGGTCATTTTCGCGTGGCGGTCGTTCGAGGCCTATCCCGTGGTCACGCAGGTGGCCGGGGCGACACCCGTCAAGGTTCCGCTCACCGCCGACCACGGTCACGACCTCGACGCGATGCTGGCCGCGATCACCGACCGCACCCGGCTGATCTTCGTCTGCAACCCGAACAACCCCACCGGCAACACGCTCACGAAGGCCGAACTCGAGCGGTTCCTCGACGCCGTCCCCGCGGGCGTTCTGGTGGCCCTCGACGAGGCCTACTTCGAGTACAACCGGTCCGACGCCGACGGCATCGAACTGTTCCGCGGACGCCCCAACGTGGTGGTGCTGCGCACGTTCTCCAAGGCCTACGGCCTCGCCGGCATCCGCGTGGGGTACGCGGTCGCCGATCCCGCGGTGGTCACCGCGCTGACCAAGGTGCACATCGCGTTCGCGGTCAATGCCGTCGCGCAGGCCGCCGCCATCGCGTCGCTGGCCGCGTCCGGAGAACTGCTGGCACGCACGGACGGCGTCGTCGCCGAGCGGAACCGGGTGCGCGACGCCCTGCTCGCCGCCGGGTACGACGTGCCCGAATCGGCCGCCAACTTCGTCTACCTCCCGCTGGGCACGCACTCCGGGGCGTTCGCCGCCGCCAGCGCCGAGGCCGGCGTGCTACTGCGCCCGTACGGCGACGACGGTGTGCGGATCACGATCGGCGATCCCGCGGAGAACGACGCGTTCCTCGCGTTCGCGACGAGCACCGAGGCACGCTCGATCGCGAACGTCGCGGTCCGCGCGTAACGCTCGAGACGTAAACGTTACCCACGGGTATAACGCCCGTGACTCCCTGTTGGCAGACTCAGTGAGGTTTTGCCGAAGGGAGCCCATACATGCGTCGCCGCGCCGCGCTCCGCACTGCCGTGCTGGCGGCCGGACTGGCGACGACGCTGGCGATCTCGGTGACGTCGGGGCTGTCCGCGGCGCAGTCGCAGGACGCGGCGGTCTCCGTCCGGCTCCTCGCCTTCAACGACCTCCACGGCAGCCTCGAACCGCCGCCCGGCATCCGCAGTCAGGTGAAGCACGCCGACGGCTCGCTGGTCCCGGCCGGCGGCGCCGCCTACCTGGCCGCGTACGTCGACCAGCTGCGCGGCCAGGCGACCCATTCGCTGCTGTACTCGGTGGGTGACAACTGGGGGTCGTCCGCGCTCGAATCCGCGATGTTCCACGACGAACCGACCGTGCAGCTACTCAACAGGATGGGCGTCGACGCGTCCGCGATCGGCAATCACGAACTCGACGAGGGTTACACGGAGTTCCGGCGGATGCAGACCGGTGGCTGTCATCCCGTCGACGGCTGCCGGTTCGGAAACACGTTCGAGGGCGCGAACTTCCCGCTCCTCGCGGCGAACATGGAGTTCGACGACGGCGCGCCCGCGACCCTGCCGTTCACCGTCAACTACGTCGAGGGAATCCCGGTCGGCGTCATCGCGACCATGCCCGCCGACACCGCGACGATGGTGACCCCGGAGGGGGTGGGCGGGTTGCGCTTCACGGACGAACTCGCCGCCGTCGACCGCACCGCGGATCTCCTCGACTTCTTCGGCGTGCGGGCCATCGCGCTGCTGATGCACAAGGGAGCCGAACCGGACGCCGACAACGGCCCCAACTCGTGCGAGGTGACATCCGGACCCGCGCGCGACCTCGCGCTGCGGGCGTCCCCGAAGGTCGACGTCATCTTCACGGCCGACAGCCACCAGCAGTACAACTGCTCGTTTCCCGACCCGATGGGAAACCCGCGCATCATGATGCAGGGCGCGTCACACGGCCGGATCGTCTCGGTGGTCGACGTGTCGATCGACCGCACCACCCGCGACGTCCTGCGCGACCGCGCGTCCGCGTTCAATCAGGTGGTCACCCACGACATCCCGTCCGACCCCGACATCCAGGCGCTCGCCGACGGTGCCGCCGCCCAGGCCTCCGAGATCGGTGCGGCGCGCGTGGCGTCGGTGACGGGCGACCTCACCCGCGACGAGACCGGCAGCGGCGAGTCCACCCTCGGCAACGTAGTCGCCGACGCCCAGCTGGCGGCCGGATCGGCGCACGGCGCCCAGGTGGCACTCACCAACCCCGGTGGACTCCGCGAGGATCTGCTGCGCGGCCCGGACGGCGCCGTCACCTACGGGCAGACCTACGCCGCTCAACCCTTCGGCAACACCCTCGAGGTCCTGACGGTCACCGGCACGACCCTGAAGCGTGCCCTCGAGCAGCAGTTCCAGCCGCGCGGAGACGGCACGATCACGGAGCGGATCCTCGCCCCGTCGAGTTCGCTGACCTACACCATGAATCGTTCGGCGACTGTCGGCGAACGCATCTCGGACATCCGGGTGAACGGCGACGCGGTCGTCCCCGACGGCACCTACCGGGTGGCCGTCAACAAGTTCCTCGCCGACGGCGGCGACGGCTTCGACGCGTTCCGCACCCGCGCCGAAGCCGTGCGCGCGGGCTGCGACCTCGACGCGTTCACGGCGTATCTGGGGACCACTTCACCGGTGACGCCGCCGAACACCGACCGGATCACCGTGGTCGGATAGGGACGCGGTCAGACGCCGAGCGCGCTCTTCAGGACGGGCCACGACGTGCGCAGTTCGTCCTGCCAGTACGGCCACGAATGCGTGCCGAAGTGGCGGTAGATGAACGTCGCCGGAATCGCGAGGTGGGTCAGGCGCTGCTGGAACGTCTGCGTGCAGAGGTTCGCCGCGGCCTCGAGGGGACCGCCCACCGCGATCGTGGACGCGATGTCTCCGCTGATCTCATACGGTCCGGGGAGCCCGTTGCCCGTCGAGATGTAGATCTGCTTGCCGCGCAGGGCTTCGGCGTTCACCGAAGGGTCGTGCGCAGTCCAGGCCGGATCGGTGTCGGGACCCCACATGTTGGCCGGGTTCCCGCCCTTGAACGCCACCGTGCCCCGCACCGAATCCCGCGAGCTGGGTTGCGTGTTGTCGAGGCATCCGCTGTAGGCGGCGAGACCGCGGTAGAGCTGCGGGTGCCGGGTGACGAGGTTGGCGGCACCCATCGCGCCCATCGACACACCCGCGACGGCGTTGACGCCGTTGCCGCTGAAGTTCTTGTCGATGATCGGCGGGAGTTCGTCGGCCAGGAACGTCTCCCACTTGTTGACACCCAGCGTGGGGTCGGGCTGCTGCCAGTCGGTGTAGTAGCTGGCGGTGCCGCCCACCGGGAGCACCACGTTGACCTTCTTGTCGGCGAAGAACTGGACCACGTCCGTCTTCTGCGTCCAGGTGCTTTCCCGGAAGTCCGACTCGGCGCCTGCGCTGACCCCGTCGAGCAGGTACAGCGACGGCCTCGACCCGCCACCGGCGGGATGCAGCACCTGCACCTGCACGACGCGGCCCATGGCGGGGGAATTGATGAAGACGGCACTACGGGTGTCGGTGAGCGGGACGATCTTGTCGACGCTCGCGACGCCACTTCCCGGAGGCGCGACCGGAGCAGGCACCGGATCGGCCACAGCAGTGAACGCCGGCCCCATGAGGGTCAGTGACACTGCCAGACCGATGGCAGCCAATGCTTCGCGACGCATAAAGAAATACCTCTTCCCCGGACTGTGTGGACCCCGATTGCACAGTACAAAATGCGTCCGGTCAACAAGAGCTTAGAGGTTTTGTGACAGCTGTGTGCTCCAGCGTGATCACGTTGTAGTCACCAGGGTTGAGGGTCGGGGGGAGGCGCTCGACCGCTGGGCACCTCCAACCCTGTGAGCAGGGACTTCCACTGGTAGTCCCGGCTCATCCGCCTCGGCAGCCGCACCCGTTTCACGCAGCCGCACCCCTTCTGGGGCCCGAATACGGGTGCGGCGACGCAGAAGGGGTGCGGCTGCGGATGCCGGGCCGTTACTTCGGCAGGGCGGACTTCAGCTGGTCGAGACCGTCGCCGCTGAGTTCGTCGAGGGCGGCGCGACGACCCGTCATCGCCAGCACCAGCGCCAGCATCGGACCGGAGACCTCCGGCCCCGATCCGGTGGACCACTCGGTGTCGGTGGCCCGCAGCGTGAGCCCCGCGACCCGGGACTTCGACCCGATCAGCAGGTTCGAGTTCTTGTAGAAGTCGGCGACTCGGATAACCGCGTCCATCGGGTACTCGTGTGCGATGCCGAGCGGTCGGCGGATGTCCTCGGCGTGGACGATCATCTCGCCCAGCATGGCGTCGATCGGGCCGGGCGGATGCGTGGAGTCACCCATGTGCGCCCGGAACTCGTCGAGCGACTCCGCTGGTGTTCCTTCCTCTTCGTGTGCGATGTCCTTCTCGAACATGGTGTTGATCCGGAATCCCGACCCGACGAGTTTTCCGACGAACTTCGGCGGCGTCATCTTCTCCGTCGCCGTCATGTGCGCGAACACGTCCCGCACGGTCCACCGTTCGCAGAGCGACGGCGTCGACCACTGGGTATCGGTCAGCGGTTCGAGGTCGTCCACCAGTGCGCGGCGTTCGTCGTGAATCGTGGGCCAGGGGCTTGACGTTGTCATTTCTCACTCCCTCGTCGCTCTGAATTCTCCCACCTCACGATCGCTGCGGCGAGACCCATTGCACAACGCGTTAGTCACGACTAACGTATTGATCGTGCTCGATCAGTTGGAAGTCGCAGCTGAGCCCACCCGGAGACGCCTCATGCAACTGCTGACATCAGGTGAAAAGACCGTCAACAACCTCGCCGCACACTTCCCCGCGAGCCGGTCGGCGATCTCGCAACATCTCCGGGTGCTCGCCGAGGCCGGGCTGGTCACTGCGCGTAAGGATGGACGCTTCAGGTACTACCGGCTCGACCCGCAGGGACTCGTTCAACTCCGGACGTTGTTCGACTCCTTCTGGATCGACGAACTCGACCGCCTCGTCGCGGACGCCACCGAGGAAGCAGCTTCCAAAGGAGACAGCTGATGCCATTCGACAAGACCGTCGTCGTCCCGCTGGACCCGGACGCCACGTTCGACCTCGTCACCCGACCGGAACGATTGCGGCGATGGCAGACCGTCGCGGCACGCGTCGACCTGCAAGCCGGCGGCGAGTACCGGTGGACCGTCGTCCCCGGACATTCCGCCGCGGGCACGTTCAGCGAGATCGTCCCCGGCAAGCGGGTGGTGTACACGTGGGGATGGGAGGCTGACGACGAACTCCCCCCGGGCTCGTCCACCGTGACCGTGACTCTGACCCCCACCGCCGGCGGGACCGAGGTGCGACTCGTGCACGACGGGCTCACCGACGAACAGGCCGTCCGCCACGCGGAGGGCTGGAACCACTACCTCGACCGTCTCGTCGCCGCCGCCCAGAAAAGTGACGCCGGACCCGACGACTGGGCGGCCGTACCGGATCCACTCGACGAACTGTCCAGTGCCGAGGCGACATTGGCGGTCGTGCAGCGTGTCCTTCGCGACGTCACAGACGAGGACATGTCCAAGCAGACGGCGTGCACCGAGTTCACCGTCTCGCAGCTCGCCGATCATCTCGTCGGTTCGATCACGGCCCTCGGTGGCGCCGCGGGCGCGACGTTCGACGACGACCCGGGCAAACCCGTCGAGGCCAGAATCGCCGACCTCGCCCAACCCGCACTGGAGGCGTGGCGCAGTCGCGGCCTGGACGGCACGGTGACGATCGGGACGAACAACCCTCCCGCCACCGTCGCCGCGGGGATCCTCTCGATCGAATTCCTCGTTCACGCCTGGGATTTCGCGGCAGCGACCGGAGGTGAGGTTGCCGTATCCGAGCCTCTCGCCGAATACGTGCTGTCGCTGACACACAAGATCATCACACCCGAAGGCAGGAAGGCCGTCGGGTTCGACGACCCCGTACCCGCCCCACACACCAGCGACGCGATCACCCGGCTCGTCGCCTACACCGGTCGCCACCCCGTCCCGGCCGTCTGACACCTCACACGGAAAGGTCCAGTCATGCCCATCAAGTCGGAATACGCCCAGGGAACACCGGACTGGGTAGACCTCCAAACCAGCGATCAGGACGCCGCCAAGGAGTTCTATGCGGAACTGCTCGGCTGGGAATACGACGACCGTCCGATGCCCGAAGGCCCCGTCTACTCGATGGCCACCGTGCGCGGCGAGAACGTCGCCGCCATTGCGCCACTACAACCCGACGCGGCCGCGGCCGGGGCGCCGGCGAACTGGAACACCTACATCGCAGTCGACGACGTCGACGCGACGCTCGCGAAAGTCCCCGGCGCAGGCGGCCAGGTTCTGATGCCGGCGTTCGACGTGGGGGAAGCGGGCCGCATGTCCTTCGTCACCGACCCCACCGGGGCGGCCGTCGGATTGTGGCAGGCGAACAAGCACATCGGCGCCACCCTCGTCGGCGACCCGGGCGCCTGCCTGTGGAACGAACTGAACACCGGCGACGTCGACAAGGCGCTCGCGTTCTACAACAGCGTCTTCGGGATCACCTCGTCGAAGATGTCGATGGGACCGGAGTACACCTACACGCTGTTGGAGGTGGGTGACGACCAGGTCGGCGGCTGCGGTGAGCCGATGAAACCCGGCACACCGAACCACTGGCGGGTGTACTTCGCCGTCGAGGACGTCGACGCCAGCGCCGCGAAGGCCGTCGAACTCGGCGGCACGATCGTCGAAGAAGCGATGGACATCCCCGCCGTCGGCCGCATGGCCGCCGTCACCGACCCGCAGGGCGCGATCTTCAGCATCATGACGCCCGAGGAACGTCAGGATCAGTAGACCGTGAAGATGCCCACACCCTCCGAGGAGGACAAACAGTTCTTCCGGTCGCTGATCCCCGACACTCCCGGCGTCGAGGTGAAGCCGATGCGCGAGTACCTGGCCCTGCCCGACCGGTGGCGCGGCACCCCGGACCGCGCCACACCGTGGGTGGAACGGGCGCTCGCCGAGATCGGCGCACTGCCGCCGAAGCAGCCGAAACCCCGGAAGAGGTAGCGGTACGACAGCAGCCCTGACCTGGAGGGAAACCAGATCAGGGCTGCCGGTCGTTGGCGGAAGCGGAGGGATTTGAACCCCCGGTCGCTTTCACGACGCTCGCTTTCAAGGCGAGTGCATTCGGCCGCTCTGCCACGCTTCCGTGGGCGATCTTATCGGTACGGAGGCGCCGGCGGGCAACCGGTCAGCGGTCGCCGATGGCCTTGTCGACGCGTTCGAACACCTCGGCGAGAACCTTCAGCTGAGACTTGGTGAGCAGATCGACGAGATTGCTCCGCACCCCCGCCACATGGGTGGGGGCCGCTTCGGCCAGCCGGGCGCGACCTTCGTCGGTGATGACGGCGAGCACCCCGCGGCCGTCCTCGAGGCAGGTGTCGCGGGTGACCATGCCCTGCGCTTCCATCCGCCGGATCTGGTGGGTGAGGCGGCTGCGGGAGGAGAGGACGCCGTCCGCGAGGTCGCTCATGCGCAGCGACCCGTCCGGCGACTCGGACAGCAGCACCAGAATGCGGTAATCCGCGAGGGACAGATCGTGTTTCTCCTGCAGATCCCGGTTGAGGACGTCCATCAGCCGCTGGTTGCCGTCCATGTAACCGCGCCAGGCGCGCATCTCGGCCGGGGTCAACCAATTGGTCGCGGCTTCGGCGTCGGAGGTTTCTGCTGTCACAGGTTCACAGTCTAGTAGTGCGACATTACTTTCCAGTAGCGTGCGGTCCCCGGAACGCCGAGGGAACGCTGTGATCGCTCACATCCACCGGGCGCCGACGCATTTCGCTAGCGTCGTCCCCATGTATGCGATCACGATCGACCAACCGGGCGGCCCCGAAGTCATGAAGTGGACGGAGCAGCCCGACCCGGAACTTCCACCCGGTCACGTCCTCCTCGACGTAGCCGCGACGGCCGTCAACCGCGCCGACCTGTTGCAGCGTCAGGGGTTCTATCCCCCGCCGCCCGGAGCCAGCGACGTCCTCGGGCTCGAATGTTCCGGCACGATCGCCGAACTCGGCGAGGGAGTGTCGGGGTGGTCCGTCGGCGACCAGGTGTGCGCACTGCTGGCCGGCGGCGGATACGCGGAGAAGGTGGCCGTCCCCGCGTCGCAGCTTCTCCCGCTGCCCGACGGGGTGGACCTGCTCGTCGCCGCGTCACTGCCGGAGGTCGCGTGCACGGTGTGGTCGAACGTCGTGATGGGCGCCGGGCTGTCCCGCGGCGACGTGCTGCTGGTGCACGGCGGTGGCGGCGGCATCGGCACGCACGCCATCCAGGTGGGCGTCGCGCTGGGTGCCCGCGTGGCCGTCACCGCCGGCTCCGAGGAGAAGCTGGCGCGCTGCCGCGAACTCGGCGCCGACATCCTCGTCAACTACCGTGAGGCCGATTTCGTCGACGAGATCCGCAAGGCGACCGACGGACACGGCGCCGATGTGATCCTCGACAACATGGGCGGCTCGTACCTCGACCGCAACGTCGACGTGCTCGCCGCCGACGGCCGGCTCGTCGTCATCGGCATGCAGGGTGGCCGCAAGGGAGAACTGGACCTCGGCAAGTTGCTGTCCAAGCGCGGCCATGTGACGGCGGCCGGACTGCGGGGGCGGGCCGAGACGGGACACGAGGGCAAGGCCGACATCGTCGCCGACGTCCGCAAGCGGCTGTGGCCGCTGATCGCGGAGGGCGCGGTCCATCCCATCGTCTCGGCCGAACTGCCCATCACCGAGGCGCCGCGCGGTCACGAACTGCTGGACTCGGCGGACACCGTCGGCAAGGTGATCCTGACGATCCCGCGGAACTGACGGCGAAGTGCGTCGCCCGATGTGACATTCGTCCACTCGATCGGAACGAATGTCACATCGGGCGCAGCAGGCGGCGGGGTCAGGGGGCAACAGCGGGCGGCGGATCAGCCCAGGGTGGCGAGCTCGTTCACGAGCTGGTCGATCTCGTAGCGCGTGGTGTACGGCGCGAGACCGATGGTGACGGCGCCGCCCTCGTCGTTGACGCCGAGCGCGTCGAGCAGCCGGGAACCGCCGTGGACGCCGCTGACGGTGGCGATGCGCTTGTCGGCGAGATGCGACGCCACCTTGTCGGCCGAGACTCCGGCGACGGTGAAGCTGAGCGTCGGAACCCGGCTGGGCGAGCGCCCGATGACCATCACCTGCGGTAGCCGCTTCAGCGACGACATGAGGTGGTCGAACAGGGTGTCCTGGTAGTTCTGCAGCGAGCTGATGGACGCCTCGAGCTTCTCGCGCCGGGAACCGGTGGCCGATTCGTCGAGGTTCGCGAGGAAGTCGATGGACGTGGTGAGGCCGGCGAGGAGCGCGAACTGGTGCACCCCGACCTCGAGACGTTCGACACCCCGCGCATACGGGTTGAGCGACACGGCGGGGATGCGGTCGAGGAGGGTGGGGTCGCGGAAGACGAGCGCCCCGACCTGCGGCCCGCCCCAGGAGGTGGCGCCGACGGCGACGACGTCCGCTCCGAGTTCGTTGATGTCGACGTGCGCGTAAGGGGCGGCGCCGATCGCGTCGACGACCATCAGTCCCCCGACTTCGTGGACGCGGTCGGAGGCGACACGGACGTCGGGCGCCGAGCCGACGATCGGGGAAGCGGCGGTGAGTGCGACGAGACGCGTCGTGGTGGTGATGAGGTCCTGGAACTGCCAGCTGGGGAGTTCGCACGTCTCGATCTCGACCTCCGCCCACCGCACCTGGGCGCCGTAGCGGCTGGCGACTCTGAGCCAGGGGGCGACGTTCGCTTCCTCGTCGAGGCGGGAGAGCACCAGCCCGGTTCCGAGGCCGAGTCGCGTGCTCAGCGACTCCGCCAGCCAGGCGAGGAGAACGGATCGGTCGGGTCCGAGCACGACCCCGGCGGGATCGCCTCCGACCAGGTCGGCGACGGCTGCTCGGGCCGCATCGAGTACCGCCGCACTGCGCCGGCTGGACACATGTCGCCCGGTCGACGAAGAGGCAGACGCCCGGAAGGCCGTGGAGACAGTGCGCGACACCGCGTCCGGAATCTGCATGCCGGCCTGCGGATCGAGATGGATCCAACCGTCGCCGAGTGAGGGGATGAGTCCCCGAACGCGGGCAACGTCGTAAGCCATGCCCGACACTCTAAGACCCCAAGTCAATACGGTCGAAGCCAGCCATCGGTTGTTGTGGAGTGCAACAAAGGTGGAATGGGCCCAAATTGGACGCACCTTCGCACTGCCGAGCGGGAACAGCCAAGATAGAGGCATGACGAACTCGGAGAATGAACACGTCGTCGTGATCGGCCCCGACGGTCAGCCCATGGCCATCCCCGTCGCCGAGGCCGCGAGCAAGCCCGAGGGCTCCGACGCCGCCGCGGACGCGAACGGGAACGGCACGGAGTCGGTGGCCGACATGGTGGAGCAGCCGGCCAAGGTCATGCGCATCGGCACGATGATCAAACAGCTCCTCGAGGAAGTGCGCGCCGCACCGCTCGACGACGCCAGCCGCAACCGGTTGAAGGAGATCCACAAGTCGTCGATCCACGAGCTCGAGCAGGGCCTCGCCCCCGAGCTGCGCGACGAGCTCGAACGCCTCACCCTGCCCTTCACCGACGACACCGTCCCCACCGACGCCGAACTCCGCATCGCGCAGGCGCAGCTGGTGGGGTGGCTCGAAGGACTGTTCCACGGCATCCAGACGGCCCTGTTCGCCCAGCAGATGGCGGCCCGCTCCCAGCTCGAACAGATGCGCCAGGGAGCACTGCCTCCGGGTTTCAGCATGGGCAACCCGCACGGGGCGCACAATCACGATCCGGGGTCGCAGTCGAGCGGTACCGGCCAGTACCTGTAGCAACGGGCGAAACAGCATGGAACTCGACTCCCGGTAGGCTCGGTGCCCGTGTCAGCATCCGCTATCGAAACCGAGGCCACAGGCGGCCCGCTCCCGACGTCCGACTCGCAGACCTTCCGTCGCGCGTTCAAGGACCTCAGGGACGGCTTCGCTCAGCGCGAGCTGTGGCTGAGCCTCGGCTGGCAGGACATCAAGCAGCGCTACCGCCGGTCGGTGATCGGCCCGTTCTGGATCACGATCGCGACCGGCGTGCAGGCCGCGGCGATGGGCATCCTGTACTCCGCCCTGCTCGACATCCCGCTGGACGAGTTCCTGCCGTATGTCACCGTGGGTCTGATCGTCTGGAACCTGATCAGCGCGAGCATCCTCGAGGGATCCGAGGTGTTCATCGCCAACGAGGGGCTGATCAAACAGTTGCCGTCGGCGCTGAGCGTCCACGTCTACCGGCTGGTGTGGCGGCAACTGCTGCTGTTCGCCCACAACCTCGTGATCTACGTGGTCATGCTGTTCGCGTTCGGGGTGTGGCGCCACCTGACCTGGATGTCGCTCGCCGCGATCCCGGCGATCGCGCTGATCGTCGTCAATGCGGCGTGGGTGTCGATCATGTTCGGCATCTTCTCCACCCGGTACCGGGACATCGCGCCGATCCTCGGCAGCATGACACTGCTGCTGTTCGTGCTGACTCCGATCATGTGGACGACGCAGAGTCTCGAGGCGCAGGGCGGGCAGGCCGCCGAGCGCGTCAAGCTCGCCGAGTTGAACCCGCTGTTCCACTACCTCGACATCGTGCGCGCGCCCATGATCGGTCAGGATCAGCAGGCGTACCACTGGTACATCGTGCTGACCATCACCGTCGTCGGGTGGGCCGCCGCCATCCTCGCGCTTCGCAAGTACCGGGCCCGTGTGCCCTACTGGGTTTAGGGGTCAGAAGTAATGACAGAGCATGTGAGTATCGAGACGCGGGACGCCTGCGTCGACTTCCCGATCTTCGACGCCAAGTCCCGGTCGCTGAAGAAGGCGTTCCTCGGCAAGGCCGGCGGGTCGATCGGGCGCAACAACTCGGACGTCGTGGTGGTCGAGGCCCTGCGCGACATCAACCTGTCGCTGAAGGAAGGCGACCGGATCGGCCTGGTCGGCCACAACGGCGCCGGCAAGTCGACGCTGTTGCGGTTGCTGTCCGGCATCTACGAACCCACCCGCGGCAGCGCGAGCATCCGCGGCCGCGTGGCCCCGGTCTTCGACCTCGGTGTGGGCATGGACCCCGAGATCTCCGGCTACGAGAACATCATCATCCGCGGGCTGTTCCTCGGGCAGACCCGCAAGCAGATGCTCGCGAAGATGGATGAGATCGCCGAGTTCACCGAGCTGGGCGAGTACCTGTCGATGCCGCTGCGCACGTACTCCACCGGTATGCGCGTGCGCGTCGCGATGGGTGTGGTCACCAGCATCGACCCGGAGATCCTGCTGCTCGACGAGGGCATCGGTGCCGTCGACGCGGAGTTCATGAAGAAGGCGCGCGTGCGTCTGCAGGCACTGGTGGAGCGGTCCGGCATCCTGGTGTTCGCCAGCCACTCCAACGAGTTCCTCGCCCAGCTCTGCGACAGGGCCATGTGGATCGACCACGGTCAGATCCGTCAGCAGGGCGGCATCGAGGACGTCGTCCGCGCGTACGAGGGTGACGACGCCGCCGACCACGTCCGCCACGTCATCTACGAGATGGACCGGGAGAAGTCCGGGCTCACCGCTTCGGCCGAACGGGACGCCCGTAGCGACAGATCGAACGAGCGTCCCGTTCGTACGGCCGCGGAAGCCGAGGCGGAGTCCGCGTGAGCGCTGCTGCCGAGCGGATCGTCGGTGTCGTCGTCACCCACAAGCGCCGCGCACTGCTGGCGGAATCGCTGAAGGTCCTCGGCTCGCAGACGCGTCCGCTGGACCACCTGGTGGTCGTGGACAACGCCGCCGAGGACGACGTGCGTGAGCTCGTCGAATCGTCCGGGATTCCCGTCAGCTACCTCGGTTCGCAGCACAATCTGGGCGGGGCGGGCGGCTTCGCGCTGGGGATCCTGTACGCCCTCTCGCTCGGCGCCGACTGGGTGTGGCTCGCCGACGACGACGGACGGCCCGAGGGACCGAAGGTCCTGGAGACGCTGCTCGATTGCGCGCAGCGGCACGGGCTGGCCGAGGTCTCCCCGGTGGTCTGCGACATCGACGACCCCGACCGTCTCGCGTTCCCGCTGCGCCGCGGTGTGGAGTGGCGACGGCTGCGTTCCGAACTGTTCGCGGACGGCGACGACTCTGCCGACCTGCTGCCGGGCATCGCGTCGCTGTTCAACGGCGCCCTGTTCCGCGCGTCGGCGATCGACACGGTCGGCGTTCCCGACCTGCGTCTGTTCGTCCGCGGCGACGAGGTGGAGGTGCATCGCCGGCTGGTGCGATCGGGGCTGCCGTTCGGCACGTGCCTGCAGACGGCGTACGTGCACCCGAACGGCGCGGAGGAGTTCAAGCCGATCCTCGGGGGCCGGATGCACACGCAGTACCCGGACAACGAGACGAAACGGTTCTTCACGTACCGCAACCGCGGCTACCTGCTGTCCCAGCCGGGCATGCGGAAGCTGCTGCCGCAGGAATGGGTGCGGTTCGGGTGGTACTTCCTCGTCACGAGGCGTGATCCGCAGGGTCTGCGTGAGTGGATGCGGTTGCGGAAGCTGGGCCGCCAGGAGCGGTTCGAGCGCCCGTAATTCGGTTGCGTCCGGGTTCCGCCGGGTGGGAGCATCGTGGGGTTCCGGTCTGAGAATCTCGACGTGTTGCGAAGGAGTGAGTGTCCGATGACTGTCTCGTCGGTCGACGCCGTGTGCGTCCGCTCCCCCTTCCCCCTCGCCTGACCGAACCCGTGCAGTGGTCCGGTCGGCACTCATCGACCCGAGGATCACACCCACCATGTTCGACCCTGGACAACTCCTGCCCTACGGCTGGAACGACACACTTTCCGACACCTTCGACAACTACCCGGCCGACGGTCGCGAGCCCGGGCGGGTGATCCGCGTGGACCGCGGTCGCTGCGACGTCGCCGCTCCCGCGGGCGTCGTCCGCGCGCTCGCCGGCGAGCACACTCTCTGCACCGGCGATTGGGTGACGCTCCACCGTCACGGCGACGAGCTCGCCGTCGCCGACCTGCTCCCGCGGCGCAGCGCGATCGTCCGGGCGTCCGCGTCCGGCCGGTCGGAGGGCCAGCTCCTCGCGGCCAACGTCGACACGGTGGTGATCGCCGCCGGACTCGACACCGCCCTCGATCTCGGACGCATCGAACGCCTGCTGGCCCTGGTGTGGGAGAGCGGCGCCCAGCCGGTGGTCGCGCTCACCAAATCCGATACCGTGCAGGATGTTTCCCTCGCGACCGCAGAGGTGGCAGCGGTGGCGCCGGGTGCGACGGTGCTCGCGGTGAGCGCCGACACGGGCGACGGCATCGACGTCCTCACCGCCGTGATCGACGGGACGGTCGCGCTCATCGGACCGTCCGGCGCGGGCAAGTCGACGCTCGCGAACGCGTTGCTCGGCGAAGACGTGCTCGCGACCGGACGTGTCCGCGAGGGCGACCACAAGGGGCGGCACACGACCGCGCACCGTGAACTCCTGCCGCTGCCCTCCGGGGGCGCCCTGATCGACACGCCGGGACTGCGGGGTGTCGGCATGTGGGACGCTGCCGACGGCATCGACAAGACGTTTCCTGAGATAGAGGAACTCGCGGCGCAGTGCCGGTTCGCGGACTGCTCGCACACGGCCGAACCCGGCTGCGCGGTGCAGGGCGCGGTGGAGCGCGGCGAATTGCCCGAGCGGAGGCTCTCAACTGTTGCCTCGATATCTAATACTATCCGGTATGTTCTGACACTATCTACGACGCGAATTGGTGAGGCTGCGCAATACTTGGGCCCGTCGGCAGTTAGGACGCGCACGGCGGCATCGGAGGGCCGGTTGCCCTCTCGGCGCACCGGTTTCGGGGGACCGAAACTGTGATCGCGTGGACCCCGACGCCTACCTGGGCCGGCCTGTATCGGAGTGTGCGGGAGCGACGCCGGAGAGGTGGAGGCATTGTAATGCCGGGTGTCGGGCTCGACCGGGCGGGAGGCTTCGCTGGCCGATCAGGAAAAGGTGTTTCGGGAGAGCGTTTACTGGTGAGGTGTGTGGGGTCTCCAAAGGATCGCGGTTCGGGACTCGAGGGAGTGGCGAGGGGCGCGGCCGGATGCTCGACGACGCGGCCAAGGGCGGGGTTCACGGTGGTGCGGGTGGTGGCGAGATCGATTGGCCCGATTCGCCGGTGGCGTGGGTCGGGCGGTACTTGTCGGGGGTCGGCGTTACAGTCGGGTTCTGTGAGAGGCGGGCGAGGTATCGCTGGGGGAGTTGGTGGATGACGTCATCGCGTTGCTGGCATCGTTGTCCGGCCGGTTGTAATCAGCCGCGGTCGATGCAGTTTCAACACCGACTTCTTCAATACCGGCTTCGGGGCGATGCCGGCGCACGGTTGGGAAGGGGTGGCTGGTGAGGATCTCGGGGGATCGCGAATCTTGTTCGGCCGCGGGGGTGCTCGCCGATCGTGAATTGGGCCCGGCATGAGCGGGCCGGGATCGACTGCGGCGCGGCAGTTTTCGGTGACCACCCGCGCCCATGTGGCGGTCGACGATGCGACCGGCGAGCCGATCGGTCTCGACGACGTCGATGTCCGGGTGGGGTGGCTGCTCGACCTGGTCGCCGCGGCCGGCGCCGAGTTGGTGTCGCGGCTGTGGCAGCCGGCGACGTTCGATGTGCTCGCCGCCGGCCTTGACCGCCAGGACCGCAGGCTGCCCGCGCAAGGTCACGTCGCCGCGGCCCGTCTCGGCTGGACTCCGTTCTATCCGGACGGGGTCTACGTGCCGTCGCGGGTGAGCAGGGTGGTGACCGCGCAGGTGGTGGCGACCCTGCGGACCCTGGCCTACCGGGACACCGCGATCGCGGCGCTCTCGGCCCGGTTCGACCCGGCCACCGGTCGTCTGACCGCACCCACCGAGCCGGGCGACTCTGTGCCGGCGGGTTTCGCCCGGGGCGTGCGGCGTCAGCTCGCCGCCCGCGGGGGCGGCGGGGCACCGGCCGGCCGGTTGCGGATCACCGAAATACAGGGACCGCCACAGACGAGCGCGATGGCCCGGCTGTCGGCCGCCGATCGGCAACTCGCGCAGATCACCGTGACGGGCCGTGAGCTGGTGTTGACGGTGAAGCTGCCCACCAGTCCGACCCCGGCGGGGCGGGCGCAGTGGCGCAGTGTCCGACTGACCGCCGCCATCCCCGAGCATCTGCACGGCAGAGCCGTTACCGACTGGCATCTGCCGACCCTGGTCCTCGACGGCCGGGGTCTGCTCTGGCGGTGCGCCGCGACCGAACTCGTCCCCGCAGACGACCTGGACTCGGCCGCGGTCGCGGTCGGGGTGGACTGGTCCCCGACCAGTCTGGGTGCCGCCGCCCTCGTGGCCGAGGGTGCTGACGGGTTGTCCTCGGATTACCGAGGTTGGACCTACGACGACCGCGGCCTCGGGATCAAACTGGCACGCCTGCAGACCGAGGGGCAGCTGCTGCACGGCAAGGCGGCCCGGTTGACGCGGCTCGCCGCCGCCGCCCCGCCCGAGGTACGCGCCCGGCTGGAGGCGAAGATCGCCGTCCTCGACGCCCACCGCACCGCGGTGGGTGTCAAGAGGGGAATGATCAACCGGGAACTGGCCTTCCATTTCGCCCGCCAGGTCACCGACTACGCCACCGCCGCGGGCGCGCAGGTGATCGCGGTGGAAGATCTCACCACCCTCGAGACCCGCGGACGCGGACGGGTCAACAACAACCGGGCCGCGCAGTCCGCCCGCCGCCACGCTGTCACTGCCCTCGCGCACACCGCCGCAGGTGTCGGCGTCACGGTGGTCTCGGTGCCCGCCCGGGGCTCCTCCGCATGGTGTCCGGGCTGCGACGAACCGCTCTCCCGCCCCGGCGGCTACCACACCGCCTGGTGCCCGGCCTGCCAGGTCGGCGGCAACCGCGACCACATGGCCGGGGTGAACCTGGCCAAACGCGCACTGCTCGGCAGAAGCAAAGTCACCAGGCGGCGTGGGCGGATGCCCGTGGTCCGGGTGGCCGAACATGCGCCGGTGCGCCGGTGCCGCGACAAGAACGGTCCCACACCGAGCAGACCGCGGCACCGCCGGGTCCGCCGCAGCCTGCCCCCCACAACACGGCGGGTGGGGGGTGAATCCGAAACAGCATGTTCCTGCACCACAAGCGTCGGTGTGGGACACGGTCAAACCCACACCACCGCACGGTGATACCGGTAGCCGTGACACACGTACATCTCAAGCGTCCGCCCCACCAGTGGCAGACGGTATGAGATCTACGTAGACGCTTGCCAGCTACCGCAAGCTGATTCGCGAGAACGGCTGGATCGCGTCACGCACCGATGCGAGGCTCCGGGCCGAGCGTGAACGCGAGTGGAAGAGCATCGCCCGCTGGCAACGTCAGATGTACCGCAGTCGCGGTCACTGACACGGGCGCCCGACCCGCATCCCGGTTCGAGCGGTGAGCCGGGATGCGGACTGGCAACATGGGTATATGTTCGATCTTCGGAGAAAGGCCCGTCTCAAGCTTCAACGTGCCATGTCCGAGGTGGTGGCCGAATCGGATCGGCGGTCCCGCGAACTCACCGAGAACCAGCACGACCAGACCCTGGCCGAGCTGAGCGCGACCAACCAGGAACTCGCCCGGGTGCTGTCCGAGCTGTCCGATGCCCGCATGGAGATCTCCGACGTCCAGCAGCGGCTCGGCGAACTCGAGCAGCAGGCCCGCCGCGACATCACGCAGGCGCTGGACGTGCGGGCCACGAACGAGGCCGCGGCGTTCGTGCTCGAGCACATGCCGAAGGCGCCCGTGTTCTGGAATCCGCAGGACACACTGCGCTACGGACTGTCGCAGGTGGAGGTCGAGGGGCTGGCCCTCGAGTTCGGGGTGGCGTCGGGCACCACGCTCCGGATCATCGTCGAACAGTTGAAGGACGCCGAGCACGAGGTGTTCGGGTTCGACGTGTTCTCCGGTCTGCCGCAGACCTGGCGCACCGGATTCCCGGCCGGGGAGTTCGCGCAGCAGAAACTGCCGCACGTGCGGGGCGCGCAGCTGGTGCCCGGACTGTTCGAGGACACGCTGGCGGGCTTCCTCGAGGAACACCCGGGACCGGTGTCGTTCGTGCATCTCGACGCCGACCTGTACTCGTCCACGAAGTCGGTGCTCGACCGGCTCGAACGGCGGGTGGTCGCGGGCACGGTGATCGTGTTCGACGAGTTCTTCAACTTCCCGGGCTGGCAGGAGCACGAGTACCGGGCCTGGACGGAGTTCGTCG
Organism: Rhodococcus sp. IEGM 1351; assembly: GCF_030056875.1. Lineage (NCBI taxonomy): Bacteria > Bacillati > Actinomycetota > Actinomycetes > Mycobacteriales > Nocardiaceae > Rhodococcus > Rhodococcus sp. IEGM 1351. The sequence continues at coordinate 162,933 of NZ_JASHKU010000005.1, read as the reverse complement.
ACCGCACCGGCGTCGGCTTCGAGTACCTGAGCTACACCGCGAACCACGAGCAGGTGGTCGTGCGGATCACCGCACCAGCATCACCGCCTGCGTGACGTTGAACGTCGCGCGTGCGTCGATCCGCAGTCCGGACCGCGCGAGAGCGGCGAACGCCTCGGTGTCCTCGAAGTGGTACGGCGGCAGCGTCCACACCTCGTTGGACGTGTGCCGGATGATGCGCTCGGTGTCGCGTTCGTAGTCGGTGAAGAACCAGACCACGGAGCACGAGTCGAGCGCGCCCGCGAGGTCAGGGACCGCGAGTTCGTCGTCCCACAGCGACCCCCGGCTCGCGGCCGTGGTCCCGAGCCCGATGTCGCGAGTGCCGTCGAAGGCCTCCGGCCGCACGTTCTTCACGAGCCGCAGCGACGTGGGGTTCCAGGCCGGCTTGTCGAACAGCACGCAGTCGCCGGGGCGGAGGTGTTCCCCGGCGAAACCGTTGACGGTGCTGAAGTCCATGCCGCTGGGTTTCGCCCACTGCTCGCGCTGTTCGAGGTAGCTCGGCGATGCGGCCACCGCGAACACCGCGATCACCGCGGCGGACTGCCACCACTTCCGGGTCAGGGCGGCCAGGCAGAGTCCGCCGACGAGGGCCACCGCGGGCGTCGTGAATGTGAAGTACCGCGGGAGATACACCGGGCTGCGCAGGAGCGAGTACGCGAGCAGCGTCGCCATCGGCACCGCGATCCACGGCAACGCGACGGACAGTACCGGGGGCAGCCGGTGACCGCGCACCAGCGCCACCGACCCGGCCACCACCAGCACGGCGAACAGCACCGCGAACCACGGTGCGCCGACGAACCACTGGTACTCGGCGACGGCCCGGGGCAGGTGCCCGTCGAGCGGCGGGATCCACGCCACCTGGACCGATTCCCGGCGCACCAGTGCCACGAACGGCGCCGCGACCACCGCCCCCGCGGCCGTGCCCGACGTCCAACCGAGCCAGGACCGCCGGGCCTCGCGCAGCAGCAGGATCGTCAGCAGGTGCGCGGGAACGAGGGTGATCAGGTAGACGAACAACACGATCGACACCGCCAGGCCTGCGGCGTACAGCGCCCACAGCCACCAGCGCCGGAACCTCAGTGCCGCAAGGAGAATCACGGTCAGCCAGACCGCGGCCGCCGCCGTGGCCGCGTACCCGCGCGCCTCCGTGGCCGCCCACGTGACACTGGGCAGGATCACGAACAGGATCCCGGACAGCACCGCCACCCGCCTGGTCGAGATCAGCGCACCGAGCACCACCACGCCTGCGCCCGCCGCGCCAGTGGCCAGGGCGCTCGGGAACCGCGCCGAGAACTCGGAGGCACCGAACGCCGCGAACCAGTAGTGCATCCCGACGTAGTACAGCCCGTGCACGGCATCGATGTGGCCGAGCAGATTCGACAGGTCGGGCCGGGACCGCTGACTCGAGTACAGCGTCGCGACCTCGTCGTACCAGAACGACGGACGCCAACTCCACGCCGCGCCGAGCACCACACCGACAGCGAAGACGAGGAACGAATCCCGGAGCAGCCCGCGAACATCGCGTGCCCGCAACGGTCCGGCCGACGTCACTGACCGTAGAGGCGAGCCCAGTTCTCCCGGCTGGTGAGCTGCGGCAACGCGTCCCGGTACTGGCGCTGCGTGGACGCCGCATCCTCGCGGAACCGTTTCATCAGCTTCGCGGTCCGGGCCGTGAGCTCCCGGGCCGTCTCCTTGTCGCGGCGGCGCACCCGCACCCCGGACTGGGAGGCGTCGGTGATGACGGCGGTGTCGAACAGCGACACGTGCCACCAGTGCGCCTCCGCCACAGGGATACTCGCGACACCGTGCTGGGTGCGGCCGAGCCACTGGTTCGCGGCCCGCTTGGCGAGGACGAGGTCGAGCTTGCTCTTGTCGGGCTCGAAACCGGCGTACCGGGTGACGAGATCGGAGTTGCGGACCCCGGGAATGTTCGACGCGGGATGCTTGACGGTTTCGGGGAACCGCTTGCGCTCCTCGCGGATCGACGCCAGCACGGCCTGACCGCCGTCCTCGAGCACCTTCGGGCCCTCGAGGAAGTCCTCGATCCCGCGAATCATGGTGTACGCCAACCCGTACTGCATCGACACGAGGTACTGGGTGACCTCCCGCGTCATCATCTTGCTCAGCGACTTGGCGTCGAAGTCACTGTGCAGCGCGGCGGCGATCAGCGAGTTGCGGATGCTGAAGTACTTGGCCCAGTCGTCGCGGTCCTTCCAGTGGAAGTCCGCGTGCCACACACCGGCGTTGGGCAGGGTGACCGTGACGAATCCGGCGGCGCGGGCGCGGATGCCGTACTCGATGTCGTCCCACTGGAAGAACATCGGCAGCGGGAGCCCGATCTGCGCGACCACCTCGGCGGGGATCAGACACGACCACCACGCGTTGTAGCCGGCGTCGACGCGCTTGTGCTGCTTCTTCTTGATCAGGTTGATGTCGTGCCGCGACCCGGCCGCCCAGCGGCCCGCCTTCAGCTTCGACAGGTCCGCTTCCTCTGCGCTGACGTGCAGGTGTTCCGGGTTCATCAGGTACAGCATCTGCGCGCCGACGAGCGTCGGCTCGGTGGTGACGTTGGCGAATGCGTTCATCCGCAGGATCGACTCCGGCTCGCACAGGATGTCGTCGTCCATCAGAATCAGGTTGGCGTGCTCGTTGATGCCCGAGACCTCGTACATGCCGCGGGTGAATCCGCCGGCCCCGCCGAGGTTCGGCTGCCGCAGGTAGACGAGCTTGTCGCCCAGGATCTCGGCGACCTCGGTGAACTTCTCCCGGTCCGACACGTGGTCGCTGCCCTGGTCGACCACGTACACGGCGTCGATGCCGGACGCCATCGTCGAGTCGTTCGCGATGGCGGCGACGGTCTCGGCGCAGTCGTCGGCGCGGTTGAACGTGCAGATCGCGATCGCGGCGGGCCGGATCACCGACGGCGCGGCGACGGTCCACTCCAGTTCGCTCACCGCGAGGGGGCCGTCGACGGCGGTGAACTCCACCCACAGGGAGCCGCCGTCGAGGTAGGCGTCCAGCTTCGCCGACAGCGTCGCCGTGCCCGAGCCGTCGATCTCCGTCGTCGCGAGGATGCGCGAGTTTCCGCCCGAATCGGAGCCGCGCAGCGCCACCACGGCACGTCCGCCGGCCTCGTGGTGGAACCCGACGGTCACGTCGGTGACCGTGGTCCAGCGCTGGTAGTAGCTGGCCGCGAACCGGCCGAAGTAGGTGTCGGTGTCGACCGTCGCACCCTTCTCGAGGTGCACGACGTGGCGCTCGCGGTGGGCACGGCCCTTGACGATCCTGGCGTACAGGTCGTCCTTGACCCGGGTGGTCGGTCCCGTGAAGAGACCTCGCGCCACCACGAGGCGGTCGGGTGCGCGATGCTCGGTGAGAGCACTCCGTACCGCGGCCGTGCTCCCGTCCACAGGTGCTACCGACGCAGACTCGTTCATAGTGCTCCTACTGTTCCCCGCGAGAGGTGGGCTGGACCGCGCCACGGCGACAGCACGATCCTCTTCTCGGTTCGCAGGGTATCAACCTCGCGACCCGCTCCCCGACCATGCGAGGCGACCTCCGTCCCGGTGACGGGCCCGCAGCCGGAACAGCCCCACCCCCATCGCGAGCACATCTGCCCTGGATATGCGGGTTTCGTGGCTGTCGTGGTCGTCGCTCAGACGCACCGGGACCTCGACCGGCACGATGCCCGCCCGCTCCGCGAGGTAGACGAGTTCGGTGGTGAACAGGAATCCGGGTTCGACGAGGTCGGGAACCAGTCCCCGCATCAGGTCGCCGTCCATCAGGACGGTGCCCTGGGGGTCGCCGGTGCGCATCCCGAGGACCACCCGACGCAACGCCGCGAAACCCCACGTCAGGGTGCCCCGGAGGGCGCCGCGCCGCACCTGCGAGTCGGGGTGGGCCTTGGAACCGATCACGACTTCGGGCAGCCGGCCGTCGTGGCCGGCGGCGAGTTTCTCGGCGCCGTCGAGGTCGTCGAACCCGAACGGCAGGTCGTCCGCCGTCAGCAGCACGTGCGCGCCGCGACTCGCCTCCGCTCCGGTCCGCAACGCGTTGCCCATGCCCTTCTCACTCCGCAGGACGGTGAGCGACACACGTCCGGGCGTCCAGTCCGCGGCGAGGCGGGTGCAGATGTCCACGGTGTCGTCGGTGGATCCGTTCTCCACAACGATGATCTCGACGTCGTGGCCGGCCAGTCGTTCGGCGACCCGGTGGACGGTCTGCTCGATGACGGCGGCGGAATTGTAGGCCGGGACGACGACCGACAGCGCCTTCGGCGCACGTGCGCCTTTCTGGTCGTGGGAACAACCGAAAAGGCGCACGGGCGCAGCCTAACTCGTAGGCTCGGAGTCCGTGGCACCCTCCGCGTCCGTGTCTTCGACGTTCACCCGATCGATACACCGCATGCCCGAGTGGTTGGTGGCACTGGCAGTCGCGGTGGCTGCCGTGGCCGTCGCGACGATTCCGCGGATCGTGTACGACCGCTTCTACTACGGCGGCGACATGCTGGAATCGTTCGTGCCGTCCTGGCACCGGATCGGCACGGAACTCCTGGCCGGGCGGTGGCTCACCGTCAATCCCGACGCCTGGATCGGCGGAAACTACGCGGGCGAGGCCGCGTACGGTCTGTACAACCCGGTCAACCTGGCCAACTACGTCCTGGCCGCGAAGTTCGAGAACCTGTCCGTCGCGGCGTTCGTGATCATGGCCGAGTTCCTTGCGCTGTTCGCCCTCGCGACGTATCTGCTGTGCCGCGAATACGGCGCCCGCCGCGGTCCCGCGATCCTCGCCGGACTGACCATTCCGTTCAGCGGTTTCACCCTGTTCTACGAGGCGGCGGGCTGGCCGTCCGGGATGATGGCCGTCGCGTGGGTGACGCTGTTCTGGTGGTCGGCGCTCCGCCTCTCCCGCGGTCGCACGAACCCGCTGGTCACCTTCGTGATCGGTGCGCTGACAGTGAGCATGGGCAACCCGTACGCCGCGCTCGGCGCCGTCGTCGTACTCCTCGGCATCGGGATCGGCCTGCTGGTCGAGCGGCAGTTCTTCCGGTTGCTCGTGCTCGTCGTCACCGGCGCGTGCGCGGGCACCGCCGCGCTGGTGACGTACCTGCCGCTGTTCCTCAGTGTCGACGTCACCACCCGCGCCGGCAGCACCGGCATCTTCAACGACACGTTCCTGCAACCGCAGATCGGCGGCCTCGCGGGAATGAGCAGCCCGTCGTATCTCCCCGTGATCATGACGTTCGGGGGCCCCGTCGAGGTGATCCCGTCGCTGTACCTCGCGTGGTTCGTGCTGCCGGTGCTGCCATGGCTTCCGTGGGGACGGATCCGCGCACTGTTCGCGTCCGCGGAGTTCCGTCGCGCGCACGGGCGACCACTGATCAGCCTGGCCGTGATCGCGGTCGTCTACTTCCTCTTCACGTTCGGACCGTCGAACGTCGGGATGTTCCGGTGGCCGATCCGGCTCGTCGAATACCTGTACCTGTGCGTGGTGATCGGCCTGGCGCTCGCGCTGTCGCTGGGGATCGCGCGCGACCGGGTGCGTCACCGGGCGACGGCGTCGGCGGTGCTGATCGCGCTGGGTTACTACCTGGCGTTCTCGTCCTCGCCCGCCCTGACGCTGCGGCACACGCTGTTCGCGCTGCTCGTCGCGGCGCTGTGCGTGCTCGCGTACACCGGCTGGCGCACGCGGGGGCCGAATGCTCTCGTCGCCGCCCTCGTCCTGGGCACCGTGGTGGTGGCCGCCGCGCAGGTCTGGTCCCTGACCCGCGACGTCGAGCGCGGCAGCCGCGTCGACCCGGCGAGTACATCGGTGCTGTCCGAGCAGACCGACCGCTACCAGGGCACCGTGCTGCAACTCGCCGACCTGGGCGACACGTCCCACGAGGACGTCACCGCCGGCCGGATCCTGTTCGGCAACGAGATCATGGCGTCGTCCGTCGAGGGCAGCATCAACGCCTACACCGGTATCGGGTTCACCGAGTTCCAGGAAGCCCTGTGCATGGACTACCGCGGCGCCGTCTGCCCCGGGGTGTACGGGGCGCTCTGGCAGCCGGTGAACGCGGACATCCCGATCCCGCTGATCGACTACCTCCGGGTGTCGACGCTCGTCGTGGAGCACGGGCTCGTGCCCGAGGTCGCGACGGCACCGCCCCCACCCGGCTGGCACGTCACCGAACGCGGCGACTCCCGGACGGTGTTGCAGCGGGACCGGCCGCTGCCCCTGCCCGGACGCGTGGCGTTCGCGTCCGACGGCGTCCGGGTGCTCTCGTCCGACACGAGCGCGGCGACGGAGACCGTGCGGGTGGCGGGCAGCGGCGGCACCGTCTGGTTCGCGCGCCTCGCGTGGCCCGGCTACTCGGCCACCGTCGACGGCGAGCCGGTGGACGCGACCGCCGGGTGGCACGGTCTGCTCGAGGTGTCGGTGCCGCCGGGTGACCACGATCTGGTCGTGTCGTTCCGGCCGCCGCGGCAGAACCTGTCCGTAGCGGCATTCGGCGCAGCGACGGTCGTGGTGCTGATCTTGTCCGTCGTCGATGCGGTGGTGCGCCGGCGCAGGCTCAGCGCGGCGACCACTCGGACGACGTGAACGCCGACGCCTCGGTGGAGCCGGATCCCGCGACCGACGCGGACGACAACGCGTCGGCGATCAGCTGGTGGCCGATCTGGTTCGGGTGGTCGCCGTCGTCGGCCAGCAGTCCCGTGGGGTCGCCGTCGCCCCACGTCCCCTTGAACGTGCTGAACAGGTCGACGTAGGTGGCGCCCTCGGCACCCGCGACCTCCGAGATGACGTCGTTGGCGCGCAACGTCAGTACGGCGCTGTCCCGGAGGAACTGCGGGCCGTACAACTCGCGGGCCACGTCGCCGTCGGGGAAGACGTCCCAGTACCCGGTGACCAGCACCGCGGTCGGCTGACCGGCCCGCAGTTCGGCGATGCGGTCGAGCACGGACGTCAGCGTGGTCTGTAGCTGCGGGAGGACGGGTTCGAAGCAGCCGAGGCCGTCGTCGCCACCGCAGTCGCCGTCCAGGTAGTCGTCGAGTTCGGCGTAGAAGTCGTTGGCGCCGATCGTGACGGTGACGAGGTCGGCGTCGCGGACGGCGTCGGCGTCGTATTCGCCGGGTTCGAGGGAGTCGAGCAGGTCGGTGCTGGTCCAGCCTCCGACACCCAGGTTGGCCACCTGGACGGGCAGCGCGTCGTCGCCGGACAGCTGATCGCCGAACAGTTCCACGAACGGCGTGCAGCCGGGGCATCCGTCACCGGCCGGGATCGAATCCCCCAGGCCCACGAGAGTCGCACCTGCGGGCGGTGATTGCGGCTGCGGTTGCGCGACGGGCGGTGCCACAGTCGTGGAACAGCCGGCGAGGAGCGGAATCAGGACCGCTACGGGAACACCGAGAATCCAGCGTCGCACGGGGCCTCCCCATCACGTCCTGCGCCTCGGAGGGAGCGCTCGTCACCGGTCCGGACGAATTCTACCGACGGTCGTGCTCGGCTGCCGTTCCCCGCGGGACCGTGCGGACGTGCGCCCGCTCGCCCTGGGGACCGAACAGGCTGAGGATCTCCGCCGGTTGCGGTCCGGGGTTGCCGAACCAGTGCGGGACGTGGGTGTCGAACTCCGCGACCTCCCCCGGCGTCAGGATCACGTCGTGTTCGCCGAGCAGCAGTCGCAGCCGGCCGGACAGGACGTACAGCCATTCGTAGCCCTCGTGGACCTGCAGGTTCGGGACGCCGTTCGGGTCACCCGGTGGGATCACGTGCTTGAACGCCTGGATCCCGCCGGGCCTGCGCGTCAGCGGGATGATCGTCGAGCCGTTGCGCTCGAGGGGTCGCAGATGGACGCGGGGGTCGCCGGTGGCGGGTGCGTCGACGAGTTCGTCCAGGGGCAGTTGGTGGGCGCGGGCCAGCAGGAGCATCAGCTCGAGAGTGGGTTTCCGCTGGCCGGACTCGAGCCGCGACAGGGTGCTCACCGAGATCCCGGTGGACTCGGAAAGCTGGGCGAGGGTGGCACCGCGCTGCTGCCGGAGTGCTTTCAGCCGCGGTCCCACGGCGTCGAGGACGCCGTCCAGATCGGGTACGTCGTTCACACCCACCATGTTGCCACAGCGGCAAACTTGCTTGCCAGTTTCGCGGCCTCCCCGGACAGTGGACGTCACGAGGTCGACGAACGAAGGAGAACGCGATGGAAGACAGTTACGACGTAGTGGTCGTCGGTGGCGGCGCGGCCGGACTCGGCGGGGCACTGGCCCTGTCGCGGGCACGCCGCTCGGTGCTCGTGATCGACGCGGGCGCCCCGCGCAACGCACCGGCCGGGCGCATTCACAACTATCTCGGCCGAGAGGGCACCCCTCCCGGCGAACTACTGGCCATCGGACGCGAGGAGGTCGCCGGGTACGGCGGCGAGATCGTGACCGGCACCGTCACGTCCGCAGACAAGATCGGGGACGGCCAGTTCCGGGTGACACTCGCCGACGGCGCGGCCGTGCGGGCGCGGAGACTGCTCGTGACCACCGGCCTCGTCGACGTGCTCCCCGACATCCCCGGGGTGGCCGAGCGATGGGGACGCGACGTCCTGCACTGCCCGTACTGCCACGGCTGGGAGGTCCGAGACCAGCCGGTCGGCGTCCTCGCCGGCAGTCCGCTGGCGGTGCACCAGGCGCTGATGTGGCGGCAGTGGACCGAGAACGTGACGCTGTTCCTGAACGACGCGGACGAACCCACCGGCGAGGAGTACGAGCAGCTCGCCGCACGCGGTATCGCCGTGATCGACGGCGGTGTGGCCGGGCTCGAGGTGCAGGACGACCGGCTGACCGGTGTCCGGCTGCGCACGGGTCAGGTCTTCTCCCTCACCGCCGTGGTGGTCCCGCCCGTGTTCAGGGCCCGCGCCGACTTCCTTACGAGCCTCGGCCTGGACACCACCGAGATGGAGATGGCCGGACACGTGATCGGCACCGCCGTCGCCGCCGACGCGACCGGCGCCACCGCGGTTCCGGGGGTGTGGGTGGCAGGCAACGTCGCAGACCCGAAGGCGCAGGTGATCGTCGCCGCCGGAGCCGGCCTGAGCGCCGCGGCAGCGATCAACGCCGATCTCATCATGGACGACACCCGCCTGGCGGTCGCCGGAGCGCTCAGCCGGTAGCCGACACCGTCGCCTCGTGGACCACGCGATGCGCGGGCAGGATCGAGTCGCGCTCCGCTTCGGCCTCCCCCTCGCCGCCGATCAGTCCGACGTAATGCGCGAGCTGGGCGGCGAGGGGTTCGTCGCTGTAGCGGAGGGTGGGGATCTCGATCACCGTCTGCTGCTTGTAGCCGTCGCGGTCGGCGGGCAGGTCGTCGTCGATGTGCCGGTAGATGGTGATGTCGCGGCGCAGGAGGTCGATCTCGATCAGGCGGTCCGGCTCCAGCAGCGACAGCTGCCGGACCTTCCGCTGACTCACCCGGCTGGCCGAGATGGTGGCCACCGCACCGGATTCGAAACGCAGCACCGCCTCCGCGCAGTCCTCGGCCTCGTTGCGCCGCGAACTGTCGTGGAAGTACCCGAATTCGGCCTTCACGCCGACGGGTGGTGATCCGACGAAACCGATCGCGAGGTCGACGTCGTGGATCAGCAGGTCGGTCGCGACGCCGGTGGGGATGCGGGAGACGAACGGCGAGTGCCGGATTCCGTTGACCTGCCACACGTCACCGGCGAATTCGCGGGCCGTCCGGACCGCCGGATTGAATCGCTCGAGCAGGCCGCACATCAGCGGGACACCCGTCGCGGCGGCACGTTTCACCAGATCCGTGCTCTCCTCGTACGTTGCGGCGAGCGGCTTTTCGACGAGCACCGGCTTGCCGAGGTCGAGGACGCGGCCCGCCAACTCGTAGTGGGCGGGTGTCGCCGCCGCGACGACGGCGGCGTCGATGCCGTCCAGTTCGTCGAAATCCGCAGCCCATTCGGTGTCGAACCGTGCGGCGACCTCCCGCCCGTGTTCCTCCCGCGGTTCCACGAGCAGGGCGAGGTCACACAGCGAGGACTGCGCGAGAACGCGGGCGTGCAGCGAACCCATCCTGCCGGATCCGATGAGCGCGATCCGCGGTCGCGTGGACGTCATCATGCCTCCATCGCCTCGCGCACCGCGGCGACGATCCGGTCGACGTCGTCGGTGGAGAGCGCGGCGTGGACGGGAATGCTCAGGCACCGGCGGGCCACGGACGTCGCGACCGGCGTGGGCGAGATGATCACCCGGGGATGCTCGCGGTAGCAGTCGTAGTCGTAGACGGTTCTCGGGTAGTAGACACCGCTGCCGACCCCCCGATCTCCCAGACGCTGCGCGAGGGTGTCGCGGTCGATCGGCGCATCGGGTGCGAGGATCACGGTGAACTGGTGCCACACGTGTCCGCGGCCCGCGAGTTCCGAAGGCAGAACGAGACCTTCGACGTCCTTCAGACCGGTCCGCAGCGCCTCGGCGTTGCGCCGGCGCGACTCCACCTGCTGTAGATAGGAACCCAGTTGCGGCAACCCGAGACTGGCCTGCAGATCCGTCATCCGGAAGTTCTGGCCCGCCATCTCGTACTCGTAGCGGCGTCGCATGCCCTGATTCCGCAGCACCCGCAACCGGTCGGCCACCGCGTCGTCGTCCGTCGTGACCATGCCGCCCTCGGCGGTGGTGAGATTCTTGGTGGCGTAGAACGAGAAGCAGCCGAGCCCGAAACTGCCCGCACCCTTGCCGTCGAACGTGGCACCGTGCGCCTGCGCGGCGTCCTCGACGACGGCGAGTCCCCGGGTCTCGGCCAACGGCATCAGCGCACCCATGTCCGCGGTCTGCCCGTACAGATGCACCGGCATCAGCACCCGGGTGCGCTCGTTCACGCACTGCGACACGATGTCGGCGTCGAGTGCGAAATCGGCAGCCCCGATGTCGGCGAACCGGGCCGTCGCGCCGGAGTCGAGAATCGCGTTGAGCGTGGCCACGAACGTGAACGGGGTGGTGAGCACCTCGTCGCCCGGTTGGAGGTCCAGCACCCGCAGCGCCGCGATCAGCGCGGTGGTGCCGCTGTTGACGGCCACGGCGTGCCGGGTGCCGACGAGTTCGGCGAACCCGTCCTCGAACCTCGCGACCTTCGGTCCCTGCGCGACCATCCCTGATCGCAGGGTGTCGAGAACCTCGCGCTCGACGTCCTCTCCGAAAGAGATACTCGAGATCGCGATCACGGTTCCTCCGATAGATTGACGTGCGTTCACACCGTCTTCACAGATTGCACCCTCTTGAAGGTTCCCACGGTCTGCACGGCTCCTGGAAGGAATCGCCAACTTTCATGACCATCGGTGAAAACTGCGAGATCCACCCGACCGTCGTGATAGGCGACGGCGTCACGATCGGGGACCGGGTGAGCATCGGACCGTATGCCGTCCTCACCGGTCCGCTCGACATCGGCGACGACTGCTGGATCGGCGCCCACGCGACGCTCGGGGCGCCGCCGGAGTGGATAGGAAAGACGCATCCCCGCACGTGGACGGAGATCAGTCCACATCAGGGTGTCGTGATCGGCGCGGGCACCGTGATCCGCGAGATGAGCGCCGTCCAGCAGGGGGCCGAGCGGCCGACGACCATCGGGCGCGGCGGATTCGTCATGAACCACACGTCCGTCGAGCACGACGTCCGGATCGGCGACGACTGCGTCCTCTCGCCGTCCAGCACCCTCGGCGGTCACGTGACTCTCGGCGACGGCGTCAACCTCGGTATGAGCGCGGTGGTGCATCAGCGGCGGGTGATCGGTGCGCGGGCGATGGTCGGAATGGGATCGGTCGTCGCCAAGGACATTCCGCCGTTCGCCACGGTGTTCGGCAATCCCGCCGCCCTGCGCGGCACCAACCGGGTGGGCATGAGCCGCGCCGGGATCGCGGACCGGGACATCGCGGCGGTGGCGACGGTGTATGCCTCGGGGCGGCTCGACACCGACGCGGAACTCCCGAACTCGCTCGCCGACGCGTTCGCCTGGTGGCGGGAGCTGGCGGTGAAACCGCTCGTTTCCTGATCCGGCGCCCTCCGATTGCTATCGTCGGAAACGAACGCTGCACTGCCGCAGCGCACTGCCGGTGAGGGGGTGGTTCTCGTGGACGCCGATCCCGAGATCGTCCCGGACCGCGGCGGTCGCGCCGTCCTGATGAACGCGCTGCGGATCCTCGTCACCCTCGCGATCGTCGTCGCCGTCGTGTTCGCCGTGAAATCGCAGTGGGCCGAGGTCAGGGACACGATCACCCAGCTGGACTGGTGGGCGCTCGCCGTCTCCGCGGTGTTCGTCTTCCTCGGCATGGGCGCGGCGGTGCGCGCGTGGCAGCACGCGCTCGGCGCCCTCGAACATCCGATCCCCGCCTTCGACGCCGCCCGCTGCTACCTGGTCGGTCAGCTCGGCAAGTATCTGCCGGGCAGTGTGTGGGCGTTCGTCCTCCAGACCGAGCTCGTGCGCCGGGCCGGGGTGTCGCGGGCCAACGGATTCGTCGCCGTCCTCGTCACCGTCGGGCTGAGCATCACGTCGGCGCTGGTCGTCGGGCTGCTGGCGCTGCCCGCCCTGTTCCACATCAGCACCGTCGCGGCGGTCGCGGTGATCGTTCTCGTCCCGATCGCGCTCGTCTGCTGCTACCCACCGGTCCTCACCCGGCTGGTGAACCTGGCCCTGCGGATCCTGCGGCGGGCCCCGCTGCAGCGGCAGCTGACCATGCACAAGATCGGGCTGGCCCTCGGCTGGTGCGCCGTCAGCTGGGTCCTCTACGGCGTGCATCTGTGGTTCCTCGCGTCGAGCTCGGCGGGATTCGAGGCGGGCACCCTGGTGCAGTGCATCGGCGCGATCGCCCTCGGCATGTGCGTCGGCGTGCTGGTGGTCGTCGCGCCGTCCGGCATCGGGGTCCGCGAGGCCGTCGTCGTCGCGGCTCTGTCCCCGTTCATGGACAGCGGGGTCGCGCTCGGGCTGGCCCTCGCGTCTCGCCTGGTGTTCACGCTGTGCGAGGTGCTCGCCGGCTTCGTCGCCGCGATCGCCGGTTCGCGTTCGCTGCGCAACGCCCTCGTCCGCGAGGATTCCCGGGTACCGCAGCCGTCCTGAGGAGATCGCGATGACGGACGCCTGGGAGATCGATCCCGCGTACGAGCGCTACATCGGCCGCTGGAGCCGGCCGGTCGCGACGCAGTTCCTGCGGTGGCTGGCCGCCGGCCCGGGCGGCGCATGGTGCGATGTGGGTTGCGGGACGGGCGCCCTCGCCCACACCGTTCTCCGCACGGCGGATCCGGCCCGGGTGGTCGGCGTCGAACCGTCGCAGCCCTTCGCGGCGGCGGCTCGGGCCGGCACGGACGATCCCCGCTTCGACGTCCGGTCGGGCACCGCCGAATCCATCCCCGCCGAGGACGGCGAGTTCGACCGCGTGGTGTCCGGGCTCGTCCTCAATTTCGTTCCCCATCCGATCGACGGGCTCGCCGAGATGCGCCGAGTGACGCGAACCGGCGGGACGGTCGCCGGGTACGTGTGGGACTACGTCGAGGGAATGCAGATGATTCGCACATTCTGGGACGCCGCTCGCGAACTCGACGAGGCGGCCGCGGACCTCGACGAGGGCGTCCGCTTCCCGCTCTGCCGGCCCCAGCCTCTCCGCGACGCACTGTCCACCGCAGGGCTGGCCGCGGCGGAGGTGCACCCACTCGACGTGCCCACCGTGTTCTCCGACTTCGACGATTTCTGGCGGCCGTTTCTGGGCGGGCAGGGACCGGCACCCGGATATTGCGCGTCGCTGCCCGCCGTGCGCCGAGACGAGCTTCGCGACCTGCTCGATGCCCGCTCGAGGCGCGACGAGGCAGGCCGCATCGCACTGACGGCGAGAGCGTGGGCGTTTCGCGGAACCGTCAGCCGATGACGGATTCCGTGGCCGCGTACGCCTTCTCCGCGGATTCCTTCTGCGCCCGCCACCACGACTCGTTGTCGCGGTACCAGCGCACGGTGGCCTCGAGCCCGCTGCGGAAATCCTTGTACTGCGGCGTCCAGCCCAGTTCGGTGCGCAGCCGAGTCGAATCGATCGCGTAGCGCAGGTCATGGCCCGGGCGGTCCGTGACGAAGTCGAGGTCGTCGGCGTCGCGGCCGAACAGTTCGAGCAGCGTTCCGACGACGGTCCGGTTGTCGACCTCGCCGTCCGCGCCGATCAGATACGTCTGACCGAGACTCCCCTTCTCCAGGATCGTCCAGACGGCCGCGTTGTGGTCGTCGACGTGGATCCAGTCGCGCACGTTCTTCCCGCTGCCGTACAGACGGGGGCGCACCCCGTCGATCAGGTTGGTGATCTGGCGCGGAATGAACTTCTCGACGTGCTGGTACGGGCCGTAGTTGTTGGAACAGTTCGACAGGGTGGCCCGCACCCCGAACGACCGCGCCCAGGCCCGCACCAGGAGGTCGCTGGACGCCTTGGTGGCCGAGTACGGGCTCGACGGGTTGTACGGGGTCGACTCGGTGAAGCGCTCGGGGTCGTCCAGTTCGAGGTCGCCGTACACCTCGTCGGTGGAGATGTGGTGATACCGGACGTCGTGGGCGCGGACGGCCTGCAACAGCGAGAACGTGCCCATCACGTTCGTCTGCACGAACGGCGTCGGATCGGCCAGCGAATTGTCGTTGTGCGATTCCGCAGCGAAGTGGACCACCGCGTCCGAGCCCGCGACCAGACGGTCCACCAGCGCGAAATCCGCCACGTCGCCGTGCACGAACTCGATGCGGTCGGCCACCGGGTCGAGCGACTGCCGGTTGCCGGCGTACGTCAGCGCGTCGAGCACCGTCACCTGCACGTCCGAGCGCTCGGCGACCGTCTGGTGCACGAAGTTCGCACCGATGAACCCGGCGCCGCCTGTCACGAGAAGCCTCATGTGCACCCACCCTAGTAGCGCGCCCGAGTTTCTATCCGACGCGAACACTGGAACACTGCGCACATGCGCGGAATCATCCTGGCAGGGGGCACCGGGTCCCGATTGCACCCGATCACTCTCGGAGTGAGCAAGCAACTGGTCCCGGTCTACGACAAGCCGATGATCTACTACCCGCTCTCCACCCTGATGCTGGCCAACATCCGGGACATCCTCGTCATCACCACCCCGCACGACGCCGAGCAGTTCCGCCGGCTCCTCGGCGACGGCTCCCAGTTCGGGGTGAACCTCACGTACAAGGTGCAGGAGGAACCGAACGGCCTGGCGCAGGCGTTCGTGCTCGGTGCCGACCACATCGGCAACGAGTCCGTGTCCCTCGTGCTCGGCGACAACATCTTCTACGGCCCCGGTCTCGGTTCCCGGCTGAACCGCTTCGAGAACATCGACGGCGGCGCCGTGTTCGCCTACTGGGTGTCCGATCCCAGTTCGTACGGTGTGGTCGAATTCGACGACACGGGCCGGGCGATGTCCATCGAGGAGAAGCCCGCCACCCCGAAGTCGAACTTCTCGATCCCCGGCCTGTACTTCTACGACAATGACGTCGTCTCGATCGCGCGCGATCTGAAGCCGTCGGACCGCGGCGAGTACGAGATCACCGACGTCAACCAGGCGTACCTGCAGGCCGGACGGCTGCAGGTCGAGGTGCTTCCCCGCGGAACCGCGTGGCTCGACACCGGCACCGTCGATTCACTGCTCGAGGCGTCGAACTTCGTGCGCACGCTCGAACACCGGCAGGGGCTGAAGATCGGCGTCCCGGAAGAGGTCGCGTGGCGCCGCGGGTTCATCACCGACGCCGAATTGTGTGCCCGCGCCGAGACTCTCGGCAAGTCGGGATACGGCGACTATCTCCTCGAACTTCTCGAACGCGGCAAGGACTGGTGACGTGGAGTATCGGGAACTGAAGGTTCCGGGCGCCTGGGAGATCACCCCGAGGCAGTTCGGCGACGACCGCGGCGTGTTCCTCGAATGGTTCAAGGGCTCGGAGTTCGAGGCCGCCGTCGGGCACAGTCTCGAACTCGCGCAGGCCAACTGCTCGGTGTCCGCCGCCGGTGTCCTGCGCGGCATCCACTTCACCGACAACCCGCCCGGACAGGCGAAATACGTCACGTGCGTCAAGGGTGCGTTCCTCGACGTGATCGTCGACCTGCGCGTCGGGTCGCCGATGTTCGGGCAGTGGGATTCGGTGCTCATCGACGACGCCGACCGCCGCGCCGTCTACCTCCCGGCCGGTGTAGGCCACGCGATCCTGTCCCTCGAGGACGCGTCGACCGTGATGTACCTGTGCTCGATCGAGTACACCCCGGCCCTCGATCACGACCTCCATCCACTCGATCCCGAACTGGGAATCGACTGGCCCACGGTGGGCCGGGACGGCAACCCGCTGACCTTCCAGCTGTCCGAGAAGGATTCGGCCGCACCGTCTCTGAAACAGGCCATGGACGCCGGAGTGCTGCCCACCTTCCCCATGTGAGTGTTTTTGCGTGCCCAAGCACTCGATGGCACTCACATGGGGTGGCAGGATGCGGACATGACAACTGACACCGGCGAGCGGTTGGAGGTCCGGCGGGCTGTCGCCGCGGACCCGGCGACGATCTTCGGCCTGCTCTGCGATCCCGAGGGACATGTGGCTATCGACAGTTCCGGAATGCTGATGTCCGCGGAAGGGCACCGCGTCACGGCGGCCGGCGACACGTTCGTCGTGCACATGGACCGCGACGCGTTGAACGACTTCGACCTCGGTCTCTACGACGTGACGGTGACGATCGAGACATTCGTGCCCGACCGGGAGATCTCCTGGAAGGTCCTCGGGCAGATCCGGCCGCAGATCGGGCACGTGTACGGCTACCGACTCGAGCCGATCGACGAGGGAACGATGGTGACGTCGTTCTACGACTGGTCGTCCATCGACCAGGTGTGGCGGGAGTCCGGGATCTTCCCGGTGATTTCCGAGACCGCCCTGCGCGCGACGCTGGGCATCCTCGCGCGCACGGTCGCCCCCGGGCGTCCACGACCGCAAATTGATCCAGAGAATTGAAACGTGTTCTAGTATCGAGTGCGTGAACTTCGTCGTCGTCGACCATCCCCGGCCGGGCATCGCCCTGGTGACGCTCAACCGCCCGGAACGCATGAATGCGATGGCGTTCGACGTGATGATCCCGTTCCGCGACGCACTGGAGGAGATCAGCAACGACAACGCGGTGCGCGCGGTGGTGATCACCGGTGCGGGCCGCGGCTTCTGCTCCGGCGCCGACCAGAGGTCCGCGGGCACCCTCCCCCACGTGGACGGCCTCACCCCGCCGACCGTCGCCCTGCGGGCCATGGAGATGCTCGACAACGTGGTGCTCTCGCTCCGCCGGATGCACCAGCCGGTGATCAGCGCGGTCAACGGCGCGGCCATCGGCGGCGGCCTGTGCCTGGCGCTCGCCTCCGACATCCGGATCGCGGCGGAAGACGCCTACTTCCGGGCGGCGGGCATCAACAACGGCCTGACCGCGAGCGAGCTGGGCCTGAGCTACCTGCTGCCCCGGGCGATCGGTTCGTCCCGGGCGTTCGAGATCATGCTGTCCGGTCGCGACGTGCACGCCGACGAGGCCGAGCGGATCGGACTCGTGTCGCGGTGCGTGCCCGGCGAGGACCTGCTGGACGAATGCTTCGACCTCGCCGAGCGCATGTCCAGGTTCTCCCGGCCCGGCCTGGAACTGACGAAGCGCACGCTGTGGTCCGGGCTCGACGCCGCCTCACTCGAAGCCCACATCCACCAAGAGGGTCTCGGGCAGCTGCTCGTGCGGCTGCTGACCGACAACTTCGAGGAGGCCACCGCCGCACGCAAGGACAAGCGCGAACCCCGGTTCCGGGACCGGCGTTAGGCCGCCTGCCCCGTGCGGGGTTGACGAGGGCCTGGACTCGCCAACCACGCACAGGGCCGAAGGCCTCAGGAGTATCTTTCGGACATGTCGAAGCCACCTCTGACAACGAAAGCCGCCGAGATGTTCGCTCGGCCCAATTACGCCACCATCGCCTGCGTCCGACCCGACGGCCAGCCCGTGTCCGTGGCCACCTGGTACCTGTTCGAGGACGGCAAGGTGCTGGTCAACATGGATGCCGAGCGCCGACGCCTGGACTACATGCGCGCCGACCCCCGCGTCAGCCTCACCGCGATGGACCCCGACGACTGGATCACCCACGTCAGCATCCAGGGCCGGGTGACCGAATTCGTCGACGACGGCGAACTGGCCGACATCGACCGCCTCGCCACGCATTACACCGGCAAGCCGTACCCCGTCCGAGACCGGAAACGGGTCAGCGCCTGGATCGAGATCGACACCTGGCACGGCTGGGGGTCGCTGAAACAGTCCTGAACCGACTCCGCGACGACGACAACCGGCATGACGACGCCCCGCGCCACAACGGTCCTCGCCGTGGCCACGGCGGTGATCGGCAGCCTGCTGCTGAGCGCACCACCGGTCCGCGAACCGGGACCGCCGGCGGCGACGGTCGCCCAGCCCGCCGCGCCTCCTCCGCCGCCGCCCGTGGTCCTGACCCCGGCTGAGGTCGAGGCCACGGTGATCCCGGCGATCGTCACGCTCGTCGCGGATTCGGGTCTCGTCGAAACCGCGGGAACGGGGATCGTGCTCACCCCCGACGGCGTCGTCCTCACCAACCATCACGTGATCGACGGGGCCCTCGACATCAGCGCGGTGAGCCTGGGCAACGGTGCGGAGTACGTCGCGGACGTCCTCGGGTACGACAGTTCCCGCGACGTCGCGGTACTCCGGCTCCAGGGCGCGGGCGACCTCCCGGTGGCGACCCTCGCGAAGGACACCACCATCGGCATCGGTGACCCGGTGACCGCGGTGGGTAACGCGGAGGGAGGCGGAGTTCCGGTGGCGGCCCGCGGGTTCGTGACCGACGTCGGGCAGACGATCACCGCCCGCAGTTCCACCGACGGTTCCCGGAACCGGCTGAACGGGCTGATCCAGATCGATGCGGCCGTACGTCCCGGCGACTCCGGCGGCCCCCTCGTCGACGCCACCGCCGCCGTCATCGGCGTCAACACCGCGGGCAACGCCGACTCCGACCCCGCGAAACCCGCTCCCACCCAGCCGAGATCGTATGCGGTGCCCATCGACACCGCGATGACGATCGTCGATCAGGTCCGCGCCGGAACCACGTCCGCCACCGTGCACATCGGCGACACCCCACTCCTCGGGATCAGCGTCACCGACGACGATCGGGGCGCCGAAGTGCTCTGGGTCAGCATCGGCACTCCCGCCGACGACGCAGGCATCGAGATCGGGGACGTCGTCACCGAATTCGACGGAAAACCCATCCGGTCCTCGGACGATCTCAGCGAACGCATGATCGCACGGCACCCCGGCGACGAGGTCGCGCTGCGCTGGTTCGACGAGACCGGCCGACAGCGATCGACGACGATCGTGCTCGAGAAGGGCCCGCCGCGGTAGTCAGGCGGTCTTGTCCCGGGCGACACCGTCCTCCGGCCGCACACGCGACGCGACGAAACGCGCGATACGCCGAAGCACCGCACGGCTTTCCGGCAGCCCGGGCCACAACGCCGGGAACGCGTGCACCTGGCCGTCCCAGATCTGCAGCGTCGTCGCAACACCCGCAGCGCTCAGCCGATACGCCATCAGCTCCGAATCCGACCGCAGCACCTCGCCTTCCGCAGCGACCAGCAGCGCAGGCGGCAGACCCTCGAGAGCGCCGTTCACGGGTGACAGCGCGGGGTCGAGCACGCCGTCCACCTCGCCGCCGAGCTTGCCGATGGTGACGAGCGCCTCCACTGGCGCGAACACGTCGCGGGCCGCATTGGCGTGCACCAGCTTGTCCGCGCAGTCCAGGTCCAGCAGCGGGGACAGTCCGACCAGGCCCGCGGGCAGATCGACGCCCTCCTCGCGCGCCTTCAGCGCGGTCGCGAAGACGAGGAACCCACCCGCCGAGTCACCGGCGAACACCGTCCCGCCCGCGCGGGCTCCGTTCTCCAGCAACCACTTGTACGCCGTCAGGCAGTCGTCGACCGAACCGCTGATGTTCGTGTCGGGCAGTTGCCGGTAGCCGACGTGCATCACCGGCAGCCGGGTCAGCTTCGCGATCGTCGCGACCACCGGCCGATGCGTGTTCAGCCCGCAGCACAGGAACCCGCCGCCGTGCAGATAGAGGACGACCCCGTCACCGAGATCCGGTGACACCCCCGGCGCGCGCACGATCTCCGCGTCGAATCCGGGCAGTCGCACCTTCTGGCGGCGGATACCGGAAGCCGGACGGATCCCCGCCGCCATGTCCAGCAGCGCGGCCCTGCGAATCGCCGATTCGTTGATCGGGGCCATCCGCACCACAGGCCGGAGAAACCACCTGCATGCCTGGTAGAGAACCTGGGATTCGATACTCGGCCCCGCGAGCCTCGCACCCGAACGGTATTGGACGATCGGTGTCCCGTTCCGCTGCTGCGCGGACGGCTTGCGGTCGTTCGGCACAGATTTCATGCCTTCTCCCCTGGTCGCCGATACCCGTCGCCCTTGACGGATACGTAACTTCAACCTTGGAGTACCCGCCGCGATCGTGTGTCACTCATGGTGGCTTCGGCCCCAAGTCGTTATCCCCTTTGCCCGAATCGTTATCGCGGGCGTGCCAAGTGGGACATCGGGCGTCCGGCTCAGCCGAAATCGAGGTCGTCGAGCTCCTCCACGACGGTGACCTTCCGCTTGCGTCCGCCCATCACCCTGCCGATGCCGCGGCGGCCGCCGGTGTCCGCATTTCCCGAGGGCAGGATGCGCTGCGGTGCCACCCGGGGTCGCGCCACGTGCACGGGAGGCACGGCCGCGGCGGGAGCCGGACCCGAGGGTTCCACGGGTTCGGGGGCCGCGACGGGCGCCCGAGGCGGGAGTGGCGCCTTGACGGCGGCCACGGGCGGCGACGTGACGACCGGCTCGAAGACCCGTTCGCGGCGGGGCTGGCCGGTTTCCCGAACGTCCACGTCGTCCAGGTCGACCACCCACCGCACCCGGTGATCGAGACCACGTTCCTGCAGCTCGGCCCAGATCTCGTCGTGCCACGTCGACGGCTCGCCGCTACCGAACGCCCGGGAGTTGGCACTGACCCACACCACGTCCTCGGACGGGCGGCGATCGGCGATGTCCAGGACCGTCAGCCAGTTCACCGTGGCGGTGTAGCCGTGCCGTTTCTTGTCCACGTACGGGCGACGACGCTGCAACTCGCGACCGGCGATCTCGAGGTGCGACGCGTGCGCCGGCTCGATCACGTCGCAGCCCATCGCCTCGAGCTGCCGGGCCAGCGAGTCGACGTACCCGTCGGCCTTGGCCCGGGCGGCATCCACGAAGACCGACAGATCCTCCCGGAGCCCGAGCCGGTCGTACATGCGCGCCTGGACGGTGAGGGCCTCGATCATCGCGACCGATTCGCGCTGGTACCGGTGCGCGACCTCGACGAGGACCAGGCGCGGCACGAGTACCCGGCTCCCCTGATCGAGGGCGTCGCGGACGAACGTCTCGAAGCGCACGTCGCGAGTGACGGCCGAGGTATCGAGAACAATCAGCATTGATCGATTCTCACCGAACACACCCGCCACACCAGAGAAGTTGCTGAGTCGTTACCGAAACACCCGAATCGGGGTCATCGCAGCACCCGCCGGGGCATTGCCGTGCGGTTGCCCGGCAGCGCCTAGTGGATCTTGAAGATCACCGCGCGCTGCACGACGAAATTGATGACCGTCGCCGTGCCCTGGGCGATGACGAACGCGAGCGGCAGACGCCACCATTCGTCGGGGAATGCGTGGTACATCACCCAGTTGAGGCCCACCTGCACGGCGAACGTGACCGCGTAGAGGATGACGACGGCCACGAAGCGGGCGCGGCTCGGTTCGGCCTTGAACGTCCACCGGCGGTTGATCAGGTACGCGGTGGTGGTGCCCGCGATGAAGCTGATCGACTTCGCCACGTTCACGGGGAGCCCGACCACTTCCAACAGCAGGAAGTACAGCCCGAAGTCGACGATGGCCGACAATCCACCGGTCAGGACGAAACGGATGATCTGCGTCTTCAGGTCCAGTGCGTCGTCCGCGATGTTCTCGGTGACGGGGATCTCGACGGGGAGCGGAACGTGCGGTTCGTGCTCGTGACTCGGCTGGGTTTCTGACACGACGACGAGGCTAGCGCCCCGTGAGTACTTGTCGACCGCCCGCGGTGGATAAGCACGCACGGGCCCACGGGGCCGGCCTCCGGGTACCCTCTACCTCGATGTCCACGACAGCAGAAGAGACGCCCACCCAGGCGCTCCCCACACAGACCCGCACCCTCACCGGCTGGGGACGCACCGCGCCCACCACCGCGCAGGTGCTGTCCACTCCCGACGTGGAAGTGATCGCGCGAGCGGTTGCCCAGGTCGCGGAGCAGAACGAGTCGAAGCCCGCTCACCTTCAGCGTGGGGTGATCGCCCGTGGCCTCGGCCGCTCCTACGGCGACCCGGCGCAGAACGCCGGTGGCCTGGTCATCGACATGAATGCGCTGAACCAGATCCACCGCATCGACCGCGACACCCACCTGGTCGAGGTCGACGCCGGCGTCAACCTGGACCAGCTGATGAAGGCGGCCCTGCCGTTCGGTCTGTGGGTTCCGGTGCTGCCCGGCACCCGGCAGGTCACCATCGGCGGCGCCATCGGCTCCGACATCCACGGCAAGAACCATCACAGCGCCGGGAGCTTCGGCAATCACGTGGTGTCGCTGGACCTGCTCACGGCCGACGGCAAGGTGCGGACGCTGACGCCGAAGGGCGGCCGCAACGACCCCAAGGGCGCACTGTTCTGGGCGACGATCGGCGGCATGGGCCTGACGGGCATCATCCTCAAGGCCACCATCAAGATGACGCCCACCGAGACGGCGTACTTCATCGCCGACGGCGACGTCACCCAGACGCTCGACGAGACCATCGCACTGCACAGCGACGGCAGCGAATCCAACTACGAGTACTCGAGCGCCTGGTTCGACGCCATCGCGGCGCCGCCGAAGCTGGGTCGCGCCGCGATCTCCCGCGGTTCGCTCGCGAAGCTCGACCAGTTGCCGGCCAAGCTGCAGAAGAACCCCCTCGCGTTCGACGCGCCGCAGCTGCTGACGTTCCCGGACGTCTTCCCGAACGGCCTCGCCAACAAGTTCAACTTCTCGATGATCGGCGAGCTGTGGTTCCGGAAGTCGGGCACGTACCGCGACAAGGTTCAGAACTTGACGCAGTTCTACCACCCGCTCGACATGTTCGGTGAGTGGAACCGCGCCTACGGATCCAACGGATTCCTGCAGTACCAGTTCGTGGTGCCGACCACCGCGGTCGAGGAATTCAAGGCCATCATCCGCGACATCCAGAAGTCGGGGCACTACTCGTTCCTCAACGTGTTCAAGCTGTTCGGCGAGGGCAACCAGGCCCCGCTGAGCTTCCCGATCCCGGGCTGGAACATCTGCGTCGACTTCCGCATCAAGCCCGGCCTGAACGAGTTCGTCACCGAACTCGACAAGCGGGTCCTGAAGTTCGGCGGCCGCCTCTACACGGCCAAGGACTCGCGGACCACCGCCGAGACCTTCCACGCCATGTACCCGCGGATCGACGAGTGGATCGCCACCCGCCGCAAGTACGACCCCACCAATGTCTTCGCCTCCGATATGTCCAGAAGGTTGGAACTCTAGTGATCAACGCTGTCGGGAACCCCCAGACTCTCCTGCTGCTCGGTGGCACCTCCGAGATCGGTCTCGCGATCTGCGAGGAGTACCTGAAGAAGGCGCCGATGCGGGTGATCCTCGCCGCGCTGCCGGGTGATCCCGGTCGCGATGCCGCCGTCGCCCAGCTGAAGGCGGCCGGCGCCAACGCCGTCGACGTCATCGACTTCGACGCCGTCGACACCGAGAGCCACCCGAAGGTCATCGACGAAGCGTGGGCGAAGAGCGACGTCGACGTCGCCATCGTCGCGTTCGGCCTCCTCGGCGACGCCGAGGAACTGTGGCAGAACCAGCGCAAGGCCGTCCAGATCGCCGAGGTCAACTACACGGCCGCGGTGTCGGTGGGCGTGCTCGTGGGCGAGAAGATGAAGGCACAGGGCTTCGGCCAGATCATCGCCATGTCGTCCGCCGCAGGCGAGCGCGTGCGGCGCTCCAACTTCGTATACGGATCCACCAAGGCCGGACTCGACGGCTTCTACCTCGGACTCGGTGAGGCACTGCGTGAATTCGGTCCGCGCGTCCTCGTCATCCGACCCGGCCAGGTCCGCACCCGCATGTCCGCGGACGTGAAGGAAGCCCCGCTCACCGTGAACAAGGAAGACGTGGCCAAGCTCGCCGTCACGTCGGCGGAGAAGGGCAAGGATCTCGTGTGGGCGCCGGGCGCCTTCCGTTACGTGATGATGATCCTGCGGCACATCCCGCGACCGATCTTCAAGAAGCTGCCCATCTAAGCTTCGCCCTCGTGACGGAAGCAGACGTAGCACCGGCCCGACGGTCCCTGTCGACAGCTCTCGAAATGCTGCTGGGGGCCGTCGTGGCCGCAGTGGTGGCGGCAGTCGGACTGTTCGCGTTCGCGCGGGTGCAGTGGCCGGCGTTCAACTCGTCCAACGTGACTCAGGCCGTCACCACGGTCGGCCAGGTCGTCGCCATCGCGGGAATCGCGGTGTCGGTGCTGCTCGTGCGACTGCACCGGACTCCGCGGTTCGCCCGGCTGCTGTCGTGGGCGAGCCTGTCCGGGTTCGTGACCGTCACCCTCGGCCTGCCTCTCGCGGCCACCAAGCTCTATCTACACGGCGTCTCCGTCGACCAGGAGTTCCGCACCGAATACCTCACGCGGCTGACCGACTCGGCGGCACTGCGCGACATGACGTACGCCGACCTGCCGCCGTACTACCCCGCCGGATGGTTCTGGGTGGGCGGGCGCGTCGCCAACCTCCTCGGCATGGACGGCTGGGACGCCTTCAAGCCGTACGCCATCGGATCGCTCGCCGTCGCAGCCGTCGTGGCACTGGTGTTGTGGAGCAACCTGATCCGCCACGACCTGGCCATCGTGGTGTCCCTCGCGACCACGGCACTCGTCCTGGCCTACGGGTCACCCGAACCGTACGGCGCCGTCATCACCCTGCTGATCGGTCCCGCACTCGTCCTCGCCTGGGGCGGGCTGCACCGTGTCGACGGTCGCGGCGGCTGGGGCGCCGTGATCGGCACCGGTCTGTTCCTCGGCCTCGCCGCCACGTTCTACACGCTGTATCTCGGACTCGCCGCCTTCGCGATCACCCTGCTCGCACTGCTGGCCGCGACCCTGCGGATTCGCGCCCAGAAGTCGTGGCGGGCGGCGATCGATCCGCTGGTCCGGCTGATCGTGATCGCCGCCGTGTCCGGCCTTCTCGCGCTGACCGTCTGGTTGCCGTATCTGCTGAAGGTCGTGGGCGGTTCGCCCGCGGCGTCGGGAACAGCGCTGCACTATCTGCCCGAGGCAGGCGCGCATCTGCCGCTGCCGATGATCCACTTCTCCCTCACCGGGGCACTGTGCCTGCTCGGCACCATCTGGCTCGTCGCCCGCGCGTCGACGTCGCGGCGCGCGCAGGCACTCGGCGTCGGAGTGGTGGCCATCTACCTGTGGTCGCTACTGTCGATGGCGTTCACCGTGCTCGGCAGCACCCTCCTCTCGTTCCGGCTCGAGCCTGTGCTGATCGTCCTGCTCGGCGCGGCAGGTGTCTTCGGATTCGTCGAATTCGCAGGATGGCTCGTGCTCGCGACCAGCGACAACCCGCGGGTCAAAGGGGCGGTCCTGGTGATCGGGGTGTTGGGCGCGCTGTCGTTCGTCCAGAACATCCCCAAGTTCCTCGACTCCGACATCGCTGTCGCCTACACCGACACCGACGGCAACGGTGAACGCGCCGACCAGCGCCCACCCGGCGCCGCCGCCCACTACGCGGCAGTCGACGAGCTGATCCAGACGCAGGTCCCCCGCGACCGCGACGACACGGTGGTCCTCACCGCCGACACCAGTTTCCTCAGCTTCTACCCCTACCTCGGGTTCCAGGCGCTGACGTCGCACTACTCGAATCCCCTGGCGGACTTCGCCGGACGCGCCCGGACCATCTCGGAGTGGAGCGAGCTCGAGACGCCCGACAAGCTGGTGACCGCACTCGACACGGCGCCGTGGCGCGCCCCCGACGCGTTCGTGTTCCGCCAGGGCCCCGACGGGTACACGCTGCGGCTCGCCGAGGACGTGTATCCCAACGACCCCAACGTGCGCCGCTACACCGTCACGTTCCCGAAGGAACTGTTCGACGACCCCCGATTCACGGTGTCGGAGACCGGGCCGTTCGTGGTCGTCACAAGAAACTGATCGGTCTGTTCACGTTTATCGCACCCCCCTCGCGGGAACCCCGCACCCAATCAGGGAGGCGGGAATTTTCCGCGCCCCGAGGGGAATTGTCGGGTCGTCGCGAGGAGCGGTCATGCCGGATGCAGTGGAGCCGCGACGTGCCGGTAGCGGTGCCGAGGACTATCTTCTCGGCACCGCCGGCGGTGAGGTGGTCGTGCATGCCGGACTCGCTGTGACGATCGGAGCGATCGTCGGAGCCTACGTCGGGCAGTGGGCGCTTTTCGTGATCGCCGTGCTCGGTGCCGCCGTGTGGATCACAGGCGACATCGTCGTCCATGTCAGTCGACAAAGGTCGCCGGACGTCAGTCCGGCGACCCCTGTCAGGCACCCTGTCGGGCGGGCTGCCTAGTTGAGCTTCTGCGGCACGCCGTAAGTCATCACGGTGTCACCGTTCTCCGTCACAGCCATGGCGTACGGACGGATGGTGACCGGCCCGATAGCACCGGAGATGGAGCCATGAACTCCCTGCATCCTGACCACAGCCGCCGATCCGTCGAACTCCTGACCCTCGAGGAGCGGAACGGTGGTGATTCCACCGGGCTCCAGGTCGATGTCGAGTTCCTGCGACGGAATGATGTCACCGGCGAGTTCCGCGTTGGTCCCGGCGTTCAAATCCAGCGTGAAGTCCGGGACAAGTCCCAGATTGATTCCGTTGCTCGACCCGATCGCGAACCCGAGCCCGGGCGAATTGAGAACGATCGTCGCGCCGGCCAGGGAGACCGGGTAGCCGATCTGATAACCGACGGTGAGCTGAGTTCCCTTGAACTCCTCCGCGTTCGGCCCGGTGATGGCGACCCCCGCGTAACCGTTGTGGAAGAACTCCACGCTGGTGGGTACGCCGTCCAGCGGCGGTACGACCTGATACTGCGTGTCGCCCTGCACGACTTCGATGCGATTCCCTCGTGCGTCGATCACGGAGCTGGAATTGTCCACGCCGGCCGACGCGGTGCCATTGCCCATGACCATGGCGAGCGCGGCGATGCCTGCGACTGCCACCGAGCGTGTAAACCGTTTGTACCCAAATCGAGATGTGCTGATGTTCGTCATGCCGACCCCATTCAGAGTGCACTGCAACCGATACGAAAAAGCATGCTGAGCGTAACCAGTGGGGCAGGAGAATATCCCTGTATTGATCAGAAGTTCACAAATCAACTTGATGTGATACATGCAACAATCACGCGATCGCAACCCAGGAAGCTCTCAGCGACCTCCGGTACCCTCGGGCGATTGACATCGACCCGAGAACCGGAGGCGCAGCTGCGTGACTGAGATACTCACCCAGGTCGAGACCACTCGGCAGGCAGAGAGCACCAGCACCATTGCTCGCCCTCTCCGCTCCCGTCTCCGGCCGCACCCGGCCGACGTCGCGGCGATCGTCTTCTACGTCGGTCTCGCGGCATTCGTGTTGGCCCGCCAGTGGAAACACCTCGGGACCGGCTATCTGGTACGCAGCGGCCAGGACCAGACGATGTGGGAATGGTTCTTCGCGGTCGCGGCACGCTCACTGGTCCATCTGGAGAATCCGCTGTCCAGCGACCTGCAGAACTACCCGCTGGGCGTCAACCTCATGGGCAACACGGCGATGTTCGGCATCAGCATTCCGCTGGCGCCGATCACGCTGTTGTTCGGACCGAACGTCACCTTCACTCTCGCGCTCACACTTGGCCTGTCGGGCACGGCAATTGCCTGGTATTGGGTGTTTTCGCGGCATGTCGTGTCGTCGCGACTCGCGGCCGCCGTCGGCGGTGGTCTGTGCGGTTTCGCCCCCGCCCTGATCTCGCACACCAACGGGCACCCCAACTTCGTCGCCCTGTTCCTGCTGCCCTTCATCGCGCTGGCCGTGATCAGGCTGGGCAGCGGGGCGCGCCCGGTGCGCGACGGCATCGTACTGGGCCTGCTGATCGCCTATCAGATCTTCCTCGGCGAAGAACCCCTGCTGATCTACGCTCTGGCGTTCGCGGTCTTCGGTGCCGCGTTCGCGGCGTCGCGCCCGCGAGCGGCAGTCGCGGCGGCCACGCGCAGCATCACGGGATTCGCGATCGCCGGCGGCATCGCGCTGGCCATCGCCGCCGTGCCCCTGTGGTGGCAGTTCTTCGGACCCGACAGCTACCGGGCGATCGAACACGGCCCGGTCGGCAACGACACCGAGGCGTTCACCAGCTTTCCGACGTCCTCGCTGGCAGGCGAGCCCGGGTCCGCCGAGTTCAGTATGAACGCCACCGAGGAGAACGCGTACTTCGGCTGGCCCCTGCTGATCCTCCTCGGCCTGTCGGCCCTGTGGCTGTGGCGCATGCCGCTGGCCCGCGCCGCCTCCGCGACCGTGGCCGTGATGGGCGTCCTGTCACTCGGGACGTCGTTGACGATCGGCGGCTGGGACACCGGAATCCCCTTGCCGTGGAAGCTGATCTCACACCTGCCGCTCCTCGAGTCCGTTCTCGAATCGCGCTTCGCGATGGGCTGCCTGCCCGCCGCCGCCCTGCTTCTCGCGCTGGGCACCGACCGCGCCCTGGCGTCCGCCCGCGAGGGCCAGCGGACCACCACCCTGCTGTGGGTCGGCTGGCTCGCGGTGGCGCTGCTTCCGCTGGCGCCCACGCCGCTCGCCGTCGTGCAGCGCGACACCGCACCAAGTTTCTTTGCCGACGGCACGTGGCGGGAGTACGTCACCGAGGGTTCCGTCGTCACGGTGCCGCTCCCCTCCCCGGAGAACGCGCGGATGCTGCGCTGGCAGACCGAGCAGGATCTTGCATTCCCCATCGCCGGAGGGTATTTCGTCGGCCCGGCCGGCAGCGAGGACCAGGGAAAGTACGGGCCCGACGATCGCCCCACCGCGCTGCTGCTCGCGTCCGCACAATCGTCCGGCCAGGTGCCTGCCATCGACGAGGCGACGAAAGCCCAGGCACTGACGGACCTGAAATTCTGGAACGCCGACGTCCTGGTCCTGCCGCACACTCAGAACGATCGCGTTCTGCGCGAGACGGTCCGGCAGCTCGTCGGGGCGCCCGCGAAGCCGGTCGACGGCGTGTGGGTGTGGGACGTGCGAGCACTGACATAGGAAAGACTTACCGCGTCAACACTTCCGGTCCGTCCTCACCGATGGCGACGGTGTGCTCGCTGTGCGCGGCACGGGCGCCCGTCGCCGTGCGGAGCGTCCAGCCGTCTGCCTCGTGCCGGTAGTCGTCGGTGCCGTCGGCGATGAGCATGGGTTCGATCGCGATCACCATCCCCGGACGCAGCAGCATTCCCTTCCCGACACGTCCCTCGTTGGGCACGTGCGGATCTTCGTGCATCTGCCTGCCGATGCCGTGCCCGCCGTGGTCGGCGAGCATCCCGTACCCCGCGCCGCGCGCGAACAATCCGATGGCGGCACCGATGTCTCCCAACCGGTTTCCCGGCCGTGCGGCCGCAATGCCGTGCGCGAGAGCGGCTTCGGTGGCCTCGACGAGTGCCACGTCCGCCGGGTCCGCCGTTCCCACGACGAAGCTCACGGCGGCGTCCCCGCACCAGCCGGCGAGCCTGGCGCCACAGTCGATGCTGACGAGGTCACCGTCGCGGAGACGGTACTCGCCGGGAATGCCGTGCACCACAGCATCGTTCACGCTCGCGCAGATGACCCCGGGAAACGGGCTGGGCGCCCAGTTCGGGTGATAGTTCAGGAACACGGGCTCCGCTCCCGCGTCGCGGATCACCGCGGCGGCCACCGCATCGAGACCCTTGAGCGTCACCCCGGTCACTGCCGCCTCACGTACGGCTGCCAGAGCGTCGGCCACCACCCGGCCGGCCGCGCGCATCGCCT
The DNA here is from genome assembly GCF_030056875.1 of Rhodococcus sp. IEGM 1351. NCBI lineage: Bacteria > Bacillati > Actinomycetota > Actinomycetes > Mycobacteriales > Nocardiaceae > Rhodococcus > Rhodococcus sp. IEGM 1351. The sequence goes on along the minus strand of NZ_JASHKU010000005.1, from coordinate 132,762 downwards.
GCACCTCGGCCGCCGTCTTCAACTCGACCACAACACCCTCCACGACGGTTTCCAATTTCTATACCGGTATTACTATATGGCACATGGTGCGTGTGCCGTTGACAGCAGAGGAACTCGAACGCGGGCAGAGGCTGGGTGAGCTGCTGCGATCCGCGCGAGGAGACATGAGCATGGTCACGGTCGCACTCGACGCGGGTATCTCCGTCGAAACCCTGCGCAAAATCGAGACCGGGCGCATCGCGACACCCGCGTTCTTCACGATCGCCGCGGTCGCCCGGGTTCTCGACCTCTCCCTCGACGACGTCGCCGCGGTCGTGACCTTCGGTCCCGTGAGTACTTCTTAACGTCCGGGCGTTAACAAGTACTCACGGGTGGCAGAGCCACCATCGCCTAACATCGTTCTGTGCCGTCCCAACCCCCGCCGCCTGACCTTCGGACCATCCGCACTTCCCGGCTCGTCGCGATCGTCACCGGCCTGATCGGGTTCGTGCTCGCGCTGGCCACCCCGTTCCTGCCGGTGAAGCAGGACGCCGCGTCGATCGACTGGCCGCAGAACGGCACCCTGAACAGCGTCGAGGCGCCGCTGGTCTCGTACACACCGCTGGACATGCAGGTGAACGTGCCGTGCTCGGTGTTCACGCAACTCGGACCCGACGGCGGCACCGTCGTCTCCACCCTCCCGAATCGCGCGCCCGACTTCGAGAAGAACGGTCTCGTCGTGAAGGGGGGCGCCGGCGGCACGGTCGACGTCACGATTCGCGGCATCTCCCTGATCTCGGCGGACGCCGCGGACCTCCAGGGCTGCACCGCCCTCACCGTCACATCCGACCATCAGCGGACGTCGGCCGAGATCACCGGCACCGCCGAACCCCTCGCCGGTTCCGTCGAGGGCGACCAGCGCCCGCAGATGGTCGGCCTGTTCACCGACCTGCAGGGCGCGGCGCCGGCGGATTTGAATGTGCACGTCCACCCCGACTCCCGATTCTCGTCCAGCCCCACCCTGCTCAAACTGCTGGCGATGATCGTGTGCGTCCTCGCGACACTGACTTCGCTGTACGCGTTGCACCGCGTGGACGGCATCGACGGCCGCCGCGCGCGCCGCTTCCTGCCCGCGCACTGGTGGAAATTCACCGGTGTCGACGCGGTCGTGATCGGGACGCTGCTGCTGTGGCACGTGGTCGGCGCCAACACCTCCGACGACGGCTACCTCCTCGGCATGGCCCGCGTGTCGGAGCATTCCGGCTACATGGCCAACTACTTCCGCTGGTTCGGCGTCCCCGAGGCACCGTTCGGATGGTCGTACGAACTCCTCGCGGCGCTGGCGAAGGTGAGCACCGCGAGCATGTGGATGCGACTGCCGACGCTCCTCGCCGCCCTCCTCTGCTGGATGGTGATCAGCCGCGAGGTCATTCCCCGCCTCGGTGTGGCCGTGCGCCGCAACAGAACTGCCCTCTGGACCGGCGGACTGGTCTTCCTCGCGTTCTGGTTGCCGTACGACAACGGGCTGCGTCCCGAACCGGTCATCGCGCTCGGCGCCCTCCTCACGTGGTGTTCGATCGAGCGCGCCATCGCCACCGGACGACTCCTCCCCGGTGCCGTCGCCGTGCTCATCGCCGCGTTCTCCCTCGCGGCCGGACCGTCGGGCCTGATCTGTATCGCCGCCCTGATCGCGGGCGCGCGGCCGATCCTGCAGATCGTGATCGCACGGGGCCACCGGGTGGGATTCGCGTCCCAGATCCTGCCGATCCTCGCCGCCGGAACCGTGGTGATGGTGGCGGTCTTCGCGGATCAGACACTCGCGACGGTGCTCGAGTCGACGCGCGTCCGCACCGCCCTCGGCCCCAACGTGGCCTGGTTCGACGAGCGGCTGCGCTGGGATTCGCTCATGGGGATCTCGCCGGACGGCTCGCTGGCCCGCCGATTCGGCGTGTTCGTGATGCTGCTGTGCGTCGTGGTCTGCGTGATGCTGATCCTGCGCAAGGGGAAGGTGCCCGGGACCGCGATCGGACCGTCCCGCCGCATCCTCGGCATCGTGTTCGCGTCACTGCTGTTGATGATGTTCACGCCCACCAAGTGGACCCACCACTTCGGTGTGTACGCGGGTCTCGCCGGCTCGGTCGCGGTGCTCGCGGCGGTCGGGGTGGGTGCCGCGAGCATCCGCTCCAAACGGAACCGCACCCTGTTCGCCGCGGGGGTCCTGTTCATCCTCGCGGTCGCGTTCACCAGCTCGAACGGCTGGTGGTACGTGTCCAGCTACGGCGTCCCGTGGTGGGACAAGCCGCCGATGATCGCGGGCAAGGGCTTCTCCACGCTGTTCCTGGGCCTCACGGTGCTCACGCTGCTCCTCGCCGCCTGGTACCACGTCCGCGAACCGTACGAGAACGGCAGGAAACCCAACGGCAAGCGTGCCCGGATGCTGGCGCCGTCGCCGCTGACCGTCGCGGCCGGGGCCGTCGTCCTGTTCGAGGTGCTGTCGCTGCTGAAGGGGGCCGTCGCGCAGTACCCCGGGTACTCCATCGCCAAAGCCAACATCGAGTCGGTGACCGGCAACTCGTGTGCGCTCGCCGACGAGGTCCTCGTCGAGACCGACCCCACCGCCGCCCTGCTGCAGCCGCTCACCCCGGTCACCGACCCGAACGGCGCAGGCGCATTCGGCACGACCGCCGCGGAAGGCTTCACCCCCAACGGCATCGCCGACGACCTCACCGCCGACTCCGAGAAGATCGCCACCGGCGGCGCGAACACCGTCGACACCGAGACCGACGAGACGACGACGGGAACCAGCTCCGGTACCGGTGGCGGCACCGAGGCCACCGCCGGAGTCAACGGCAGCACCGTGACGCTGCCGTTCGGCCTCGACCCCGCCCGGACCCCGGTCCTCGGCAGTTATCAGCAGGGCGGGGAGCAGAAGCCCGCCTCCCTCACCACCGGTTGGTACGGCCTGCCCGACCGCAGCGACGACGCACCGATCCTCACCATCTCGGCCGCCGGACGCATCCGGTCGGTCGACGCGGACGGCGTCGTCACCCCCGGCCAGAGCCTGAAGGTCGAGTACGGCGTCACCGGCCCCGACGGGTCCGTCACCGCGCTCGGCACCGTCGACCCGATCGACATCGGACCGTCCCCGTCGTGGCGCAACCTGCGCGTGCCACTCGACCAGCTGCCCGCCGAGGCGAACACGGTCCGGCTCGTCGCGGACGACCCGGACACCGACCCCGGTCAGTGGCTGGCGGTCACGCCGCCCCGGGTGCCGTCGATGCAGACACTGCAGACCGTCGTCGGCTCCAGCGACCCCGTGCTCCTCGACTGGGCCGTCGGGCTCGCATTCCCCTGCCAGCGGCCCTTCGACCACCGCTACGGCGTCGCCGAGGTCCCGCAGTGGCGCGTCCTCCCCGACCGCATCGGTGCCGAGTCCACCAATGCCTGGCAGGACAAGTTCGGCGGCGGCCCGCTGGGCTGGACCGACCAGCTGCTGTCGGCGAGCACCCTGGCCACCTACCTGTCGAACGACTGGGACCGCGACTGGGGCTCGCTCGAGCGGTACACGTCGCTCGACGAGTCGGCGACGCCCGCGCAGGTCGAATCCGAACAGGTGACCAGGTCGGGTACCTGGTCGCCCGGACCGGTGCGCTACTACTAGACGTGTCCCTACCCTCTGGTAGGCGGCAATATGCCTACTCAGGTTCCTGACATACCATCGACAACCGTGCCCGACGCTCTGACAACTTCCGTCTCCGACGCCGAATCCACTTCGTTGCCTGCTCGCCAGGACCGGCGGAGTGAGTACCGGACCGCCCGTCTGATCGCCATCGTCACCGGCCTCATTGGGTTCGTGCTGGCAGTGGCCACCCCGTTCATGCCGGTGCAGCAGACCACCGCAGCGGTGAACTGGCCGGAGAACGGCGTCGTCGGCGACCTCGAGGCACCGCTGATGTCGCAGGTCCCGGTCGACCTGTCGGCGGCGATCCCGTGTTCGGCGGTGGCCGGGCTGCCCCCGCAGGGCGGAATCCTGCTGGCCACGGCCCCCGCGCAGGGCGAGGGTGCGGCACTGAACGCGATGTTCGTGCGGGTGTCGGACAAGTCCGTGGACGTGCTCGACCGCAACGTCACCATCGCGACGGCGCCGCGCGAACAGGTGCAGTCGGGCGCCTGCACCGAGATCCGCATCACGTCGAACATCGACGCGACGTCCGCCGAGTTCGTGGGTCTGACCACTCCGACCGGTGACCCGATCGCCGGTTCCCTCACCGGCGACCTCCGCCCGCAGGTGGTGGGCGTGTTCAGCGACCTCCGTGACGGGGCGGCGCCGGCGGGCCTGTCGTTCACGATGAACGTGGACTCCCGATTCTCGTCGAGCCCCACACTCATCAAGCTCGTCGCCATGATCGTGGCCCTCCTCGCCACGGCCATTGCCCTGGTCGCCCTCGGCCGCCTCGACGGCACGGACGGGCGCGGGCACCGCAATTTCCTGCCGTCGCACTGGTGGAAATTCACCGGACTCGACACGATCGTCGTGGGCACGCTGGTGCTGTGGCACTTCATCGGCGCCAACACGTCCGACGACGGCTACCTGCTCACCATGGCCCGGGTCTCCGACCACGCCGGCTACATGGCCAACTACTTCCGCTGGTTCGGTGTCCCCGAGGCGCCGTTCGGCTGGTACTACGACGTCCTCGCCGCGATGGCCAAGATCTCGACGGCCAGCCCGTTCATGCGACTGCCCGCCCTCATCGCCGGCATCCTCTGCTGGATGGTGATCAGCCGGGAGGTCGCTCCCCGCCTCGGCCGGTCCGTCCGGCGCAACAAGGTCGCCCTGTGGACCGGCGGACTCGTCTTCCTCGCGTTCTGGCTGCCCTACAACAACGGCCTGCGGCCCGAGCCCATCGTGGCGCTCGGCGCCCTGCTCACGTGGTGCTCCATCGAGCGTTCCATCGCGACCGGACGTCTCCTCCCCGCGGCTGTTGCCGTGCTGATCGGCGCGTTCACGCTCGCGGCCGCCCCGACGGGACTGATGTGTGTGGCCGCCCTGCTCGCAGGCGCCCGTCCGCTCGTCCGGATCGTCGTCAAACGCCACCGCCAGGTGGGGACGCTGCCACTACTGGCTCCGATCGCGGCCGCGGGCACGATCGTCCTGGTCGTGGTGTTCGCCGACCAGACCGTCGCCGCGGTGATGGAGGCCACCCGGGTCCGCACCCTGATCGGCCCGAACCTCGAGTGGTACAAGGACTTCCTGCGCTACTACTACCTCTTCGTCCCGACCGTCGACGGTTCGGTGGCTCGCCGCTTCGCGTTCCTGACGATGATCCTGTGCCTGCTGACGACGCTGTTCATCCTGTTGCGCCGCAAGCGGATCCCCGGCGCCGCCACCGGCCCCTCGTGGCGTCTGCTCGGTGTCGTATTCGGCACGATCTTCTTCATGATGTTCAACCCCACCAAGTGGACCCACCACTTCGGGGCGTACGCGGGCATCGCCGGTTCCCTGGCCGCACTCACCGCCGTCGCGGTGTCGGCGTCCGCGCTGCGGTCGCGCCGCAACCGCACGATCTTCCTCGCCGGCCTGCTCCTCATGCTGGCCCTGACGTTCGCGGGCATCAACGGCTACTGGTACGTCTCGAGCTACGGTGTGCCGTGGTTCGACAAGACCGTCTCCATCGGCGGCCGCCAGTCCAACACGTTCTTCCTCGTCCTGTTCGGGCTGGCCGTCGCACTGGCCGCCTGGCAGTACCTGCGTGAGGGATTCGCCGCGCCACCCGCCCGCGCCAACACCGAGAAGGGCAGGCGGATCAGGAAATTCGCGGCCGCCCCGCTCACCGTCATCGCCGGCATCATGGTGCTGTTCGAAGTCCTCTCGCTCCTCAAGGGCGCCGTCTCCCAGTACCCGGCGTACTCCCTGGCACGGTCGAACTTCGACTCCCTCACCGGGCAGACGTGCGGACTCGCCGAGGACGTCCTCGTCGAAGGCGACACCAACGGCGGCAACCTCACACCCCTCAACGATCCCGCGCAGCCGCTGGCGAACCCCGCCGACCCGCTCGGCGGCGCCAACCCCGTCGGCTTCTCCCCCAACGGGGTGCCGTCCGACCTGACCGCCGACTACGTCGAGGTCAAGCAGGGCATGGGCAACACCGACAACCAGAGCGTCGGGCCCAGCTTCGAGACCGGATCGAGCGCGGGAACCAGCGGCGGCACCGGCAACGTCGGCGTCAACGGCAGCACCGCCAAGCTGCCGTTCGGCCTCGACCCCGCCACCACACCCGTCATGGGCAGCTACCAGGAAGGCGTGCAGGAACCGGCCACGCTGTCGTCCAGCTGGTACGCACTCCCCGAGCGCAGCGACGACGCCCCGCTGATCGTCATGTCCGCCGCGGGCCGCATCTGGTCGGTCGACTCGACCGGCGCCCTCACCTACGGTCAGTCACTGCTCCTCGAATACGGCAAGCGTCAGCCCGACGGCACCGTGCAGGCCCAGGGCACCTACCTGCCCAAGGACATCGGGCCCGCACCGTCGTGGCGCAACCTGCGCGTCCCGATCAGCGAACTGTCCCCCGACGCCGACTCCGTGCGGATCGTCGCCAACGACCCCAACCTCACCGGCGACCAGTGGCTGGCCTTCACCCCGCCGCGGGTTCCGAAGCTCGAGACCCTCAACTCGACGATCGGCAGCTCGCAGCCGGTGCTGCTGGACTGGGCCGTCGGGCTCCAGTTCCCGTGCCAGCGTCCGTTCGACCACCAGTACGGTGTCGCGGAGATGCCGAACTACCGCATCCTCCCCGACCGTCCGCTGGCCGTCAGCTCCACCGACACCTGGCAGTCCCCGGAGAACGGTGGCCCCCTCGGCTTCACCGAACTACTCGCCAGCGCCACCGCCATCCCCACCTACATGCGGGACGACTGGGGCCGCGACTGGGGCTCCCTCGAGCGCTTCGACCGGTACTACCCGGACGCCACCGCGGCCACGGTCGACACCGAGACCGCCACCCGATCCGGACTGTGGAAGCCGGGCACCCTGCGGGTGTACAGCAGCCCGTAGACCTGCCTATTCGCTTCTGCTCTGCTTGCGTCGCCCGATGTCACACGCGTTCACTCTGACTGAACGAATGTCACATCGGGCGCCGCGCTGGGCGGGCCGACACGGCGAAACGGCTCCGCCGCCCGCGGAGTTGTCCACAACCTTCCGTCCATCCACAGGGAAATTTCCGACGTGGGCTTTCCGGCGACGGTCCGATTCGCCCGCGGCATGCTCTGACCCATGCGACGAGGAACCTGGGCCGAAGATCCCTCTGCGATAGCCGCCGTCAGCCGCGACGGTGTGGTCCGCGCGGCCACCCTGGAACGGCTGGGTGTCGCGAAGGGCACCATCTCCGCACGCTGCGCCGACGGCGGTCCGTGGCAGCGGATCCTCCCCGGCGTCGTCCTGCTGCACAACGGGCCGCCGACGATGCTGCAGCGCAATCTGGCGGCGCTCGAATACGGCGGTCCGGACGCGTTGCTGTCCGGTCACGCCGCGCTCGCCGCGTTCGGCTACACCTCGTCGGCGTCCCGGAACGACGTGCTGCTGCTCATCCCGTCCACCCGGCACCGCCGGGACTGGGCGTACGTGAAGGTCGAGCGGACGTGGCGCATGCCCGCACCGGTCCACCGGGGACTCCTGCGGCTCGCTCCCCCGGCGCGCAGCCTCCTGGACGCCGGTCGTCGCACGCTTCAGGCCGACAGCTGTCGGGCGCTCCTCGCCGGCGGGATCCAGCGCGGCGACGTGACTGTCGACGAACTCGTTCGTGAACTCGAGCACGGCAGCGACCGCGGAAGCCGCCTGCCCCGCGCGGTCTTGCGTGAACTGAGCGACGATGCGCATTCCGTCGCCGAGGTGCACGCGCAGAAGGTGTATGCGACGAGCGGTCTTCCGCCGATGTTGCACAACGTGGACGTCCTGTCCGCCGCCGGGCTGTGGATCGCCCGTCCCGACGGCTGGCTGGACGACGTCGCCGTCGCCTGGGAGATCGACTCGCTGAAGTACCACTTCTCGCCGGAACTCCACGAGGCGACGATGAGGCGGCGGGCGCGTATGCAGCGCGAGGGCATCATCGTCGTGACGCACCTGCCGAAGCAGATTCAGGCCGACCCGGCGACGGTGCTCGCCGACCTCCACGCGGCGCACACGCGGGCGGCGTCGCGCCCCCGGCCGCCGGTGTTCGTCCACACCGAACCGAAGCTGCGGTCGGCATGAGTCACTGCCGCGATGGCGACCTACAGAGGCATCAGATCGTGCTTGCGCGGGTTGCGCTGCACCTTCTTGTCGCGCAGCATCGTCAGCGCCTTGCGGATCTCGAGCCGAGTGGTGGCGGGCTCGATGACGGCGTCGATGTAGCCACGCTCCGCCGCGATGTACGGCGTCGCGATGTTCTCGTTGTAGAAGTTGATCAGCTGCCTGCGAACCGCGGGAGCGTTCTCACCCGCGGCCTCGATCTGCCTACGCCCGATGAGGTCGACAGCACCCTCCGCACCCATCACCGCGATGCGGGCGGTCGGCCACGCGAAGTTGATGTCGGCGCCCAGCTGCTTCGAGCCCATGACGGCGTACGCGCCGCCGTACGCCTTGCGGATCACGACGGTCACCTTCGGGACCGTCGCCGTCACGAACGCGAAGATGAACCGGCCACCACGCTTGATGACGCCGATCCGCTCCTGCTCGAGGCCGGGAAGGAACCCGGGCGTGTCGACCGCGAACACCAGCGGGATGTCGAAGGCGTCGCAGATACGGATGAAATGTGCGGCCTTGTCCGAGGCCTGGGCGTCCAGCGCGCCCGCCGCGACCAGCGGCTGGTTCGCGATCACCCCGACCGTACGTCCGTCCACGCGGGCGAAGCCGGTGATGATGTTCAGCGCCACCTGCCCGCCGATCTCGTGGAACTCGCCGTCGTCGAAGATCCGCAGCAGGATGTCGTGCATGTCGTAGCCGGCGTTGTCGGCGTCCGGGATGAACGTGTCGAGGTCGCGGTCGGAGTCCGTGATCTCCGGTTCGAGACCCGGGTTGACCACCGGCGGCTTCTCCATGCAACTCGACGGCAGGAAGCTGAGGTACTTGCGCACCCACTCGAACGCGGCCTTCTCGTCGGCCGCCACATGGTGCAGGTTGCCGTACTGCGCCTGGTTCCGGGCGCCACCGAGTTCTTCGAGGCTGACGTCCTCACCGGTGATCTTCCGGACCACGTCGGGCCCGGTGACGAACATGTACGACTCCTCGGTGGCCACCAGGACGTCGGTGTTGATCGGCGCGTAGACCGCGCCGCCCGCGCACTTGCCGAGGATCATCGAGATCTGCGGGCACATCCCCGACAGCGGTTCCTGCCGACGGCCGAGCTCCGCGTACCAGGCCAGCGACGTCACCGCGTCCTGCACCCGGGCACCGCCCGAGTCGTTGATGCCGACGCAGGGGCAGCCGATCTTGGCGGCGAACTCCATGATCGCGGCGACCTTGCGGCCGAACATCTCGCCGACGGAACCGCCGAACACGGTCTGATCGTGCGAGAACACCGCGACCGGTCGTCCCTCGACGGTCCCGTGGCCCGTGACGACACCGTCGCTGTACAGGGCACCCGGATCACCGGGCTGGCGCATCAGGCCGCCGACCTCGATGAAACTTCCCGGGTCGAGCAGCATGTCGATGCGTTCGCGCGCGCTCGGAATACCCTTCTTCGCGCGCTTGGCGATAGCCTGTTCGCCCGCGGGTTCCTTCGCCGTTTCGAGCTTTTCGCGCAGTTCGGCAAGCTTCTCTGCGGTCGTGGTGGTCACTGATGCGCTCCGGTTCCGGCGGCCTGGATCGCCGCCAGCTTCTTGGTGAGGTCGGCACCGACCTTCGCGATGTACGGCTCGTCGACGATCTGGATGTGATCGCCGCCCACGTGGATGATCTCCAGGTTCTTCACCGCGTCGCCCCAGCCGCCGTCCGGCTTCCGGGTCTTGAACGCGGGCTCCAGGTTCATCACGTCGTCGTGGTAGCGGTCGGCCGTGTACAGGACGACGTCGCCGTCGTACTCCTCGAGCTCGGCGGTCTGGATGGCCCGGTTGTCGAGCCACGACGTGCGCTGATGCTCGATGATTCCACCGGGAATCTTCGTACCACTCAGCTTGAGCAGTTCCGTCAGGATCTTGATCTGCTCTTCGTCGCTCTCCGCCGCAGCGAGCTTGTCGTACGGCAGCGGGTAGTCCACGTTGTACGTCTTCTTCGCGAACGCGGCGTACCGCTGCCAGCGTTTACGGATCTCGTCGGGGGTGTCCTCGACCTTCTCCCCGGCCATCACCGTGTCGATCAGGCCGACGATCCGGACGTCCGCACCCGACTCGCGCAGCAGCTTCGCCACCGCGTAGGCCAGCACACCGCCCAGCGACCAGCCGTACAGCACATACGGTCCGTCACCCTGGATCTCACGGATCAGCGGCAGGTACTCCGCCGCGCGGACCTCGATCGGACCCTCGGTGCGCTCGAACCCGTACATCGGCGTGCCCTCGGGCAGACGCTTCAGCAGCGGCTCGTACGCGACCGTCGAACCACCGGCCGGGTGGAACACGAACACGGGGACGGCATCCGATCCTTCCGGGCGGGCCCGCAGCGCACGGACCAGTCCGTCGATCTTGCCGGAATCCTCGAGGAATCCGCGCACCACATTGGCGAGTTCCTCGATGGTGGTGGAGTCGAGAACGTCGTCGAACGTGATCTCACCGTTCGCGCGTTCCGACAACCGAGCCGCCAGCTTCTCCGCCGTCTCGTCGTTCAGGATCGGCAGCGTGTTGAAGATGCCCTTCGCGGACTCGCCGGTGACGACGGCCCACGTGGCGAACGTCAGACGCTCGGCGGCGTCGCGGGGCGGAACGTCGGAACCGGTCGCGTCGGCGAACGCTTCCTTGCTGTCCACGGCGGCCGCCTCGGGAGTAGCAGCCGTCTCCGGCACCGGCGTCGCGGCGAGGATCGCCTCGGCCTCGGCCTCCACGGACGTGTTTTCCGCGTCGAGCGGAGACGCGGCGCCCTCGGATTCACGAGCGGCCTCCGAGTCACGGTCGGCCTCCGCGGCCTCCGCGGCCTCCTCCGCTTCCTTCTCGGCCTTCTGCTTGTCCGCCAGCGCCTGCACCTCTTCGCGGTTCTCGACCGCGTAACGCAGGTACTTGCCGACCTCCATCAGATTCGCGTCCCGGACCGCCTGCAACTGCAGCTGCGGGATGTCGAACTCGTACTCGACGCGGTTCTTGATGCGGACGGCCATCAGCGAGTCGAGGCCCAGCTCGATGAGCGGGATCTCGGCGGGCAGGTCTTCCGGGGCGTAGCCCATGGACTCGGCGACGATCAGCGCGAGACGGTCTTCGAGGGTCTGCGAACCGTTCGGGTCCCACTTCTCGCCGATGTCCTCGACGACCTCGGGCAGCTCCTCCACCGGGGAGGTCGACTGCACCGGCGGCGCGACGACCGGCTCGGGCAACGCCGCACCGGACGTGACGGCGGCATCGAACAGCAGCGTGAAACTCGGGCCGCTCTTCGCGTGCACCTGCAGCGACGCGCCACCCGGATGCGGGTTGAGCGTGGTGGTGAGCGTGCCCTCCGCGGGAGCGTGAGCGTGCAGGACGGACGCGGCGAGCGTCACGTCCGACAGCACCTGCGACGCGGCGGCGGTGACCAGTGCGGGCAGGTCGGTGACCGCGCCGGCCTGGACCTCCCACACGTGGCGGCCGTCGGGCAGCGACACGTGCGCACCGGGGACACGGGTGTTGCCGCTGGAGTCGATGCGGGTCTCCACCCAGTACGGCTTGCGGATCCACGCGGTACGCGGAACGGACGCGAAGTCGCCCTCGGGGAGCAGCGACGACAGGTCGACGGCGTGCCCGTGCACGTATAGCTGCGCGAGCGCGGCGAGGACACCGAGCGGCTCGTCCTCCTTGCGCTTGAGCGTCTGGATGAGCTGCATGTCGTGCAGGCCGGCATCGAACGCGGTGGCGGCCACCGACATCAGGGCCACCGGGTTGGGCGCCAGCTCCACGAACGTGGTGTGCCCGTTGCCCACGGCGAGGCGCACGGCGTTGGTGAAGTACACACTGTGGCGCAGACCCTTGGTCCAGTACTCCTCGCGGTGGATCGGCTCGTGGCCGGCGCGGTAGTACGTGTCCTGGTCGACCGAGGAGTACACGCCCAGCTTCAGCTTGGTCGGCTCGATCCCCGCCAGTTCCGCGGCCAGCTCGCCCAGCAGCGGATCCACCTGGGAGGTGTGGCTGGCGCCCTTCGTCTTGAGGACGCGGGCCATTTTCTCCTCGCCCTCGGCGCGCGCGACGATCGCGTTGACCTCGGGCTCGGGGCCACCGATCACGGTGTGCGTCGGGGCCGCGTACACGCAGACCTCGAGGTGCGGGAAGTCGGTGAGGACGGTCTCGATCTCGGACGCACTGTACTCGACGAGCGCCATCAGACGGATGTCGTCGCCCTCGAGCGTGGCCTCGGCCTCGCCCATGAGGCGGGACCGGGCGCAGATCACCCGCACCGCGTCCTCGAGAGGCAGACCACCCGAGATGTACGCGGCGGCAGCCTCGCCCATCGAGTGCCCGACCACGGCCTCGGGCTCGGCGCCGTGGTGACGCAGCAGGGCCGCCAGACCGATCTGGATGGTGAAGATACCGACCTGGGAGGTCTCGACGTCGTAGTCGATCGCGTCGTCGAGGAACTTCTCCTTCATGGAGTAGCCGGCCTCGTCCTCGATCAGCGCGTCAACCTCGTCGATGGCGGCGGCGAAGACCGGGTTCTCCAGGTAGAGCTGCTTGGCCATCTTGCGGTGCTGCGAACCGAAGCCCGACAGGACCCAGACGGCGCCCTTCGACGACGGCGAATCCGCCGAGAACACACCCTGCCCGGGCTTCCCTGCGGCGATGGCGCGCAGCCCGGTGACGGCCTCGGAGCGGGTCTTCGCCAGGACGACGGCGCGCGAGCGGCCGTGGTTGCGGCGGGCGAGAGCACGCGCGACATCGGCGAGCGGAGTGGTGCTGCCCTCTTCGGTCTCCAGCCAGTCGGCCAGATCCGCGGCGGCCCGGCGGCGACGCGACGGCAACGCACCGGACACCGCGAGCACGATCGTCGGCTCGACGGCCTCGGACACCGATTCCTCGGTGAGAACAGCGGGCTCGGTGACCTCGGCCGCGTCGTCCGCGGCAGGTCCGGTGTACTCACGCACGACGACGTGCGCGTTGGTGCCACCGAAACCGAACCCGGACACACCGGCGACGGCCGTGCCCGTGTAGCGCGGCCACGCCGCACCCTCGGGAATGACCTGCAGGTGCGCCTTGTCGAACGCGATGTACGGGTTGGGTCCGGCGAAGTTCAGCGTCGGCGGAAGTGTGTCCTCCCGCATCGACAGCACGACCTTGATCAGGCCCGCCGCACCTGCGGCGGCCTCGAGGTGACCGAAGTTGGTCTTGGCCGAGCCGAGCAGCGCGGGCTTGTCGTCGGCGCGGCCACGACCGACGACGCGTCCGAGCGCATCTGCCTCGATGGGGTCGCCGAGGATGGTGCCGGTGCCGTGCGCCTCGATGTAGTCGACGCCGGCCGGGTTGATGCCCGCGTCCCGGTACGCGTGCCGCAGGACGTCGGCCTGCGCGTCGGGGTTCGGGGCCGCGAGACCGTTGGAGCGGCCGTCCTGGTTGACCGCGCTACCGGCGATGACGGCGAGGATCTCGTCGCCGTCACGCTCGGCGTCCTCGAGACGCTTGAGGACGACGAGGCCGCCACCCTCGGCGCGGATCATGCCGTCGGCGTCGGAGGAGAACGCCTTGATGCGGCCGTTGGGGGCCATCACACCCAGCTGGTCGAAGCCCAGCGTGGCGGGCGGCGCGACGAGCATGTTGACGCCACCGGCGAGCGCGAGATCCGACTCACCGGACCGCAGCGAGCGCACCGCCTGGTGCACCGCGACGAGCGACGACGAGCACGCCGTGTCGAGGGCGATGGACGGTCCGCGGAAGTCGTAGAAGTAGGAAACCCGGTTGGCGACGATGGACGTCGACGTACCGGTCAGCGCATACGGGTGCGCGTGGACGGGGTCGCTGACCGCGAGCAACTGGTAGTCGTTGGCCGAGCTGCCGATGAACACACCGACCTGCTCACCCTTGAGGTCGCTGGCCGGGATGCGGGCGTGCTCGAGGGCCTCCCACGTCAGTTCCATCGCGAGGCGCTGCTGCGGGTCGACGTTCGCGACCTCCAGCGGGGACATCGCGAAGAACTCCGCGTCGAAGGTCTTCACGTCGTCGAGGTAGCCGCCCTGCGTGTTGGCCTTCTCGACGGCCGCCTTGATCTGCGGGTCGGAGGTGAACTCCTCCCATCGACCCTCGGGCAGGTCGGAGATGCCGTCGCGGCCCTCCGCGAGCATCTGCCACATCTCGGCGGGAGTCTTACCCGCGCCGGGGAAGCGGGAGGCCAGACCCACGATCGCGATGTCGTGCGCGTCCGACGTCGGCACCGACGCGTAGTACGCGGCGTCGGCGGAGTCGTCGGGCTGCTCGGGTTCGCCCTCGATGATGCGGGTGGCCAGCGACGCGATGGTGGGGTGCTGGTAGGCGACCGTCGCGGTGAGCGTGACGCCGACCAGTTCCTCGATCTCGCCGCTGAGCGCGACCGCGTCGCGAGACGAAAGACCGAACTCTTCCATCGGACGGTCGTCGGTGATCTGACCGACCGGTTGCCCGGTTGCGTCGGCAATCCAGTTGCGCAGCCACTCGCGCAGCTGCGCGACCGTCATGTCACCTGTGCTGCTGGTCCGGTCATCATCTTTTTCAGCCATCAACTCACCAAGCTACCCGTCAGGAAGTGGACTATTCGGAAACGCTATCGGGGAAGGCCGTCTGCGTGTATCCGCCGCGCAGGGTGCCTTCGATGTAGCTCGCCTTGCACGCGCGGCGGGCGATCTTGCCGCTCGACGTACGAGGAATCGAGCCCGCGGGCACCAGCAGGATGTCGCGCGCGGTGACCCCGTGCCTGCTCGACAACGCCGCCCGCACCGTGTCGGCGATCGGCTGGGGGTCGGCCTTGCCCGCACCCGGTGCGCGCTCGGCCACGATCACGAGCTGCTCGGACGAGTCGCCCGCGTCGTAGTTCAGACCCGAGTGTGTGTTCTCGAACACGACGGCGGGCAGCTGGTTGGCCGGGACCGCGAACGCGGCGACGAAGCCGGGGCGGAGCGCGGTGCTCGCCTCCTGCGCCGAGTACTCGAGGTCCTGCGGGTAATGGTTGCGGCCGTCGACGATCACGAGGTCCTTGACGCGGCCCGTGATGAACAGCTCGCCGTCGATGTAGACGCCGTAGTCGCCGGTCCGCATCCAGTTGGCGTCCTCGGGGGTGCCCTCCGCGTGGCTGCCCTCGGCGAGCCGGTTGGTGAGCTTGTTGTGGAACGTCTCGGCGGTCTCGTCGGTGCGACCCCAGTAGCCGATGCCGATGTTCTCGCCGTGCAGCCAGATCTCTCCGACCCGGTCGTCGGGCTGCTCGATGCGCGACTCCGGGTCGACGATGGCGGCCCACTGGCTGCGCGCGACGTACCCGCAGGACACCTGTGGGATGGCGTTCTCGGCGTCCTGGTCCACCTTCACGACGCGACCTGCGTTGAGCTCGTCGCGATCGACGTAGATGACGCGGGCCTCGTCCGAGTGCCGGGTGGAGGACACGAACAGGGTGGCCTCGGCCATGCCGTACGAGGGCTTGATCGCCGTCTTCGGCAGGCCGTACGGCGCGAATGCCTCGTTGAACTTGCGCATCGACGACGTGGTGACCGGCTCGCTGCCGTTGATGAGACCGATCACGTTGCTCAGATCGAGGCTCTCACCGTTCTTCGGCAGACCGCGGGCGGCCGCGTGCTCGAACGCGAAGTTCGGTGCGGCCGCGAACGTGCCCGCACCGTCGGACACCGCTGCCAGTTCCTTGATCCACCGGTACGGCCGCTGCACGAACGCGCGCGGGCTCATGATGGTGATGTACTTGCCGCCCAGGGCGGGCAGGATGACGGTCAGCAGACCCATGTCGTGGAACAGCGGCAGCCACGTGACGCCACGCGAGTTCTCGTTGAGCTCGATGGAGTCGACCATCTGCAGCGCGTTCGTGCCGACGGCGCGGTGCGTGATCTCCACACCGGCGGGCACACGGGTGGAACCGGACGTGTACTGCAGGTACGCGATGTCGTCGAGATCGATCTCGGGGCGCACCCAGGACTCGCCGACGCTGTCGGGGATGGCGTCGACGGCGATGATGCGGGGGCGTTCGGCGGCGGGGAGGGAACGGAAGAACTGTCGAACACCCGCGGCGGAGGAGGTGGCCGTGAGGATGGCGGCAGGCTTGCAGTCACCGAGGACGGCGTGCAGACGGTCGGTGTGGCCGGGTTCGTCGGGGTCGAACAGCGGCACCGAGATCGTTCCGGCGTGGATGGCGGCGAAGAAGGAGATGACGTAGTCGAGACCCTGCGGCGCCAGGACGGCGACACGGTCGCCGGGCTTGGTGACCTGCTGGAGGCGCGCAGCGACGGCGCGCAGGCGGTGGCCGAACTGTTCCCAGGTCAGCTCTTGCGCTTCGCCGTCTCTGTCCCGCGAATAGTCGATGTAGCGGTATGCCAGCTCGTCCGAGTTCTCCCGGGTGTGCCGCTGGACGTAGTCGACCAGCGTGCTTCCCGAGTCGAGCCTGATATGGCCCTTCTCGTCGATAAAATCATCGAACTTCGCGTTCATTCCATCTCCTCCGAAGCGATCACACAGGCATGCCACCGGCATGACTGCGCCCCAGACTTCCTTCGCCGAATCGGATCTTGTACAACTCGTGGGGAATGACGTAACTCGCCACTCACCCGAATAAGTTCATCGATTCCAAACCATCGATATGTTACAGATTGGCATCGCCGCCCTCGGTACGCTGCGTCTACTCGCCCTTCAGTTGCGAGATGATCGGCGCGAACGCATCCATCTGTGTGGGGAACACACCGACGTAAGACATTGTCGTCTTTTCTCGCA
This sequence comes from Rhodococcus sp. IEGM 1351, assembly GCF_030056875.1. Taxonomy (NCBI): domain Bacteria; kingdom Bacillati; phylum Actinomycetota; class Actinomycetes; order Mycobacteriales; family Nocardiaceae; genus Rhodococcus; species Rhodococcus sp. IEGM 1351. The sequence goes on along the minus strand of NZ_JASHKU010000005.1, from coordinate 115,752 downwards.
CCATGCGTATCTGATCGGCGATCTCCTCGAAGCTTCCGATCGCGAGATACGGCGAGCTCAGGATGTCTTCGACGGACAGCTTCGTGTCGACCTCGATGTTGGGCGGGAAGCCCTGATCGAGTGCGGCGAGCGCCATCTCGGCGGTCTGCTCACGGTCGTCGGTGATGACGATGCTGGTGATCGTCCAGTTCAGTTCGATGTCGTCGAACCGGTCACCGGCAGCTTCCCGGATACGGTCGACGCGCTCCATCGTCTTCTCGAGCGTGACACCCGAGAGCAGGAGCTTGCCTTCCTTGCTGGTGGGCGTCGCCACGGAGATGATGTCGGCGTACTTGGCCGCGAGCGCCAGCATCTTGGGGCCGCCGCCGCCGACGGCAATCGGGGGACGCGGGCCCTGCCGCGGTCGCGGGCTGCCTGTCAGGCCCTTGATCTGGTAGTACTTGCCGTCGAAGTTGCACTCCTGGCCGCGCAGCAGCACGTCGAGGATCTGCAGGGTCTCCTCGAGCTTGGCGATCCGGATGCCCGGGCGCTCGTAGTCGATGCCGCCCTTGTCGAACTCTTCCTTCATCCAGCCGGCGCCGATGCCGAGTTCGAGGCGGCCCCCCGACAGCACGTCGATGGTGGCGGCGTCCTTGGCGAGGATCGCCGGGTGCCGGAAGCCGTTGGCCAGGACGGCGGTGCCGAGCCGGATCTTGTCCGTGGCGATCGCGAGTGCGCCGAGAGCGGCGATCGGTCCCACCTGGTTACCCAGGTGGTCGGGGATCATGAAGCTGTCGAACCCGAGTTCCTCGGCCTTCTGCGCAAGCTTGACGAACCGACGCGCGCCGCCCTCGTCCGCGTTGCCCTCTCCGCCTGCCGCGAATCGGAACTTACGCAACGAGCTGGCGTCGGAACTCATGAATAGCTTCTCCTGTGGTGAAACGCCCGCGTTTCAGGACGTGAACATCGGTGGGGTCGGGCACCGGTGATGCCGCAACAGTGCAGCACTCTACCGGTGCCGAGAAACGCACACTACCGGCCAGTACGCGTCTCGCCTATCTGTTTGGGACGTTTCACGGCTCACCGACCACGGTGAACCCACCCGCCACAAAATCAACTGTGTGCCGGGGTCGGGGCGGCGTCTATCTTCTCGGCAGCCCAACCGGCGATCCACTGCGTGGCCGTCGTGCCGGAGTCGTCGACGACGTACGAGTTGTACATCGCGTGGACGGGGTTGTTGTTGTACTCGAGTAGACGTAGTCCGCTTCCGATCCAGTTGCTCGGTTTCAACGCCTGCGCCGGGGCGTCGCAGATTCCGTCCGTCGGGGCGCAGATCTCGACCGCCCGGTCCGTGAGATCACCGAATCCGCCGGGGCGCGGGCCGGTCATCGTGATTCCGGGGATCTGCAGACCGGCCAACGACAGTTCGGCTCCGACGCCGGTGACGGGCTGGCCGACATTCGTGGCGGCGGCCGGGTCGCGGCGACCGTCGGCGATGAGCCCGACACCCAGCACGAGATCGGCCGGAACAGGACCGTCACCTGCACCGATGCTCGACGCGACGTCGCCGGCGATGACCGCGCCCTGGGAGAAGCCGGTGAGCAGGAAGCTGGTCAGCGGGCACTCGGCGTGACGACGGATCAGGATGTCGTTGGTGGCGGCCGTGCCCGCGCCGCGGCTGTTGTTGTACGACTGCTGCCCGTCCGGCGGGAAGGCGATCGGGTTGGAGAACTGGGCGACGTACGGAACCGTGTACACGTCGGCGCGCGACGGCTCGAACTGCTCCTGCAGCGGCCGCGACACGTTGAGCATCAGCGAAGCCGGGTTGGCCGACGGGTTGTACGGGTCGTCCGTCGGGCTGGACTCCCACGTGCCCGGGACGACCACCACCTGGACGTCGGGGCAGCTGGCCGGCTGGGCGTTGGGACGCTCGGGACCGGGCGGGGTCGGGATCGGCTTGGGCAGTCGCCCTGCGAGGAGATACCAGAGCGCGATCACTGCGACGAGAATCACCAGCAGGATCACGATCAGCACCACCAGCTTGCGCAGGAGGCTGCTCTTCTTCTTCCGCGTTCCGCGCCCGGTCAACGACATCGACGTCTACTTGCAGTAGGTCGCGTGGGCGACATCCATGTAGGTCTGGGCGTTGGCCGTCGCCTGCTCCTGGGTCAGTTCCTGACCCGCAGCCGACGCCTCGGTGCCGACCATCGCTGTGACGAACACCATCGCTTCGGCGTCGCTCTTGCCTTCGGCCTTGGCCTGGCAGATGAAGTCGGCGGTGCTCACGGCCATGGTGCCGTCGGCGGCCGGCTCGATGCCCTTGGCCTTCAGCGCGTCGAGGAACTTCTGGCCTTCGGCGCTGACCGGGACCTCGCTGGGGCCGGGGAAGTCGCCCGGAACTTCCTCGGGCTGCTCCGGCGGCGCCGTCGCCGCCTCACCCGGGCTCGTCACCGGCGCGGAGGCCGGGGCCGAGGCGCTCGCGCTGGGCGCGGCAGACGCCGAGCTCTCGGCGGAGCTGGACGCCGCAGCGGTCGTCGTGGCGCTGGTGGACGGGTTCGACGTCGCCGTGGAATCGTCGCTGCCGCACCCGACCAACAATCCGCTCGCTGCGACGGCGAGCGCGCCTACGGCGATCGTCCGTCGGAAGGTGGTGCTGATACGTGAGTGCTGCGGCATCTATTTCCGTCCTTGCTTTCCAAGTCGTTGTCTCTCGACAGGGTACAGACGCAGATCGGGCGGAACCCTGGTCCGCCGGACCCGGCCCCGCCCGCTGCGAGTGAGATTTCTACTGCGATCCGGCCATCAGTGAATCTCGGCCTTGTTGTCGATCACTGTGACGTAACCGGTCTGGAAGTTCTGCTGGACGCCGCCGGGGATGGCGAACTTGTCGCTGATCGGGAAGCCGAGCCGGCCGCCCTCGTAGCCGGCGCTCTTCCAGGCGTCGAAGATCGGTCCGTTCTCGACGGCCCACGCACCCGACAGCGGGCTCCAGTAGATGTTGCCGCCCTCGAACTGGTTGAACCGGCCGCCGTCCTTGACGGCGATCTCACTGGTCTTCGGGAAGCCGAGCCACCCGCCCTCGTAACCGAGTTCGGCATACTTGCCCATGATCATTCCCTGCACGCGGTGGGTGCCGTTCGCGGGACTGAAGTACATGGCGCCGATCTCGAAGCCCTGCACCGCGCCGTCCTTGCCGGGCGTCGGAACTTCCTCGGCCACCGGGTATCCGAGCGGTCCGCCCTCCCAGCCCTGACGTGCCCACTCGTCGCGGATCGCGCCGCGGACGGCGTGCGCCCCGGTCTGCGGCGACCAGTAGACGGACCCGTGCTCGAAGTGGTTGAAGCGGCCGCGACCGTCGGGGGTGGCCAATTCGGGCGTCGTCGGGTAGCCGAGCGGCCCACCCGGACCACCGGTCGCCTGGTAGACGCCGCCGATGGCGCCGGCCACCGGCTGCGCGCCGGTGTCGGACTTGGCGAAGATCCGGCCGTTGCGGAAGTCCTGCACCGTTCCGCCCGCGAGGCTGTACTCGGGGGTCAGGCAGTCGCCGATCCACGGGTTCGCGCCGGCGACCCCGGCGATGGAACCGCCTGTGGCGCACACCGGCTTGTCTGGTTCGACGTCGACGGCGCCGGCGAGCTGCGGCCACAGCTGGTGGAGCTCGAACTGCCAGTACGGCCACGAGTGTGTGCCGGACGGCCGGTAGTTGACCTGGGCGGGGATGCCCAGCTTGTTGAGCTTGGTCGCGAACGTCTGCGACGTGAGCCGCGACAGGATCTCGAGGCCCATACCCGCGTAATTGGTGCTGACGCCCGGAATTCCGGACGGCTGGTCGTACGGGCCGGTGGTTCCGCTACCGCTGGAGATGTACAGGCTGACGCCCTTGAGCTTGTCGGCCAGCAGGTAGGGGTCGTGCTCCTCCCACGCCGAACTGGTCGGGGGTCCCCACATCGCGTCCGCGTCGAATCCGCCTGCGTCGCTCATCGCGTACGCGACGGCCTGCGGCATCCCGAGCGCGGTGGTGGTGAGCATGCCCGACAGCGACGCGGCGAACGTGAAGAAACCCTGGTTGCGGGCCGCGAGGAACATCGCGGACGTGCCGCCCATCGAGAGTCCGATGACGCCGCGTGTCTGCGTGGTGCGCCAGTCGCTTTCGAGGATCGGGGGCAGTTCCTTCGTGAGGAATGTCTCCCACTGATAGTTCTGACCGTTGTCCTGGGCCACCCAGTCGGAGTAGAAGCTGGACTGGCCGCCGACCGGGAGGACGACGTTGATGTTCTTGTCGGCGAAGAACGACTCGGCGTCGGTCTCGAGCGTCCAGCCGTTCTCGTTGTCCTGCGCGCGGAGACCGTCGAGCATGTAGACGGACGGAAACTTCTCCGTGGGCTTCGAGTTCCAGTCGCGCGCAAGCAGCATCTGCACCTGGATCGGCACGCCCATCGACGGAGAGTTGATCCAGATCGCCACGCGACGGTCGGTGAGCCAGTCGACGTGATGGATCGTCGCGCCGCCCGGAGCCTGCGTGGCCACCGGAGCCTGCGCGGCGACCGGCGCAGCCGAGACGGTGGCGGTCTGGGTGAACCCGACCGCCACCGGCACCACGAGCACAGCGGCAAGCGAGGCCAGCGTCCGCCTTCGAACATTTCCGGCCGACGAACGCTGACGTTCTGCCTTGAACAGGCCTACTCGCATGACGTTCACTCTCTCTCTGCGCGTCGAGGCCAACACGGAGCACGGCCTCGCGTTCCGGTTCTTTCTACACGCAAACGACAGACGAGTGGGAGTGCCGCGCTGTTACAGCTGGTGCAATTGTTACTTCCGAGCTACCCGATCGTGTTGCCGAGGTCGCCCGCCAGATCGTGGATCTGCTGCTGCCAGTAACGCCACGTGTGGATGCCGCGGGGCGGGAAGCTGTAGGTGACGTTCTTCGCGCCGAGGGTCGCCATCTTGACCTGGAAGGCACGGGTGTTCGCCAGCGACAGCGCCTCGAGGCTCGCACCGGTGCTCGCGTTGAAAACGTCCATGAATCCGGTCGGTGCGGCTCCGCCGGGGGCGGGGATGCCGTTGGCGGCCGACACCCACAGGCGGGTGTTGTTGTCGCGAAGCTTGTTCGCGAACACGAACGGGTCGTTGCGCAGCCACGCCGGGTTCCACGGCGGGCCCCACATCGCGTCGACGTTGTAGCGGCCGGCGTCGAGCATCGCGATGCGGATGGCCTCACGCATGCCGGGAGCCGAGATGTTCAGGTACCCGGACAGCGAGCCCGCGTAGTTGAACTGATCGGGGTGGTAGGCGGCGAGGGTCAGGGCGGCGCTGCCACCCATCGACAGGCCGATGACACCGTTACGGGTGGACTGGAACCCGAGGCGGTTCGCCAGTGCGTCGCGAAGTTCCTCCGTGAGGAACGTCTCCCACTTGTACGGGGTCTTCTGGCCGTTGAGGTTCGAGTTCGAAATCCAGTCGGAGTAGAAGCTGGACTGCCCGCCGACCGGCTGGACGACGTTGATGTTCTGCGAGGCGAGGAACGGGCCCGCGTCGGTGTTGACCTCCCAGCCGCTCAGGTCGTCTTGCGCGCGCAGACCGTCGAGCAGGTAGACCACCCGGTTGGTGTTGCCGTCGGCGGCCCGCCAGATGCGGCTCTTGATCGGGCCCATGGCGGAATCGACCCAGAAGTCCTGCGCGGCGGGGTCGAAGGCGGCGGATGCGGTTGCGCCGCCGCCCACCATGGTCACGCCCAGCGGCAGTGCGACCGCCAGAGCAATTGCGGCGGCAGTACGCCTGGCCCATCCGCTTGTTCTCGTCGAACCCCCAACACGCATGAACTCGTCTTCCCTCCGCTTGATCCGTCTCGCGCCGCGGCCGCGGCAACCTCTCGATAACTCTCGTGAAAATCTCACGTACAGACGCCACCCGCGCAGCGCTCGCTGCGCGGGTGGCGTCTCGACGGGATCACCTTACTGACAAAACGTTCCGTTGTGCACTCTCGGGGGAAGGGAATCCTGGGTTTTCCCTCACGCTCCGGCCGTGGCGCGGGCACCCCGGAGCACACGAGTGCCGCCCCGCCGGATCGGCGGGGCGGCATTCGCCACGAGGGTGGTGTCAGATCACCAGGCGCCCAGTGTGTCCAGGATCTGGCCGCGCGCCTTGAACAACTCCGAGCCCCAGTACGGCCACGAGTGCGTGCCATTGGCGGGGAAGTCGAAGGTGGCCGGCACACCGAGGGTGGCCAGACGCACCTGGAAGGCGCGGGTGTTGGCCAGGGCGAGAGCCTCGAGGCCCATGCCGTTGGCGGTGTTGTAGTAGTCGATCGGAGCGCGCGGGTGGTCGAACTCACCGGGCAGACCGCTGGCAGCCGAGATGAACATCGACAGGCCCTGCAGACGCGGCGCGAACACGAACGGGTCGTTACGCAGCCACGCCGGGTTCCACGGCGGACCCCACATCGAGTCGACGTTGAAGCGGCCGGCGTCGAGCATCGCGACGCGGATCGCCTCACGCATGCCGGGAGCCGAGATGTTCAGGTAGCCGGACAGCGAACCGGCGAACTTGAACTGGTCGCGGTGGTACGCGGCGAGAGTCAGAGCGGCGCTGCCACCCATCGACAGGCCGAGGACGGCGTTGTTGGTGCGCGAGACGCCGTAGTTGGCCAGGAAGTCGGGCAGTTCCTGCGTCAGGAACGTCTCCCACTTGTACGTGACGGGCTGACCGTTGAAGTTGCTCGCCGAGTACCAGTCGGAGTAGAAGCTGGACTCGCCACCGACGGGCATGACCAGGGTCACGTTGTCGTTGCGGTACTGGTCGAACGCGTTGGTCTCGAAACTCCACGCGTTGCGGTCGTTGCGGGCGCGCAGTCCGTCGAGCAGGTACAGGGCGGCGCTACCGCCGCGGGCTGCCCACTGGACCTGGACCTTGATCGGTCCCATGGAAGAGGGAACCCACAGTTCCTCGTAGCCACCGGCCGGCGCGGTCTTGGCGGGACCCGCGTGCGTCGGTGCTGCTGCGGCGACGGCTCCACCAGCGATTCCTGCGCCCATAGGCAGTACCAATGCGACGGCTCCGATGGCCATCGCACGCTGCTTGAGGCGCTGAGACAACCTCGGTCTGGCAAAACGCATGAATACTGCTCACTCTCTTCGTCTGCGGACTCCGCCACTGGGCGGCTCCGGCGGATTCCGTCGGGGAACAGGCGACCTGCCGGCCCGGGCATGAAGCCGGGTCGGCAGCGGACCTCTTCCAAGTCACACTGCGCTCGGTGGACTGTATGTCACACGAACTTCTCTGACAAACGCTCACGGAGCGCTTTCCAGGGAACTTCCCAGACCACCGTCACGATGACTCATCATCGACGTACATCGTCGCCGACAGTTCCTGCGTTACACAAACGAGATCTGATGTTCCGACATCGAGATCTACCCGGGACGCCCTGGTGACCCACGCCCCGCCCGGTTCGCCCTATTTGGCAGGTTCCGGGAACGGCGGCTCGAGATTGCACCGCTGAATTTCATATGCGGGCACTCGTTCGAATCGATAACTCGCGAAATGCAGCGCATCCTTGAAATTCTGCTTGAATCGCGGCCACGTCAGTTCCGACCGATACGACGTCAGCAGGTCCTGCGTCTCGGGGCACGTGAGCGCGACCCGCGCCTCGGTCACCCATTCCTCATCGAGGAATCCGGGCATCCACGGGTGCTTGTCGATCATTCCCGTGTCCACCACGACCCAGTCGGGGTACAGGTTCTTGTCGTGCCCGATACGGCCGTCGTCCAACCGCTCGGTGTGCGCCGCGAGCGGGTAGGCGAGACCCATCTGGTCCAGCACACGCACGTCGAGACCGACGTTCATGCTCGTCATGCCGAGGTTCAGGAAGTACACCGTGTGACCTGCGCCGCCGTCCGGGATCGGAAGGGGTGGAGGAACGACGAACCAGTACGTGTAATCGGCGGACGGGATGAGCAGGCCGCCGTCCGGGGTGTCCGAGATGGTCTGCACCATGGCGCGCATCCGCGGGTAGTCCAGATAATCGTCCGCGCGAATCGGGTGCGCATGACCGGTGTTGAGAACGTAGAAGGCGCGTTCGTCGACAATTCCGGAACGTCCGATAACGACACCTTCCGGCATTCCCGTCGTGTTCGACGCGAAAAACGCCCACACGACGGTGCCGGCCCACAGGAAAGCCATTGCGAGGAAAATCGACGATTCCCCATTACGCCCCCACGCCGCCCGGTCCGGAATTCGCACCGGAATTACGGCGACGGGAACGATGAAACAGAACAGAACGGGGAGAAGAACGCGGCCGTGCATGAAGTCGCCGCCGACGCGCAACGAGTACAGACCGAGGATCAGCCCGCTCGCGAGAATGAACACGACGACGGCATTCTGCGTCCGCAGCCATCCGCGCAGGCGCGTCAGCCGATTTCCTTCGGTGTGACGAACACCATCTTCGATGGACTTGTCCCGGCCGCGCCAGGCGATCACGGCGCCGGCGAAAAGGAAGACCAGCGGTAGCCACAGCAGGTACGGGCCGAGCAGATTCCAGAGGTAGGCGAAACCCTGCGACCACTTGGCGCCGCCGGCGTCCTTCGACACCGCGGTGTTGGGGTACGGGAGGGCGTAATAGCCCATTCGCCAGATCTGATAGCCCACCGGGACGATGCCGGCGACGAACACCATCGCCACCCGCACCACCCAGGTGAGACCGGGAGCGAGGAAGATCATGGCCAGCGACAGCACACCCAGGATCGCCAGCTCGGGGCGCACGAGGGGCCCCATGCCCGCGATGAACGAGAGAACGAGCACCGAGGTGGTGGACGGAGCGGTGGCCTGACTCCATCGGACCAGCAGCAGCCAGAGCAGCGCGATCCAGAAGATGACCAGGCAGCTTTCGAGACCCGACGTCGCGAAGTCGCGGGCCGGGGGCACCGCGATGTACACGAGCACACCGGCGGGCATCAGCAACAGCGTGCCGCCGCCGGCGAAGGACCCACCGCGGTACAGGCGCGCGGTGCCGAACATGGCGAGCACGATCGCCGCCGTGGACAGGATCAGCGCGATCGTCAGGACGACGTATTCGAGCCGGGCCTGGGAGAGCCAGCTGAACGCGTAGACGATGTATGTCCACGCGGTGCTGGTGTTGGCCTCGACACGCTCACCCGAGTTGAAGACCGGACCGTTGCCTGCGAGGAGGTTGCGGACCGTGCGCAGCACGATCAGACCGTCGTCGGCAATCCATCGCCGTTCCCAGGCACCCCAGAACATCAGGAGAGCCGAGATGGCCACACCCCCGAGGAAGACCACCCTCGAGAGGATGGCCTTCCGGTGGCGTTCGGTGGTCCGCTCCGCGGCGGCGTCCGAGTCCTCGGCGCCTCCTACCAAGTCAGACGAGGTAGACAGCGACACCCACCACTCCGATCCAGGCAATCGCGAGGAGTTGGAGCACGCGGTCGCCCAGCGCGATCTCCTCGGGCTCCCCCGCCTCGCCGCCGTCGACGTCCACGGCGTAACGCAGGATCGCGATGGTGAACGGCACCATGGAGATGGCGTACCAGTTGGTGGCCTTCAGGTCGTCCTGCTGGAACGCCCACAGTCCGTAGCAGAGCACGACCGCGGTGGCGCTGAGCGTCCACACGAAACGCAGGTACGTCGTGGTGTAGTTCTCCAGGGACTTGCGGATCTTCGCGCCGGTGCGCTCGGCGAGCTGCAGTTCGGCGTATCGCTTACCGGCCGCCATGAACAGCGAACCGAAAGCCATGACCAGCAGGAACCACTGCGACAGCGCGATCTCGGCGGCCACACCGCCTGCGATGGCGCGCAGCAGGAACCCGGACGAGACGATGCAGATGTCGAGGACGGCCTGGTGTTTGAGACCGAAGCAGTAGGCCAGCTGGATGCCGATGTAGACGGCCATCACGACCGCCAGCTGCCAGTTGGCGAGGAACGACAGGGCGATGGACCCGCCGAGCAGCACGACCGCCATGCCGAACGCCAGGTTGACGGGCAGCACACCGGCCGCGATGGGGCGGAATCGCTTGGTGGGGTGCGCGCGGTCCGCCTCGACGTCCATCGCGTCGTTGACGAGGTAGATGCCGGACGCTGCCATGCAGAACACCACGAAGGCGAGTGCGACGGGAAGCAGGACGTCGGATTCCGTCGCCGTGCCCGCGGCGACGGGAGCTGCGAGGACCAGGACGTTCTTGACCCACTGACGCGGGCGGACGGCCTTGACGATGCCTGCCGCCAGGGATGTCGGGGGTCCGGTGACGACGGCCGGTTCCTCGCTCATTTCTCTCCAAACTTCTGCTCGGCCTTCAGCACCGCGACCGCAGAGGCGGCCCCCAGGGCAGATCCGGCGAGCACATCGGTCGGGTAGTGCACTCCCAGAACGAGCCGGGAGAGCAGCATCGGCGGTACCAACAACGCAGGCAAGGGTAGCCCGGTGAGACGGCCGAGCAGCACGGCAGCCGCTGTCGTGGACGTCGCGTGCGACGACGGGAAGCTCAATTTGCTGGGCGTCGACACGTTGACCTGGATCGACGGGTCGTTCGGCCGGGGGCGGCGGACGATGCGTTTGATCACGATCGAGGCCGCGTGGGCGCCGACGGCACCCACCGCGACTCCCGCCCACTGCCGGCGACGAGGCTTGTCGAGTGCCGCGCCGATGCCGGCGACGGCCACCCACCCGAGGGCGTGCTCACCGAAGTGCGACATACCCCGGGCGGTCGAGACGACGCCGGGACGGCTCGCGATCGTCGACTGGACGGTGTGCAGGATGTGAATCTCACTGGATGCCGAAGACACGTTCCCACCTCTCCTTGCTGGTCAGGGCAGGAACGGCGTCCTGGTACTCGCGCTTGAGCTCGGGGAACCGCTGGGCCAGTTCACGGCGCAACCGGATCGCTTCCTTCAGCAGCGCGAGCGCCAGCTTGGGGTTGCGCTTGCGGTAGACGACTCCTCGCCCGTCCGCGGTGGTGACGGTGACGCCGTCCACCTGGGACAGCAGGAACCACCGCGCGTCGATGGTGGGCACGTTGAGCTGGGGACGCTCGTGGTGCTGCTCGTGCGCGGGCTTCACGTTGTGGACCAGGCCCTTGCCGAGACGCACGATCTTCGCGAGCGGGTTCGTCGGCAGGCCGACCGCGCCGACTTCCTCACCGGAGGGCAGCGGCAGGCTCGTCGACGACGGCAGCACGACGGCGTCCGGGTACTCCTTGCGCATCGCGTGGACGTTACCGAGCGCGGTCGGGAGCAGTTCGAAGATGTGCTCGGGGCCCTGCAGGAAGTCGGCGATGGCCTGGTTCTGGATCGCGACGGTCGAGTACTCGAGGCACAGCAGGTGCTTGATCGTGGCCTTGACGGTGTTGATCACGAGTCCGCGGCCGTTGCCCGGCATGTGCAGGGCCGCGACGACGAGCCGGTTACGGAGGTGGAAGTACGCCTGCCAGTCGATGGCGTCGTCCTTGTCGCTCCACGCCATGTGCCAGATCGCGGCACCGGGCATGGTCACGGTCGGGTAGCCGGCATCCCGGGCACGCAGGCCGTATTCGGCGTCGTCCCATTTGATGAACAGCGGCAGCGGCTGACCGAGTTCCTCGGCGGCCTGCCGCGGGATCATGCACATCCACCAGCCGTTGTAGTCGACGTCGATCCGGCGGTGCAGCAGCCGGGAGTTCTCGCGGTCGCTGAGCGGGTAGCGGGAGAAGTCGTGGTCGTACTCGACGTTCGGGGCGGCCGTCCACATGAAGATGCTGCGGTCGACGACCTCGCCCATCGAGTGCAGGTGACTGCGCTCCTGGAGGTTCAGCATCTGCCCGCCGACGAGCATCGGCGACTTCGCGAACCGCGACATCGCCAGCGCGCGCAGGATCGAGTCGGGTTCGATCTCGATGTCGTCGTCCATGAACAGGATGTGCTGGCAGTCGGTGGTCTTCAGCGCCTCGTACATGATCCGGCTGTAACCGCCGGACCCGCCGAGGTTCGCCTGGTCGTGGATGGCCAGCCGGTCGCCGAGCGCTTCGGCCGCCTCCGTGAAGCCGGGCTCGTCCTTGACCTTGCGGGTGCCCTGGTCCGGAATGATGACGGCCTTGACCACGTCCATGACGAGTTCGTCGGACGCCAGCGCCGTCAGCGCCTTGACGCAGTCGGTGGGCCGGTTGAACGTGGGGATGCCGACGGCGACGGTGGCCTCACCGGGGGCGTCGACCGGCGCGTACCAGCCGGCGCTCTCCAGCACGACCTCGGTGTCGGTGGTGATGTCGAACCAGATCCAGCCGCCGTCCTCGAACGGGGCGAGTTCGATCTCGAACTCCAGCGCGGCGTCACCGTCCTGGAACTCGCGGCCTTCGACGTGGATGCGCGACGAGTCGGCCTTCGAGCGGTACACGTCGATGCGGCAGTGCCCCGACAGCTCGAGACGCAGCACCACGGAGTTCAGGGTGCTCCACCGGCGCCAGTAGCTGGCCGGGAACGCGTTGAAGTAGGTGCAGAACGACGCCTCCGCCTCGGCGCCGACCGACAGCGAGGTGCGCGAGAGCGAATGCGCGCGACGACTGTTGGTCTTCGCCTCCTCCAGGTAGAGGGTGCGGACGTCGAGCGGCTCGCCGGCACGCGGCAGGATCACCCGCTGCAGCAGCGACTTGCCCAGTAACGGGGCGTCCTCGGTGACCTTCTCGGATTCGAGCAGATGTCGGGCGCTCATTCGGCATCCCCCACCAGGGCCGCACCGGATTCGAAGTGCGGACGCAGGGAGTTGTCGAACATCGACAGCGCGCTGGCGATCGCCATGTGCATGTCCAGGTACTGGTAGGTGCCGAGACGGCCGCCGAACAGAACCTGGTTCGACGCCATCTCCTCCTTCGCGCGGTCGCGGTAGGCGGCGAGCATCGCGCGGTCGTCGGGAGTGTTGATCGGGTAGTACGGCTCGTCCTTGCTCTCCGCGAACCGCGAGAACTCCCGCATGATGACCGTCTTGTCCTTCGGGTAGTCCCGCTCCGGGTGGAAGTGGCGGAACTCGTGGATCCGGGTGAAGGGCACGTCGGCGTCGTTGTAGTTCATGACCGGGGTTCCCTGGAAGTCGCCGGTCTCGAGCACCTCGGTCTCGAAGTCGAGGGTGCGCCAGCCCAGCTCGCCCTCGGAGTAGTCGAAGTAGCGGTCGAGGGGGCCGGTGTAGACGACGGGGGCGTCGGGGCTCTCGGCGCGCAGGTCGTCGCGGACGTCGAACCAGTCGGTCTCGAGCCGGACCTCGATCTTCGGGTCCTTCGCCATGTTCTCGAGCCACGCGGTGTAGCCGTCGACGGGCAGGCCCTCGTACGTGTCGTTGAAGTAGCGGTTGTCGAACGTGTACCGCACCGGCAGGCGGGTGATGTTGCCCGCGGGCAGGTTCTTGGGGTCCGTCTGCCACTGCTTGGCGGTGTAGTCGCGCACGAACGCCTCGTACAGCGGCCGCCCGATCAGGGAGATCGCCTTCTCCTCCAAGTTGGACGCGGACGCCGAGTCGATCTCGCTGGACTGCTCGGCGATCAGCTTCCGCGCCTCGTCCGGGGTGAAGTAGCGCCCGAAGAACTGCGACACCAGGCCCAGCCCCATCGGGAACTGGTACGCCTGCCCCTTGTGCAGCGCGAACACGCGGTGCTGGTAGTTCGTGAATTCGGTGAACTGGGTGACGTAGTCCCACACCCTCTTGTTCGAGGTGTGGAACAGGTGCGCTCCGTACTTGTGGATCTCGATGCCGGTCTCGGGCTCGGCCTCCGAATAGGCGTTTCCGCCCAGGTGATGACGACGGTCGAGCACCAGCACACGCTTACCCAGCTGTGTTGCTGCACGCTCGGCGACGGTCAGTCCGAAAAATCCGGAGCCGACGACGATGAGGTCGTACCGGCCAGGGGCGGTTGTCTCTGGGGTTGCAGCGGTCACGATGAACCAGGGTAAGCGACTCCGCCGCCCGTGCGCGGCCAAGGGGGGCAAGGACCCCCTCGGCACGCACGAGGAGTTCTCCCTGTATTCACCGGTTCTGCAGACCTCGTTGTTCCCGCCGACGCGGCGATCGCGCTTCATGAGCGGGTGCGCATCGTCCAGCTGGCGAACTTCTACGGACCGCGGTCGGGTGGGCTTCGCACCGCCCTCCACAACTGGGGTCAGGGGTACGTCGAACGCGGGCACGAGGTGGTCCTCGTCGTCCCAGGTCAGCGCGACTGCGAGGAGCTGCTGCCGAGTGGGGTCCTGCGGATCACGCGGTCTGCTCCCACCATCCCCGCGACCGGGGGTTATCGCGTGGTCAATCCGCGGCGGGTGGCCGACGTCGTCAGCGGTCTGCGACCCGACGTCCTGGAGGTGTCCGACCGGCTCACTCTGCGCGGTTTCGGGGGCTGGGCCCGCACCCGTGGGGTGCGCAGTGTGGTCGTGTCACACGAACGCCTCGACCGGCTGCTCGGCCAACTCGCTCCGCGTCGAGTGGCCCGCGGCTGGGCCGATATCGCGAACCGCCGGATGGCCCGCAATTACGACGCCGTCGTCTGCACGACGGACTTCGCGAGCGAGGAGTTCACCCGGATCGGGGCCCCCAATCTGCACCGGGTCCCGCTCGGTGTGGACCTCACGATGTTCCATCCCGGCAAACACGACCAGGTGATGCGCGACTCGTTCGCCGACCCGGCGCAACGTTTCCTTCTGCACTGCGGCCGGCTGTCGGTGGAGAAACAGGTGGAACGGAGCATCGACGCCGTCCGGCTGCTGCGGCGGCAGGGCCACGACGCCCGGCTGGTCATCGCCGGGGACGGCCCGCGGCGTGAGGCGCTGCAGTACCGGGCCCGCGGGCTCCCCGTGCACTTCACCGGTTTCATCAGCGACAAGGGCCGCCTGGCGTCGCTGTTCGCGTCGGCGGACGTGTCGCTGGCGCCCGGACCGCACGAGACGTTCTGCCTGTCGGCGCTCGAGTCGCTCGCGGCGGGCACCCCGGTGGTCGCGTCACAGTCGTCGGCGCTCGCCGAGATCATCACACCCGGCTGCGGCGCCCTGGCCCGGGACCGGGGTCCCGCGTTCGCCGAAGCGGTGAGCGGCATACTCGCGATCCCCTCACGCACGCGCCGGGCGTCGGCCCGACGGCGGGCCGAGGACTTCGGCTGGGGCGAGTCCGTCGACGGGATGCTCGCCGTGCTCGAGGGAACCGGTCCGCTCTGCCCGGCCTAACTGCCGCCCGTCGGTAACCACTCGCGCAGCACGCTGGCGTCGATCACCTGCGCGCCCAGCTTCTTGGTCCAGATGATGGTTCCGTTGGTGTACATCCGGAACTTCCCCGCCTCCGACGGCAGCATCATCTCGGGACCGATCGGCGCTCCCAGCGTGCTGTTGACGCCGCCGAGTTCCTTGTACTTCTCGGCGATCGGCGAACCCTCGGTGGTGCCGACGGTGTCCTCGTCCTCACCCGCGGACGCGAGGGTGGACTCGGGTTCGGGGGCGGAAGGCGGTGCGGGGACGCCGAGCCCGTCACCGACCGTGAACCAGTCGGACTTGAGTTTCAGCTTCGACCGCGCCTCGGCGCCCGTCGCCTCGGCGGTGCCCGACGATCCGACCACCTTCACACCGGTGACGCGTCCGCCGTCGACTCCGAAGTTGTTGCGGGTGACCACCTCGAACGATTCGAGGTCTCCGACGTTGAACGCGGACGCGATGTCGCCCGCGGTGAGGGTCACCGTCCAGTCGTGGTTCGGTGACACGGTGTCGCCCTGGTCCTCGACGGCCGGGAACTCGCCGCCCGCGGTGTATCCGCCTGTGGACGAGGAGAATTCGGCGGCGACGGGCTTGTTGTCCTTCGTCAGGATGGTGCCCTTGGTAGAACGGACGGCGTCGGTGGTCCGCGGGTCTTCCTTCGCGGAACCCCCGTACACCTGGCAGCTCTGGGTGTCGCAGGTCTTCGCGTACTCTTCCCGGTTCTCGGCGGCAGCGTAGGAGCGGGCCGCGACGGCCTGCGCCCGAAGCGCCTCGGCCCCACCGGTGTCGGCCCAGCCGGCTTTCGCCTCGGCGGGCACGACGCCCAGGAGGTAGTCGTCCATGTCGAGGACGTTGACGGTGCGGACGGCGGCGCCGTCGAGCGCGACCCCGAGCGCGCCGCGGTAGGGGGTGTCACCGGCGCACAGCTTCAAGTGCTCGTTCGCGGGACGGTCCGGGGTCAGGTCGACCGGGTCCACCCACGGATGGTCGGTGGCGTCCTGCCACAGGACCTCGCCGGCACATCCGCGCGTCACCACGACGTTGGCGCCGCCGTCGGCGGTCGGCGTGAGGTGGACGGCCTCTCCCGGTCCGACGGGCTTGCCGGCGACGACGGCGCCGGCGTCGGAGTAGACGTCGAGCGGCTGATCGTCACGCGCCTGCAGCCGGACGCTGATCTGTGCGTCGGCGAGGGTGCCGAGTGTGGTGCCGCCGTAGTAGTGGCCGAGGATGCGCTCGGCCGCCCATCCCTGATCTTTCGCGTATCCGTAGGCGCCCCACTGGCCCATCCCGCGGCCGTGGCCGTTGCCGTGCCCGGAGAGCGTGTACGGCGTGTCGGAGGCGACGGTTTCCCGGACGTCCTGGCCGGAGGAGCGCACGTGCACGACGACGCCGGTGACGGCGCCGACGACGAGGACGGGTGCGATGCCGAGCGCCGACGCGCGCAGAAGTCTGGCCGTGAATCCGCGCGGGGCTGGAGGGCCCGCGATGTACCGCCTCCTGCGGGTCCAGGCAGGTCTACCTGCACGAACCCCGAATTCGGTCTTCGCCATCACTGCACTCCTCATCGCTGAACAACGAGCGCTGAGACGGGGCGTGCACCTCGTCTCAGCGGGTCCGAGAAATTCGGGATAAAGTCTCAATGTAAGGTTGAGCGTTATGGACCTGTGTGACTAGTGTGGCAAGAGTGGTTGGAGTTAGCAACAACAGTCTCTTCAGTCACATGAGCATCACGAGTTGCAGACACGCGAGGTCGCTCGCAGGAAACTACAACTGAGGAGAGTCCCCCTTGCCGCACCGTCGACCGAAGCCCTCGATTGTCCTCGGGGCTGTCGCCGCTCTGGCTGTCGCAAGTCCCGTTGCGGTCTACGGCATCAGTAGCGCACCCTCCGACGTCAAATCCACGAACGAAACCTCCAACTCGGCAGTGTCCACCGAGATCGCGCAGGTCGTGCTGTCGCAGATTCCCGACATCGTGATTCCGCTGAAGGAACTGACCGGGCTGAACCTGCCCGACGTCAACATCGGCGACCTCCGGAACCTGAAGATCCCGCCGTACCTCCACATCCCCAGCAACGTGCAGCTCCCGGGCGGAATCCAGATCCCGAACCTGCAGATCCCGCTGAAGCTCCCCGCCCCGGGCGACGTCTCCGACCCCGCGATCCTGCCCCCGGCCGATCAGCAGCCCGGCACGATCGTCAAGGAACTGTCCCGCGACACCCCGTTCAGCATGGTGGCGCTCACCTCCGAGACCCTCGCGTCCGCGGAGTCGAAGGTCCGGGCGCTGCAGGCCGACGGAACGTGGGGACAGTGGGTCTCCCCCGACATGATCGACACGCGTCGCACGGACAAGACGGCGTCGGACGGCAAGGTCGCCACCGAACCCGTCTACGTCGGGCTGACGAAGGCGATCCAGATCCTGACCCCCACCTCGATCCCTGCACCGGCAGGCGCACCCGCGCCCGACGCGGTGCCCGCTCCCGCCCCGGCACCCGCAGCCCCTGCTCCCGCCGCGGACGGGGCCGCACCGCTCGGTTACACCCCTGCCGCCGTCAACACGCCGTTGCGGCAGCAGCCGGCACGCGCGGGCGCCGACGACGTCACGGCCGTGCTCATCGAACCGGGCAGTGGTCCCGGCGACGCGACGCTCGGCGACATCGCGAGCCCCCTCGACAGCGGCGGTCCCAAGGTCATCAGCCGCCAGCAGTGGGGCGCCGACGAGTCCATCCGGTGCCAGGACCCCGATTACGACGACTTCATCGGCGGCGCCACCGTGCACCACACCGCGGGAGCCAACGACTACTCGAAGGCCGAATCGGCCGAGATCGTCCGGGCGATCTACGCGTACCACGCGCAGACGCTCGGCTGGTGCGACATCGGATACAACGCACTGGTCGACAAATACGGCCAGATCTTCGAGGGTCGCGCAGGCGGTCTCGACCGTCCGGTCCAGGGCGCGCACGCCGGCGGGTTCAACGAGAACACCACCGGAGTCGCGATGATGGGCGACTTCTCGTCCGAGGATCCGCCGCAGGTCACCCTCGACGCCGTCGGCAAGTTCCTGGGCTGGAAGCTCGGCAAGGCCGGACTCGACCCACTCGGTGAGACGACGATGTACTCCGAGGGCACCGAATTCACGCCCTACGCGGAGGGTGAGGCCGTCGATCTCCCGGTGATCTTCGCGCACCGCGACGTCGGCAACACGTCCTGCCCCGGAGACGCGGCGTACTCACACATGGACGAGATCCGGCAGATCGCGGCGGCCAACCTCGGCGGCGGCAACGCGTCGCTGGCTTCGGACGCACCCTCGGGTGAGGCTCCGGCGCCGTCCGGCGGTCCCGGCACGGACGCCAGCGCCAGCCTCGGCGCCGGAATCCCCGCCCTGGTCAACGAACTGCTGCGGCTCACCGACCCGTCGCCGGTCGCCCAGAAGTGGGTGGCGGAAGGCGGCGACACCGGCCGGCTCGGCCAGGCCATCACCGGACTGCTGCAGGCCAAGGCCGGTAACTCGGGCGCACAGTTCGCCAACGGCGCCATCTTCACCTCGCCCAACGGCGGTGTGTGGGCGGTCCTCGGACAGATCTTCAAGACGTGGCAGAACCTCGGAGCCGACAACGGCGAACTGGGCCTGCCGACCAGTGACGAGTACCCGATCCCGGGCGGTCTGCGCACCGACTTCGAGAACGGTTCGCTGATCTTCAACGAGATCACCGGCATAGTCACCAAGGTGTTGAAGACCTACAACGACACCTACGCGGAGGCCTACAAGAACGGTGCCCGGGTCGATGCCGCGGCCCCCGTCGCACCGCCCGCGGACCCGGCTCAGGTTCCGCCCGCTCCGGCCGAGCCCGCTCCGGCTCCGGCACCCGAACCGGCTCCCGCGCCCGCTCCCGCTCCCGTCGAACCGGCACCGGTTCCGGCCGGCTGATCGGGTTTCACCCTCCCGGGCGCTGGTGGTCTCAGGACCACCAGCGCTCGAGTACTTTCGCGACTCCGTCGTCCCAGTTGGTGGCCGTCACTTCGTCGGCGGCGGCCTTGGCGTCGGGGTGCGCGTTCTCGACGGCGACACCCCGGCCCGCGAGGTTCAGCATCGGAATGTCGTTGGGCATGTCACCGAAGGCCACGATGTGCGACGCCGTCACGCCGAGTCGTTCCGCCACCAGCGCGAGACCCGACGCCTTCGTGATTCCCGACGCCGACAGTTCGATCAGCCCGTTGTCGGTGGAGAACGTGACATCGGCCCGGCGACCGATGTGCGGCGCCAGCGCGTCGACCATCGCCTGACTGGACATTTCCGGCACCCGGATCAGCAGCTTCACCGCGGGGGCCGCGACGACCTCGTTCTCGGACATCTCGGTGTTGTCGGGGTTGAGCCAGGCGTGCTGGTAGCCGGGTGAACTCACGAACTGCGGTGTCGCGGCGTCGTGGGCGCTCACCCCGACACGCTCCGCCGCGAGCCCGGCGCCGGGCAGCACGCGGAGCGCGATCTCCGACAGCCACGTGAGGGTGTCGACGTCGAGGGTCGCGGAGCTGAGCACGCGGTCGCTGTCGCTGTCGTAGATGACGGCGCCGTTCGCGCAGACGGCGAGCGGCGCGTAGCCGAGGCCCTCGACCACGGGATGGATCCAGCGCGGGGGCCGGCCGGTGGCCAGCACGAAAGGGGTTCCCGACGCGACCACCGACGCGACGGCGTCGCGGGTGCGGGCACTGATGCGCTCGTCCTCCCCGATCAGGGTGCCGTCGACATCGGACGCTACAAGGCTCGGTCGGTCTGGGCTCACCCAGCTATTCTGCCTGCCGAGTCCGCGGCGCCGCCGGGCGGCCGTTACCGGGCCCGCCGTTCCTCGGCTTCGCGGCGGTCCATCTCGGTGGCCTCCTCGATGGTCGGCGCGCTGCCGCCGAGTCGCCGGGGCACCCAGTACGCTCCCGCCGGATGGTCGAATCCGTCCTGCACCCGGCGCAGGATGGTGTCCATCTCCGTGTGCAGGGTCTCGGTGAGGGCCTCCGCCGGTTCCCGCGGCTCGATCGGCCGGCCGACCTCGACTGTCACCGGGAACCGATGCCGCCCAAGTTGTCTCGGCTGCCCTTTGGTGGCGATCCGATGAGCGCCCCACACGATGACGGGCACGAGCGGCACCCGGGCGTCGATCGCCATGCGCGCCGCACCCGACTTCAGTTCCTTGATCTCGAAGCTCCGGCTGATGGTCGCCTCCGGGTACACACCCACCAATTCGCCCTCGCGCAGCCGGTCCACCGCAGCGAGGTACGCGCCCGCGCCTGCGGTCCGGTCGACCGGGATGACCCCGCACCCGCGCATCAGGAACGCCATCACCGTGTTGTTCGCGAGTTCGGCCTTGGCCATGAGCCGCAGTTTGCGGTCCACCGCACCGACCGCCAGTGCCAGCTGGACGAAGTCCAGGTAGCCGGTGTGATTGACCGCGAGCACCGCACCACCCTCGGTGGGGATGTTGTCCAGGCCGACTCGCGTCATCCTCAATCCCTGGAACAGGGACAACGCCTTGGCCGTCGACTCGACAGCCGTATAGACCGGCTCCACCGCCACCCTCTAGCTACCGGTCTCCCGGGCCCGACGGGACTGTGCCTTCGCCTCGGCGTCGGCGGCGTCCATCTTGTTCGCTTCGTCGAGTGTCGGCGCGCTGCCACCGAGGCGCGCGGGCACCCAGTACTCGCCCGCCGGGTGGTCGTAGCCCTGCTGGAGGTCGGCGAGCATCGTCGTCATCGTGGCATGCAGCTTCGCGGTCAGCTCGGCCGCGGGTTCGAACGGCTGGATCGGCTCACCGACGGCGATCGAGATGGGAGTGTTCGTGCGGCCCAGCCGCTTCGGGAACCCCTTGGTCCACACCCGCTGCGCCCCCCAGATGACCACCGGGATGATCGGCACATTCGCCTCGATCGCCATGCGCGCGGCACCCGACTTGAATTCCTTGATCTCGAAGCTCCGGCTGATGGTGGCCTCCGGGTACACACCCACCAATTCGCCGCGGCGCAGGAAGTCGACGGCCGCCTTGTACGAATCCGCGCCGGCGGCCCGGTCGACCGGAATGTGCTTGAGCGCGCGCATGATCGGGCCCGAGATCTTGTTGTCGAACACTTCCTTCTTCGCCATGAAGCGGACGTACCGCTTCACCCGGCGGGCCGGAAGTCCGGCGTAGGTGAAGTCCATGTAGCCGGTGTGATTGATCGCGATCACCGCCCCACCCGTCGACGGAATGTGCTGATCGCCCTTGACCGTGAACTTCAGGCCCTCGAGGGCGAATACGGTGCGGGCGATGCCGATGACGGTTCGGTAGACGGGTTCCACAATCGGCTAGCGTAGCCGGGTATCCGCGATCTGGCCCGCCGTCGGGGACGGACTTTCGGTGGGGAGTCGAGAGAAAGGGCGCGCTGGAGATGGCTGGCATGGGCAGGAGGGCGCTCATCGCGCCGGTCGTCGCGGTGATCCTCGGCGCGGGGGTGGCGTGCGATTCGCAGTCCGGCATCCCGACGGAGGAACCTCCGGCCGATACCGTTTCCGCGCCCACATCCGCCGCCGGGCCCACGACCACCACGCCGCCTGCCCCGGTGCCGCAGGTGATCGTCGGCGACGTGCCCGGCAACCCCGCAGCGGTCGACGCCGTCCGCGCCTGGGCCACCGACCTGGTCACCCGACCCGACACCGTCCCCGCGAAATGCTGGACGCTGCCGCCCGCCCAGGCCGCCGACCAGTACGCCGACACGTCCGCGATCCTCGGGGCCCTCGCGCAACCCGGCGTCGACGGACAGTTCGCGGTGTCGTGGACCGGCGGCGGCACCACGGTGTCCGTCAAACGCAGCGAGATCGCGTCCGGCTACGCCTGCCCGCACGTCCACCCCGCCGGGACCGTCGACTTCTACACCCCCGCCGACGCCGAGTACGCCGTCACCCGATTCCTGTCTCGGGAGTCGGGCGCGCCGGTGAACAGGGCAGACACCGAGACCGCCTACCCGCTGATCTGCCCCGGCTTCAGCCCCTGGGACCCGTCCGGCACGGGCACCGGTGGCAGGCCGCCGCTCCAGCTCGACCCCGACGTCCTCGCCGGGACGACGGCGTTCGCCGCCGACGCGATGACCGCCACTCCGGTCCGCGGCGACTACCTGGAAGTGTCCGTTCCCGTCACCGACGTGTCCGGTGTGACGAACACCAGGCAGCTCACGCTGTCCATCGGCCCCGACGGCTACTGCCTGGGCGAAGTGACCTGACCGCACGTGAGTGGCATGGTGTGCTGGAGCGCGCATTGCCACTCACCTGGGGGGACCGCCTACTCTGGAACAGTCGCTCAGCTCCCAGGAGGCATACCAGTGCAGGTCACCAGCGTCGGACACGCCGGATTCCACATCCAGACCGAGGCAGGCTCGATCCTGTGCGACCCCTGGGTGAACCCCGCGTACTTCGGGTCCTGGTTCCCGTTCCCGGACAACACCCAGCTCGACTGGGACGCCCTGGGCAACTGCGACTACCTGTACGTGTCGCACCTGCACAAGGATCATTTCGACCCGGAGAACCTGAGCAAGCACGTCAACAAGGACGCGACGGTGCTGCTCCCCGACTACCCGGTGCCGGACCTCAAGCGTGAACTCGAGGCGCTGGGCTTCCACAAGTTCTTCGAGACCGAGGATTCCGTCAAGCACAAGGTCACCGGCCCCAAGGGCGACCTCGACGTCATGATCATCGCGCTGCGCGCCCCCGCGGACGGTCCGATCGGCGACTCGGGTCTCGTGGTGTCCGACGGCGAGACCACGTGTTTCAACATGAACGACGCACGACCCGTCGACATGGACGTCCTGCACGACGAGTTCGGCAAGATCGACATCCACCTGCTGCAGTACTCGGGCGCCATCTGGTACCCGATGGTCTACGACATCCCCACCAAGACGAAGGCCAACTTCGGCAAGCAGAAGCGTCAGCGCGGCATGGACCGCTGCCGCAGCTACATCGAGCAGGTCGCGGCCACGTGGGTGGTGCCGTCCGCCGGACCGCCGGTGTTCCTCGACGACGCCCTGCGCTACCTCAACGACGACCGGGGTGACGAGGGCAACATCTTCCCCGACCAGATCACGTTCCTCGAGCAGATGCGGATCCACGGCAACGACGGCGGCATCCTGATGATCCCGGGGTCCACCGCGGACCTGAAGGGCGGCGAGCTGACGCTCACGCACCCGATCTCGGATGCCGAGGTCGACAAGATCTTCTCCGACAAGGCCGCGTACATCGAGGACATGGCGAAGCGCATGGCGCCGGTCCTCGCCGCCGAGAAGGCCACGTGGGCCCCCGCCGAGGGTGAGCCGCTGCTGGAGGCGCTCAAGGCGAAGTTCGAGCCGATCATGAAGCAGTCCGACCTGATCTGCGACGGCATCGGCTACCCCGTCGGCCTGGTGATGGGCGACGAGACCGTCGTCCTCGACTTCCCGCAGCGCACCGTCCGTCCGCGCGGCGAGAAGGACGGCAAGTACCGCTACGGCTTCCGCATCGCCCCCGAATTGGTGCGCACGGTGCTGCGCGACGACGAGCCCGACTGGGTGAACACCATCTTCCTGTCCACCCGCTTCGAGGCCTGGCGCGTCGGCGGATACAACGAATTCCTCTACACGTTCTTCAAGTGCCTCACCGACGAGCGCATCGCGTACGCCGACGGCTGGTTCGCCGAGGCCCACGACGACTCCGCGTCGATCGAACTCGGCGGGTACGAGATCCAGCGTCGGTGCCCGCACCTGAAGGCCGACCTGTCGAAGTTCGGCGTCGTCGATGGCACCAACCTCACCTGCAACCTGCACGGCTGGCAGTGGGACCTCGAATCCGGTCGCTGCAAGACGTCCAAGGGACACGAACTGCGGTCCACCAAGCTCTGACCCCGGCGGGCGAACGCACCCTTCGGCGCATCTGAGGCGTCGAAGGGTACGTTCACCCGGCAGTGGGGGCGTCGGTGCGGACCGGCGGCAGCCACCGACGCACCAGGACCGCCGACAGCAGCACGGGAACGGCCAGTGCCGCGACGAGCGTCGTGACCGACAGCCACAGGGACCCGACGGCCACGCCCGCGTAGATCAGCACCGCGGCCACCTCACCGAACAGTCCCGCCACCGACGTGACGGTGGCGCGTGCGGGACCGGTGATCGCATCCTGTACGCGCGCTTCCGACACGATCATCGCGTTGCCGAGGATGCCGTAGCCGACGCCGAGCGCGAGGAATCCGGGGACACCGCCGAGCAGCGCTCCCCCGCCGAGCAGGATCGCGGCGACGGCAACGGCCCGCCCCATCGTCACGGCACGCATCGACGCCGTGCGTCCGGCGAGGGCTGTGCCGACCACCTGACCGCTCACCGTGATCGCGACGAGCAGCGGTACGGACGCCGTCGCTGTGCCACCGTCGCGGGCGAGGAGCCCGAAGTACTCGTCGAACGCCAGGAACGCGATCAGCACCGCCGAGAGCAGCACTCCGCGCCGGACCACCGCCTCCCGCGTCACCTCGCCGAGGCCGGCACGCAGCATCGCGGCGTACCGGGCCGCGAGTCCCCGGCGTTCGTCCGCGACGTCGAGGGTCTCGTCGGCCTCCTCGACCTTGGGTGCCGCGGGCAGCAACAGGGCGAAGCCCCCGTGGACCACGGTCGCACCGACGCTGACCCATCCGACCAACGGATATCCGCCGAGGACGTAGAGCGGCGCCGCCGTCAGGGTCGCGAGAAGGTTGCACACCATGGCGCCGGAGTTGGCGAAGCCGAGCAACCTCGCGAAGTCACCGGCGGCGCCTCGCGCCACGAGTTCGTCGTACAGCAACGCCTCGAACGTGCCCGACTGGATGGCGCCGCTGATGCCCCACAACACGAATCCGGCCGCGAATCCCGCGTACGACGGCACGAGGATCCACACGCTGAATCCGGCCGTGTACAGCACGGACGCGAACACCAGGAGGCCACGTCGAGACACGGTGTCGGCCCACGCGCCGGACGGCACCTCGGCGACGAAGGACACGACCGACCAGATGACGAACAGGGACGAGATCTGACCGACGCTCAGTCCGTGGTCGGCGAACAGCAGGTCGTACAGACCGTAGAGCGGGATGAGGTCGCGCGTGGACACGTAGCCGACCACGCGGACGGCGAGAGAACGCTGCGAACTGGGTCAAGGCTGGTCGGCGGGATATCTCACGCGCCCAGTTTCGCACTCCCCGCCGGGGGTGTCACCCCGTTTTCGACTATCCGACGGTCGGCGGCTGATCGACGAGCTGGGCCATGTAGAGCTGGTCGCCCATCTTGTCCATCAGTTCGATCTGCGTCTCCAGATAGTCGATGTGATCCTCTTCTTCCTCGAGGATCGTCTCGAGCAGTTTCGCCGACGTGGCATCGCCCTTGTCGCGGCACATCTGGATTCCCGGACGCAGGCGCTCGACGACCTCGACTTCGATGGAGAGGTCGGAATGGAACTGCTCGCGTAGGTCCTGTCCGATGCGCAGCGGCAGCAGCTTCTGATAGTTCGGAAGCGCCTCGAGGAACAGGATCCGGTCGGTGAGGATCTCGGCGTGATTCATCTCCTCGATGGACTCCGCCCGAGTCTTGTCCGCCAGTTTGGTGAAGCCCCAATTGGCTTGCATCTTGGAGTGCAGAAAGTACTGGTTGATCGCAGTCAGCTCACTGGTCAACTGTTCGTTGAGAAGAGCAATTACTTCGTCGTCGCCGCGCATGACTTCTCCGTTCGCCCCGGTTGAGGCGAACGTACCACCGGCAATATCCCGCGATGTAGAGAATCGCGGGATTCAGTTGTGCTGCGGTTTCGTTACGCGGCCACGCTGTCGGCGGCCGACCGCTCCAGAATCTCCTTCAACCGATCGACGCAGGTTCCGCATCCCCATCCGGCGCCGCAACGCTCACCGATGGCATCCGCACTGTCAGCTCCGGCAGCACAGTGCTCATGCACTTCGTCTTCCGTCACTGCCTTGCAGATGCACACGAACATGTGGAGCTCCTTACCAACTCGATTAGGTAAGGGTTACATCATTTCGGCGTTCGCGCAAGGGTAGCCTTCCCAAAAGCCCTGCGCCTGCGTTCATGGCTTCAGGAGATCCGTCCCGACAAACGGCACGAGCGCCTCGGGCACCCGCACCGTGCCGTCGGACTGCTGGTGGTTCTCCAGGATGGCGACGATCCACCGGGTGGTGGCGAGGGTGCCGTTGAGGGTCGCGGCCGTCTGCGGCTTCCCGTTCTCGTCGCGGTACCGGACACCGAGACGACGCGCCTGGAACGTCGTGCAGTTGGACGTCGAGGTGAGCTCGCGATATGCCTGCTGCGTGGGCACCCAGGCCTCGCAGTCGAACTTGCGGGCGGCCGACGACCCCAGGTCGCCACCGGCCACGTCGATCACGCGGTAGGGCACGTCGATGGCGGCGAGCATGTCGCGCTCCCACCCGAGCAGGCGCTGGTGCTCCGCGTCGGCGTCCTCGGGCTTGCAGTAGGTGAACATCTCCACCTTGTCGAACTGGTGGACCCGGATGATGCCGCGGGTGTCCTTGCCGTAGCTGCCGGCCTCGCGGCGGAAGCACGTCGACCAGCCGGCGTACCGCTTGGGGCCGTCGGCGAGGTCGAGGATCTCGCCCGAGTGGTACCCGGCCAACGGGACCTCGGACGTGCCGACGAGGTACAGGTCGTCGTCGGCGAGGTGATAGATCTCGTCCGCGTGGGCGCCGAGGAACCCGGTTCCCGCCATGATCTCCGGTCGCACCAGCACCGGCGGGATCATCATCTGGAAGCCGTTGGCCATCGCCTTCTGCGCGGCCAGCTGCAGCATTCCCAGCTGCAGCATCGCGCCGAAGCCGGTGAGGAAGTAGAAGCGGGCACCGGAGACCTTCGCGCCGCGCTCCATGTCGATCAGCCCCAGCGACTCACCCAGCTCGAGGTGGTCCTTGGGTTCGAAGTCGAACGTGGGAATCTCGCCGACCGTCTCGAGGGTGACGAAGTCGTCCTCGCCGCCCGCGGGGGCGCCCTCCTGGACGACGTTGGAGATCGCCCGGTGCGCGGCGTCGAGCGCGGCCTGCGCCTCGTGCTGCTCGGCCTCGGCCTGCTTGACCTTGGCCGCGAGTTCCTTGGAGCCCTCGAGCAACGCCGGACGCTCCTCCGGGGACGCCTGCCCGACCTTCTTGCCGAACGCTTTCTGCTCGGCACGCAGATTGTCGCCGGCGAGAACGGCGGCGCGCCGGGACGCGTCGGCCTCGAGCAACGCGTCGACCAGGGCGGGATCTTCGCCACGGGTGCGCTGCGACTCGCGGACGGCGTCGGGGTTCTCGCGGAGGAACTTCAGGTCAATCACGGCTTCAAACCCTACCGGGCGCCGCGGAGCGGCTCACTCCGGTTTCGGTTCCAGCAGGCTCAGAAGGTCCTCGCGGCCGAACATGCGGGCAGCGTCGACGGCGGTCGGGTGGCCGGCCGTGGCGTCGGCACCACCGGCGACGAGGGTCCGCACCACGGCGTCCTCACCCTTGAACAGCGCCCCTGCCAGCGGGGACTGTCCCTTGTCGTTGAGCCGGTCGACGTCGGCGCCGCGGTCGATCAGGACCTGAACGGCCACGGCGTGACCGTGGTAGGCGGCCAGCATC
This sequence comes from Rhodococcus sp. IEGM 1351, assembly GCF_030056875.1. NCBI lineage: Bacteria > Bacillati > Actinomycetota > Actinomycetes > Mycobacteriales > Nocardiaceae > Rhodococcus > Rhodococcus sp. IEGM 1351. The sequence goes on along the minus strand of NZ_JASHKU010000005.1, from coordinate 87,961 downwards.
ACCAGAGTGTCGCCGTTCTGATTGGCCAGGTTCACCGGGACGCCCGCATCGAGGTACGTGGCCAAGGACACGGCGTCGCCGGATCGTGCCGTGTCGAACACACGCCCGGCGAGCTCTTGCAGTTCAGGATCCACCGGCTCGGCGGAGTGCTGAGGATCGTCACTCATGGTCGTCGAAGTTACGCCAGGTTCCAGCCGATTGCGGGAGTTGTTCTGCTTCCACGAGTGGAACAGGCATTATGGAAATCGATGTCCTCAGATCAGTCGAACGGCGCCGACCCCCAGCCGAAGAATGCCGGGCAACCGGAGAAGGCTCCCCGCAGCATGTCCGCGACCACGACGCGTCGCGCGCTCGCGGCCGTCGCGGCAGGTGCCGTGGTGGCGGCGATCGCCACGTTCGCGATCGCAGGCGGTTTCAACCGCAGCGAGAACCTCCCCGCGCACTCCGCCGGTTCCGGACCGCAGGCGACGGGTTCGGTGGACGGCGACGCGTTCGCTTCGGCGGCGGCAGGCGACTGCCTCGACTGGACGCCGTCGAACGATCCGCAGGAAGACCGGAAGGACGTCGCGAAGGTCGACTGCTCGGAGGAACACCGGTTCGAGGTGGCGGCACCGCTGGACCTCAGCGTGTATCCGGGTGCCGAGTTCGGTCCGGGTTCGCGTTACCCGGGTGCGCTGCGGTTCGCCGCGCTGCGCGACGAACACTGTGTGCCCGCCGTCGACTCCTACCTCGGCGCGAAGTTCGATCCGTACGGCAAGTTCAGCGTGGGTCTCATGTTCCCCAGCGAGTCCGGTTGGGCGGCGGGCGAGCGCACTCTGCGGTGCGGCCTTCAATTCTCCAGCACCGCAGGGACGTTGCTGCCGTTCACCGGCAAGGTGGCCGAGCAGGACCAATCCAACATCTGGGATCCGGGCACCTGCATCGGCATCAACCAGAACGTGCCCACCGATCCCGTCGACTGCGCGCAACCCCACGCCTTCGAAGTGATCTCCGTCGTCGACCTGGCCACCCAGTTCCCTTCCTCGATGCCGGCCGTCGAAGACCAGGACAAGTATCTCGAAGGCGTGTGCACGCAGGCCGCCAACGAGTACCTCGGTTCCGCCGACGCGCTGCGCAACAAGACGCTCACGCTGTTCTGGGACAACCTGGAACTCGACAGTTGGCTCGCGGGCAGCAGGCGGGTGAACTGCTCGGTGGGCAAGGAGACCGACGCCGGCGGCTTCTCGACCATCACCGGTTCGGCGAAGGGCGAGATCCTCATCAACGGCGCGGCGCCCGTACCGCCGCCGCCGGTCCCGGAGGGTAGGTCGATTCCGACACCGCTTCCCGGCGCAGCGCCGGTCCCCGGGAACTGATGTGGCGGTGAGCATGACGCCCGACCGATTCGAGGAATTGGTGGGCGACGCACTCGATCTGATCCCACCCCAGCTCGCGTCCGCGATCGACAACGTCGTCGTCCTCGTCGACGACCGCAACGACGAGGACCCGTATCTTCTGGGCCTCTACCACGGGATCGCGTTGACGGAACGGGACAGCCATTACGGCGGATCGCTGCCCGATACGATTACCGTCTACCGCGACGCCCTCCTCGAAATTTGCAGTTCGGAGGAGGAAGTCGTCCACGAGGTGGCCGTCACCGTGATACACGAGGTTGCGCACTACTTCGGGATAGAAGAAGATCGCTTGCACGAGCTCGGCTGGGGATGAACGGTTTTCCCGAGAAGTAATTTCTCGGGATCGGGGGGAACCGAAGAGCGCGTTGCAGCGTCCAAGTGTGTAGGGACAGCTGCACATGCAGTTCGTTTGCCGGGGGGCAACTGCCTTCCGCCTGCCTAGGTCAAGAAGGAGTTCGACGCAATGCCAGCTCTGCACGTCGCACCTGAAGCTCTTGTCGCCGCCGCCCTGGAACTCGACGCGCTCGCCGCGCGTCTCGAGACCGCGGTCGCTCTCAACTCCGCGGCCATCCGCGTGCTTCCCTCCGGGAGCGAAGAGGTCTCGCTGCACGCGGCTGGTTACTTCAATACCGTCGCCAACACGTTCACTCCTGCTGTCGCCCAGGGCATTCTCGAGATGCGCGAGACCGCGAACACACTCCGCACCCAGGCCGCGTTGTATGTCGCCGAGGACCTCGCGCTCGGCGCGTCGCTCGCTGCGGGCATGTGACGGCCGGCGCCTCGAGACCACCAGGAGATCAGATATGACCATGGGACTGACAGGTGTCATCTGGTTGCCCCGAGGGGCAACCGTCAACTCGACCACCCTCGCCGCCGGCGCGGGTCCGGTGCCGCTCAGCGTGGCGAGCGCGGCGTGGACGGCGCTGTCCACGAGCTTCGTCGACGCCAACCTCACACTCGTCCGCGTGATGGCCGAACTCGCGGCCGGCTGGCAGGGAGTGTCCGCGGTCGCGGCGCTCGCCAAGATCACGCCGTTCACGGTGTGGACGGCGGAATGTGCCGAACTCGCCGCGGACACCGCAGCGAAGGCCGGGCTCGAAGCGGGCGCCTACACCACCGCCGCGCTCATCATGCCCAGCATCCCCGAGATCGTCGCAGTGAAAACCGCGAAGGCCACCGCGTACACGACGGGTGGGGCGCTCAACGGCACCGCCGCGGCCGCCGAAGCCGCGGACCGCGCGATGGACATTCGCGCCGGGCTCGTGATGGAGGGATACGAGGCCGCGTCGAACATCCTGGCACTCAAACGCACGTACAGGCAGCCCCCTCGTATCGTCACGAAGGCCGATTCGAAGGAGGTCGGGACCTTCGACGAAATCCCGTCCGACGGTGAATTCGATCCGACGCGTGCCGCCGCTGCCGCACTGATGGCCGCCGGCCAGAACCCGGCCGTCACCACGGCCGCGTCGCAGGTCGGGAGCATCGCGGGCACCACCGTCTCGACCGCCACGTCGGCCGCGAGCAACATCGGTGGCGCGGCATTGTCCGCGGTCACCGGTGGCGGCGTCACCCCGATGGTGGGCGGTGCGCCGATGATGTCCGGCGGCGCGTACGGCGGCGGCTCTGCCTCGACCAGCGCGGCGGCAGCCCGCACCTCGGTCGGTGCGATCGGTGCGGGCACCGCAGGCGGGGCGACCCTGCCCGAGGGCTGGGGCAAGACGGACGGCGGCCAGGGCGCACGGCCCGGCGCACCGGCAACCGCACCCGGCGGGGTGATCGGAGACGTTCGCGCCGACGTGAACCCGGCTGCGGCGGCGCGCGGCGCCACCGGCAGCGGACCGATGACGGTCGGACGTGGAGCGGGCGCCGCCGGGGCGGGTTCACAGGACGAGGACGAACGGGAGACCCCCGACTACCTGAAGAACTTCGAGCACTTCTCCGACGGACGCACCGTCATTCCGTCGGTCATCGGCGCGAACCCCGACCACCGGGAGTCCGGACGGTGATCGACCTGGGCACCCAGCCGGGCGTACCGACCCTCCCGGCGGTGACCCTGAGCCTCGACGAAATGGATTATCTCGTCGACACGCTCGCACTCGACGTGCTGCCGGTGGTGCTCGACGCCACCCCGCGGTACGACACGTACGACGCCAGGGACGCAGCGTTCCGCGGCGCCGTCGACACCCTCGCCGCCCGGGACCTGCTCCCGGGCGGTGGGGTTCACCCCGAACTCGCCGACCGCCTACGGGTTCTCGCCCGGCCTCTGTGGGAGATCGCCCTGCGCTGGTACGGCGACGGCAGCATCTCGAGACTGTGCATCTCCCAGGGCGATGCCCTCTCGGTGCTGGCCCTGCGCGCCGGCGACACGTACGTCGTCCAGGATGCGGGCGCCGACATCTTCGCCCCCGTGATCGGAGCGCTGGGGGCCGCAGAGCCGATGAACGTCGGCGTCGTCAACGCACCCACGGTCCAGCTCGGCGAAGCCTTCGATCAGGGCGGGGACGGCAAGACGCTCGCCGCCACCCTCACCGCACTCGGGGTGAGCGCGGTCGACGCGACCGTCCTCGGCAACGCGATGGCCGGCTGCACCACCTACGCCGAGATCGTCGGAATCGTCTACGGCGACGGACGATACGACCCCGTGGGCGGGCCTGTCACAGTCTTCGACACGTCGGCGGGACGCATCGTCGGCACGTCCAGTGTCTCCGCGCACGGGGCGGGGTGGTCGTCGCTCAGTCCCGGCACCCCGCAGCGCCTGCGGCAGGCGCTGGAGTCGCTGGCCGACCGGCTCCGCTGACCTACACCGGTTGCCGCTTCCACCAGGCGCCGGTCTCGCGGCGCTCCTTCCAGGTGGTGAATTCGTACCGGTACATCCGCGCACGCACGTGTTTCGGCGGCTCCTCCGGGAACGGGTTGTACTGCAACAACTTCAGCGTGTCCCGATCGTTGCGCAGCAGCCTCTCGACGAAACCCCGGAACCACGGTTCGGCGTAGCCGGGCGAGATCGCCGTGAACCAGAACAACCAATCGAGCCGCAGGTGATACGGCGCGAACTGGCGCGGTCGCCGGTTGACGTCACCCGGTTTTCCCTTGAAGCCGTACTCCTTCCACACGGAGTGCACACTGGAGTGCGCGTCCGACGTGCCCTCCACGATCACCTCGTAACGCACCCGGGTGATGCTCCCGAACGCGCCGTACGTGTTGACGAAGTGCCACTTGTTGAACGACGCATTCATGCGTTGCCCGTGGGAGATCATGTTGCGAATCGGCCAGTAGCTCAACACGACGACGAGCGCCGTCACCGCGATCACCAGCACGACGAAGGGCATCGGCGCCGAGTCACTGGCGGCCGGGACGTCGAACGGCAGCACCTTCTCGTACACGTTGTCCGGGATGACGGACAGCCCCAGCACGATGGTCGTCCAGTTCAGCCACGAAAAGTTACCGCTCGCCACCAGCCACAGTTGGGTGACGATCATGATCGTCGCGGCGACGGCGGCGACCGGCTGCGGCGCGAACAGCCCGAACGGCACCACCAACTGAGCGAAGTGGTTGCCGAGCACCTCCACCTTGTGCAGCGGCTTCGGCAGCCGGTGGAAGTACCAGCTGAACGGTCCGGGCATCGGCTGGGTTTCGTGGTGGTAGTACAGGCAGGTGAGGTCCTTCCAGCATCGGTCGCCGCGCATCTTGATCAGCCCGGCCCCGAATTCGAGACGGAACAGCAACCACCTCAGCACGAGCAGCACGAGTATCGGCGGACCGACCGAGGCGTTGCCCAGGAAGATCGCGAGGAAACCCGCCTCGAGCAGCAACGACTCCCAGCCGAAGCTGTACCAGATCTGGGAGACGTTGACGATCGAGAGGTACAGCACCCACAGGGCGAACCACACGAGCATGCACGCCGCGAGCGGGACGACCTGCGTCAGACCGAGCAGCGCGGCGAGAGACAGTGCGGTGCCGGTCCAGCAGACCGCCTCGAAGAATCGGTCCGAGTAGTGGAAATGGAAGATGCTCGGTGAACGTCCGAACGAGACCGCGCCGAGAAAGTTCGGGACGGGCAGCATCCCGTTGCTGCCGACGAGCGGCCTGAACTGGTTTCTCGCGGCCACGAACGCGACGAGATAGATCGCGGCGAGCCCCTCGGTGACGAGCAGCCGACCGAGTGAATAGTCATCGCCAACGAACCAATCCACCGCCGTCACTCCTCGAGGACGGTTTCCTCCATCGTCGCGCAACCCCACAGTGCGCGCAACGACGTCACCCCATCGGGTCGTCCGCGCCGGGGATCACCCGGTGCTCGAACGGTGGCTCGACGGTTCCCCAGCGCACGCACTCCCAGCCGCCGCCCGCGAGCGGTGTCAGCTCCACCGACTGGGTGTTGGCCAGATGATTGTTGGCGGCGAACAGCCCGGGCACCCCGGCGAGTTGCGCCGCCACGAGCCGGATGGCGGCGCCGTGGCTGACCAGCACGACGTCACCCGATTCCGCCGTGTCGTCGAGGTATTGCTCACGCAGGGCGTCCACGACCGGCACATACCGTTCGAGGATGTCGTGGGCGGATTCCCCGCCGGGAACCCGGGCGTCCAACTCGCCGGTGTGCCACAGGTGGAACGTCTTCATGAACAGCTTGTGCGACTCCTCGTCGCTGCGGTCCTCGAGTTCACCGGCCTGGGCCTCGTGCAGGCCTTCCCGCACCTGGACGGCGATGCCCGACGCGAGTTCGACGAAGCGCGCCGTCTGCCGGGCGCGCAGTGCCTGCGAGGACACGAGGGCGGCCGTCGTCGCCTTGGCGGCGAGGTCGGTGCCCAGTCGTTCGGCCTGGGAGAGCCCTTCGGGTGTCAGCCGGGCACCGGGCAGCCGGGTGTCGAGCCTGCGCTCGACGTTGGCCTCGGTCTGCCCGTGCCGGATCAGGATCAGCTTGCCGCTCACGATTCCCTCTCTCCCTGACGGATTCGTTCGATCCAGTCCGCTGCGTCTCCGTCGGACGGCGGCGGCGGGCCGCTGGGGTTCGCCGCGGGCCAGGACCCGAGGAACCGCACGTGCGACTTGCGGTGCAGCGCACGGAACGCCTCGGCGACGAGCGGGTCGTCGATGTGCCCGATGCAGTCGACGAAGAAGCGGTACAAGCCGGGGGTGGTGCGGACCGGGCGCGATTCGATCCGGATGAGATCGATTCCGCGGGTCGCGAACTCGGAGAGCACATCGACGAGGGAGCCGGGGGTGTTGTGGGGTTCGAGCACGGCCGAGGTGCGGTCACCGCCGGTGCGGGCGGGCACCCGGGTCGGCGCGGTGACGAGAACGAACCTGGTGCGGGCGCTCTTCTCGTCCGCCACCCCGTCGGCCAGGCTGCGCAGCCCGAGCCGTTCGCCCGCGAGCGCGGTGGACACGGCGGCGTCGGCGAGGCCGTTCGCCACGTCCTCGGCGGCGCCTGCGTTGGAGGACGCCGTCTGGAGTTCGGCGCCGGGGCAGTTCTCCTCCAGCCAGATTCGCACCTGACCGGCCGCCACCGGGTACGCCCGCACGGTGCGCACCTGATCGAGCCGCTCGATGCCTGCCCCGCCGAGGATCGTGAACGCCACGTCGAGCTCGGTCTCGGCCACGATCTGCAGGCGGTCGCCCAGCGCGAGCGAGTCGAGGGTGGGCACCACGGCCCCCTCGACGGAGCTCTCGATGGGAACGACAGCACCGTCGACGACGCCGTCGCGTACCTTGGCCAGGCTGGCGGGCGGACTCGTCGCAGCTACCCGCTCGACCGGGCCGTCGAAGGCACCCGCGGCCTCGAGCTGGGCGAGCGCCATCTCCGTGAAGGTTCCCGAGGGTCCGAAATACGCGATCTTTGGCACGCCTACGAGATTACGCACCGAGCGTTGACGGACCGGCGCATTGACGGTGAATGTTTACCGCAGACCCGCGTCCGCCAGCTCACGGGCCACGAGTGCCGGGTCGTGCACCTCGACCCCCAGCAGGACCTCGCGGACGGCCTCCGCGGCCTCGGGGATCAGCGAGGTGAGTCTCGTCGGATCCGGTGCCGCGAGCGCCGCCCGCACGTCGTCGCCGCGAAGGGACGCGACCGTCCCGGACAGCAGCGCGAGCACCTCCGCCGTGTCCCGGGCCCTCGCCACGTACCCGACGTCCGCGTGCGCGAGGACGGCCAGGAAGTCGGCGACCTCGCCGATGGCGTGCCCGTTCGCGAGGCCCGGGATGCGGCCGGCGTCCGCGAGTTGCTGCGCCGACTCGGCCAGACCGAGGTCGTCGCTGCCGTCGACCGTGACGAACACCGCGAGCGGAGACGGCAGCCGGAGAGCGACCGCGTCGCCGAGCTGGTCCGCGGGGCAGTCGAGGTGGAAGCGGACCGCCTCGTAGGAGGCCTGCTCGCTGGTGCGGAGAACGGCGGGATCGACGTCGAGACCCACGATGACGCGGCCGGCGTCGGTCCCGACGGCGTCGAGCAGTGCGGACGCTGGGACCACCCGCGGTCCGAGTGCGCCGCCGACGGCCGGGCTCGTGTCCCGGGATCCGCTGAGAAGTTCCGCGAGCAACGACTGCGGTCCGCGGGATCGCGGGACACCGAGGGTGAGAGGTATAGCCACCTCCCCACCGTAATGCCCACCTCGTGGACCGGAATCGTCTCGGGGTCTTGCCATCGCCGACTCGGCCACATTAGGTTAGGGTTACCTCAGTATCGCGGAACCCTGAAGGAGGCTCCATGCCCGTCACGACCACCGGTCCGTCCACCGCCGAGCGTGTGCGTAGCTCGTGCGCACGGACCCAGGACGCGGTACTCGCCGTCGAAGGCAGCGCACCGACCGTCACGTCGGTACACCACCTGCGGTCCAGCGGCGACGTCGTCGTCGCGGTGCCCACCGAATCGGCGGCCGCCACGTTGTCCTGGCTCGCCGGTGGCGGCGGAATCCCCGCCGTGCTGGAGCTGACCGACAACTCACCGCTCGCGCTGCGTGAGCCCGTGCGGTCGCTCGTCTGGCTGCGCGGCACCCTCCACGCCCTCTGCGAGGCACACACCCGGACGCTGGCCGACGAGGTGGCGTCCGAATACCCGCACCCCGGACTTCTCGACGTCGGGCACGATGCGACGCTGCTGCAGCTCCGCCTCGAATCGGCGGTGGTCGCCGATTCCAGTGGCGCCGAACCCGTCGCCCTCGACGACCTGCTCGCCGCCCGGCCCGACCCGTTCTGGGAAATGGAGACCGCCTGGCTTCAGCATCTCGACGAGGACCATCGCGACCTCATCGACATGCTGTCCCGCAAACTGCCGCCCCACATGCGATGCGGACGTGTCCGCCCCCTGGGCATCGACCGGTACGGGCTGCGACTGCGCGTCGAGAACGATCACGGCGATCGCGACATCTGGATGCCGTTCTCGGCGCCGGTCGACGACGCCGTCGCGCTGAGCAGGGCGATCCGACTGATGGTGGGATGCCCGTTCGTGAACGGACTCCGCGCGCGCGGCTGATCGGTATTCCGGTTCGGCGCACGCTAGCGTGTGCCGCGTGATCTCGCGTGCAACGCTCGCCTCCTGGATACGGCCTGCCCCACCCGAACCGGCGGCTCCGCCGGCCACCGGGAGCGAGCGGCGGGCCCTGTGGATCGAGATCACGATCGTCCTGCTCGTCACGTTCGGGACGAGCGGACTGTCGGGACTGCTGTCACTGTCCGAATCGCTGCTGACCCCCGGAAACCTCGCCGATCAGGCCGTCGCCCTCAATGTCTCCCGCGCGGAGAACCAGATCATCGACGTCGCCCGGCAATTGCTCGGCGTCGTGAAACTTCTCGCGTGGGCTGCGCTGGGTCTGTACCTCCTGTGGCGCAGCGGCCTCGGCCCGCGCGCCGTCGGGCTCGGCCGACCCCGGTGGCGTCCCGACGCGACGCAGGGTGTCGGGCTCGCCGCGCTGATCGGTCTGCCCGGGCTCGGCTTCTACCTGCTGGCCCGCGCGGTCGGCGCCAACCTCACCGTCGTGCCCAGCACCATTGGGGATCACTGGTGGCGGCTGCCTGCTCTGATCCTGTGGGCGATCGCGAACTCCGGCGCGGAGGAAGTGCTCGTCGTCGCATATCTGATCACCCGGCTGCGGCAACTCGGGTGGGGCGAGAATTCGTCACTGCTCGCGTCGGCGGTGCTCCGCGGGACATACCACCTCTACCAGGGTTTCGGGGGCGGACTGGGCAACGTCGCCATGGGTCTGGTGTTCGGCCGGTACTGGCAGAAGACTGGACGGTTGTGGCCTCTCGTGATCGCCCACGCCACCATCGATTCGGTCGCGTTCGTCGGCTACGCCGCCCTGCGCGGGCACGTCGGCTGGATTCCGTAATCCGGCCGGACCAGTAAAGTCGTGCGGGTGACCGGCGACGCCCCCTATCCTCCGCTGCCGCCCCGTCCGCCCCGGCGGACGCAGGGCGGGCAGCAGGTGCCGCCGCCCCCGAACCGCCGAATGCCACCACCTGACCAGCGAGTTCCTCCGCAGACGCGGCGGGTGCCACCGCAGGGTCCCCCGCAACAGGGACCTCCTGCGCCCCGCCCGCGACATCCCGCTCCCCGGCAGGGTCCCCCCGCGCCGCCGCCGGAGGGCACCCAGGTGATCCGCCGCGACGGACGCGGCGCCCCGCCGCCTCAGCAGGCGTGGTCGCAGGCCCCCGAACCGCAGTTGTCCCGGTCGGCGCCGCCGCAGGGACCGCGCGGCTACGCGCCCACCCAGACGCCGCAGCCCTACCGTGACGCGCCGCCACCGCCGCCTCGGGTGCCCGACCGGCGTCCCCCTCGCACGCCACCACCACCCCCGCCGCTCGCACCGCCGCGGACCCCGGAGCCCCGGGGGCAGCGACGCCCCAAGCGCAAGCGGAACTGGGGCCGGCGCATCGGCATCCTGTTCCTGGTGCTGGTCCTGGCGCTCGCGGGCATGACGTACTACCTCGACAGTTCGCTGAACCGGATCGACGCGCTGGCCGACTACCCCGGCCGGATCGACGACACCCCCGGCACGAACTGGCTGCTCGTCGGATCGGACAGCCGCACCGGGCTCACCCCCGAGCAGGAACAGCAGCTGTCGACCGGCGGCAACAGCGGCCCCGACCGCACCGACACCATCATCGTGGTGCACGTCCCCAGCGGCGGCGGCCCGGCGACGATGGTGAGCATTCCGCGCGACTCGTACGTGTCGATCCCCGGCTACGGCGAGGACAAGATCAACGCATCGTTCGCGTTCGGTGGTCCGCAACTGCTGACCCAGACGGTCGAGGAGGCCTCCGGTCTGCACATCGACCACTACGCCGAGATCGGGTTCGGTGGTTTCGCCGGCATCGTCGACGCGATCGGCGGCGTCGACATGTGCCTGGACACCGCCATCGACGATCCGCTCGCGGGGATCAACCTCGCGCCCGGCTGCCAGGAACTGACGGGGGCGCAGGCCCTCGGCTTCGTCCGCAGCCGTGCGACCGCGCTCGCCGACATCGACCGGATGAACCATCAGCGGATGTTCATGGCGGCGTTGATGTCGAAGGCCACCAGTCCCGCGACGTGGCTCAACCCGTTCCGCGTCTGGCCGCTCGTCACCGACACCGCCGCATCGCTGCGTGTCGACGAGAGCGACCACATCTGGCACCTCGCCGCACTCGCGTGGGCGGTGCGCGGCGACATGATCACCACCACCGTCCCCGTGGGCGGTTTCGAGGACGTCGACGGCGCCGGGAACGTGCTGCTCTGGGATCACGACCGGGCGTCGCAGTTCTTCGATGCGCTGGCGAACGACCGTCAGGTCCCGGCCGAACTGGTCACCACCGGACCGTGACCGACGCCCGTAAACTGACACCCATGTCTCAATCGGCGACGAAGACCCCCACCGAGTTCCACGCCCTCCTGCTGCAGCAGATCCGCAACGAGTTCACCACGTCCCAGCAGTACATCGCGGTAGCCGTCTATTTCGACTCGCACGATCTCCCGCAACTGGCTCGCCGGTTCTATTCGCAGGCCGCCGAGGAGCGTGGCCACGCGCTGATGATGATCCAGTACCTGATCGACAACAACCTCCACGTGACCGTCCCCGGCATCGACGACGTAGTCACCGATTTCGATTCGGTGCGCGCCCCCGTCGCCCTGGCGGTGGAACGGGAACGCGTCGTCACGGAACAGATCACCAAGCTCGCCCGAACGGCCCGCGACACCGGCGACTACCTCGGCGAGCGGTTCATCCAGTGGTTCCTGGAGGAACAGGTCGAGGAGGTCGCGAGCATGCACACCCTGCTCACGATCGTCGAACGCGCCGGCGACAACCTGTTCGACATCGAAGATTTCATCGCCCGCGAGATGAGCGGGAACTCGCCGGTCCGGCCGGGTGCGCCGAAGAGGGCGGGCGGCGGGGTCTGACCCTTCCGGGTCAGCAGCGGGTGGGCGCCGGTTCGCCGCGGAACCGCGCGGCCACGTATTCGTACGCGTCCGGAAAGCCCACCACTGCCGTCGTCATGTGCTCGGATATCTCGTACGGGACGAACGTCAGTCTGGCGCCGGCAGCGCAATAGCGGTGCGCGGTCTCGGCAACCGAATCGAACGGTGTCAGCCCGTCGAGGGTGCCGTGCCACAGGTAGAGGGGCGCGGTCGGGACACCGTCGAAGTACCGCAGACTGTTGTCGCGCAACACCTGATGCGCGCCCGAACTCGCCATGAGGCTGGTCGACGCGGCCAGCTGTCCGGCGCTGCGAAAGGCGCCGTGAAACAGGAGGAACCGGCGGCATTCGTTCGACATCCACTCGCGCAGCCACAGTCCGGTCGCGTTCAGCTGCGACGAAATCGGTAGCTGTTCCGGGTATTCCCGTTCCAAGCCGATCGCGGCAGCGAAAGCGAGCCCGAACCCCGGGTGCGGATTGAATCCCAGGCCCTGGGCCATCTGCTCGAGGTCCGCGGGAATCCCACCCGCCACCACCGCGTCGAGTTTCAGCTCCGGCGCATAACTCGGGGCCAGCGCCGCGGCCCACGCGCTGGCCATTCCCCCACCCGAATACCCGGCCAGCGCTACAGGGCTGTGCGACAACCCCAGTTCGGCCACCCGCTGCACCGCCCGGACACTGTCGAGGGTGATCATGCCGCCGAGTTTCGCGGCACCGTAGGCGCCGGTCGGGCCGAGATGGTCGGGCACCGAGACCGCCCAGCCGCGTTGCAGACCCAGATACAGGCCCGGCGACTCCTGCAGTTCCAGATTGAACAACGACCGCGACGGGGCGCACTTGGTTCCGAGCGAATTCACGATGGCCTGATACGACACGAGCGGAGGATTCGCGACACCGCGGGGAAGCAGAACCGTGGTGACGGCCAGGATCGGATGTCCCGTCGAATTCGTCGACCGGAACGCGATCTGCCACCCGTCCGAGTTCGCGTACATCCAGGTGTCGATCCGGCGCGTCCGCACGACGTCGCCTGGACGAAGGACCCCGAGGTCGGCCGGAGCGAGGTAGAAGGGGTCGGGATCCGGCCACGGATACAACGGTTCGGCCTGCGCCGGGGCCGGAATCGCCGCCCCCAGGAAAAGGGCACCGAGAATCAACGCTAGCCACGCACCGGATCGTCTCAACATGTGCCTGCCCCTCCGCACCGTCGGAACGCTGTGAATTTTATACACGGGCGAGGCCCCGCCGACGTGGTTTGCCGCGTTCCCGTCGAGGATCCGCCGCCAGCTCAGGTTAGGAAAATGACATCAGAATGGTGCCGAAATTAGGTTGACTTTAGTTTGGGCAAGCTTTCCAAAATTAGGTCCAACTTGGATGACACCCGCTCTGACCAGCGATATTATCCATTTCATGACTTCCACTGACGCGCACAAGACGAAATTCCACGCTCTGCTCCACGATCAGATTCGCAACGAATTCAACGCGTCACACCAGTACATCGCGACTGCCATCTATTTCGACAATGCGGACCTGCCGCAGTTGGCCAAGCACTTTTACAAGCAGGCCGTCGAAGAGCGCAACCACGCCATGATGATCGTCCAGTACTTCCTCGACCGCGACATCTCCGTGGAACTGTCGGGTGTCGACGCGGCGAAGGGCCAGTTCGAGAACGCACGCGAGCCGATCGCCCTCGCCCTGACGCAGGAGCAGACGGTTACCGAGCAGATCGTGCAATTGGCGAGCACCGCCCGCGAAGAGGGCGACTACCTCGGCGAGCAGTTCATGCAATGGTTCCTCAAGGAGCAGGTCGAAGAGGTCGCCAGCATGACGACGCTGCTGACCATCGCCGACCGCGCGGGCAGCAACCTGTTCGACCTGGAGGAGTTCGTCGCACGCGAGATGAGCGGCCCCGCAGACACGTCCGGGGCACCGCACGCAGCGGGCGGTTCCATCTAGGCGGCTCCGCCGCCCGTGAGTGGTTGACGAGTCTCTGTACTCCTCAACCACTCACGAGCCCGAAGGGCCTAACGCAACGTGACCTGACGGCCACGCAGTCCGTCGCGGGCGCGTCGCTCCTCGGTGGTGAGCGGCGCGTCGACGGCGAGTGCTTCGGCCAGTCGCTGACCGAGTTCGACGGTCGCGGCGGCCCACTCGTTCGCATGCTTTTCGCGGTCCAGGTCGAACACCGGGACCAGCAGACCGTGCGTCCGGAACGACCCGGCGTAGCGCGAGCCCTCACCGAGGTGCAGGCCGCCGGTCGCGTGCACGCGCGCCAGGGCCAGCATCAGATCGTCCTCGTTCTCCGGGCGCACCCAGCGGATGTGCGCCTTCTCGCCCGCATCGACCCACCACGCCGCGACGACGCCTTCGGCCTCGACTCGCGCGGACGGCATGATCGCCGCATTCGCATGCTGCACGGTGGTCGCGACCTCGGGGGCCGGCTCCACTCCTTCGGGGATCCACCAGTTGAAATCCTGGTGCACGGTGATGTCGAGAGGTGCGTCCGCGTCGATCACGTCGGCCAGTGCCGGGGTGTCGGATCCAGGGTTGGCGGAGGCCAGCGATTCGCCGGCTGCGGCGTCACGGACCCAGGCGACGGACGCGGCCAGATCGGCGCCGAGATCCGCGGAATGCGCCTGGACCTGCACACCGACGAACCCGGTGGCACTGTCGCCCTCGTCGCGCACCAGCGCCGCGACGGCACCGGGCAGCACGGTCGCGAGCGTCACCGGACGGGACGAATCCTTGACGGGCAGCGGGGCGGTCGCCGACGGGACGAACTCGCGCAGCGCCACCAGATCGCATTCGGCGGCGAGGCCTTCGAACGGCCGGGTCACGGCCGCTGCGGCGCTCTCCCGTTCCGCCTGCCGCTGCGCGAGCTTCTCGGCGCGGGCACTACCGGGCTTCGGACCACTGTTTCTCTTGCTCTTCTTTGCCACGACGCCAAAACCTACACGCCGACGCCGGTCCGGTCAGGACGCCAGCCACTTCTTGGTGCGGCCGGGGTGGTTGGTGGCCACCCAGCTGACCCCGAGTTCGCGGCACAGTTCGACGTCGCTGCGGTTGTCGACGGTCCAGCAGTACGTGGCGCGTCCCGCGGCGGCGGCCTTGTCGACCATGTCCGGGTGTTCGTGCAGCGTCTTCACCGACGGACCGACCGCGGTGGCGCCGACGGTGGTCGCGGCTCCCCCGCCGAGGTACCGGGCGGATTCTCCGAGCAGCACGGTCGGGAGCATCGGCGCCGACCGGCGGATCCGCCACACCGCTCCGGCGGAGAACGACATCACGACCGCGCGGGAGTGGTCGGCGGACGGCGGTGCGGCGATGCCGAAGCGTTGCAGTTCGGCGAGCACCTTGCTCTCGACCAGGCCACCGAACCGCACGGGATGCTTGGTTTCGATGAAGAGTTTCACCGGGCGCGCCGACCAGTCCAGGGTGAGCGCGATCAGCGCGCTCAGCTCGAGGAGTTCGGCGGGCTCGTCTTCCGTGCCGTAGTTGAACTCCGCCAGCTCCTCGAGGGTCATCTCGCTGACGACGCCGGCTCCGGTGGACGTCCGGTCGACGGTGCGGTCGTGGACGCACACGAGGTGGCCGTCCCGGGTGAGCCGCACGTCGCATTCGAGCCCGTCCGCGCCCTCTTCCAGCGCCAGCTCGTACGCGGCGAGTGTGTGTTCCGGCATGGCCGCGGATGCGCCGCGGTGCGCCACCACCAGGGGGCCGCGCCGGTCGGGGCTCACGGCGCGACGGCTTCCCGGTCACTGGCCGCGGACGTCTTCTCCGCGGGCTTCTCCGCAGCCTTCTCCGCGTCCGTCTGCGGCGGCGGACCGGTGGCGATCACCCAGCGGGTGACGGGTTCCTTCGCCCCCTTCAGTGTCCGGCCCTCGAGCCGCCGGAGCACCATCAGTGCGAGTACGGCGGTCGCGGAGGCGACCAGCGCCGTGAAGGCGGCCAGCAGGACACCGTCCGCCATGGCCTGCAGACCCGGCCTGGAGCGCCAGAACCAGTTGAAGACGACAAGCACGGCCCCGAAGATCCACAGGCTCCACCAGGCGCGGACCAGCAGGACCGCGCGGGGGTCGCGGCGGATCACCTCGAGCAGGTACACACCCGGCATCACCAGGTTCAGGCCCGGCACCGCGCAACCGGCGATCACCTCGGTGGGGGTGCGCGGGTCGGACGTCTTGGCCCGGGCGAACGTGCGGCGCCGCATCCGCAGCAACCAGCACACTCCGCCGATCCCCGACAGCAGTGCGAGGAGCATTCCGCCGGCCTGGCCGAGGAACACCGCGATGTCGGACACGGCGAGCAGGGTGGGATCGATCAGCCGGGTCCGGTTGCGGAGGAGGACGGCGTATCGGCCCAGTTCGGCGATCACGGCGAACGCGTACAGACCGGCGGTGAGGGTGAGGAAGGAGGCCGTCTTGCCGGCGAGCAGTTCCGGCCAGTCGCGGCGCGCGGAGGGTGATTCGACGTGATCGTGGAGTCCCCAGCGGGGGATCTCGGTGTAGTGCGGGGTGGGGCCGGCCGTCGGCGCCTCGGCCGCGAGACCGCTGCGCCGCAGCGGGGATCGCGCGATCCAGCGGAACCCCCGGCTCGCGGGTGGTTGGTGCTGGTCGGTGCGGACGGGGGCGAGCAGCACACCGTGGCAACGCGGGCACCACTGCGCCGGGGAGCCGAGGACCGGCCACCGAGCCGCGCATCGCGCGCACACCTGAACGACGACGCTCATGCCCTCCGCACCCACTTCACATTGCCGATTCTGTCACGACCCGCGAATGCGGGCAGCCCACGACCGAATCGTCCTTCTTGGGGAGAATGTGTGAGCTGCACCACGAGAAATGCCGAGTTATCCACAGTTTCCACAGGTTCATACACAGTTATGGACAGTGTGAGTAGTGCTCATACACAGGTCAGAGCGCATGCGAATCCGCGATTGTTGACAGCTTCGGATGAACGGTCCACAACGGTGGATGAACTTGACATCGCAGCTCGGTGAACAATCGGACTCGGTGACCGACGGCTCGGCCCGGAATTACCCCTCCAGTTCGGATCGCCCGCGAAGCGACCCGAGAACTCCGGACCGGCCGTCGTCTCCCCCACCTGTGCCGGGCGAAAATGTCCCGACACTTGATCTGACGCAGCCCGGCGCGGTTTGGTTCCACCCGATCTGTAATCTCGGAAAACGATGACGGACGACGTCGGATCGCGGTGGCACCTCGGGCCCGCCCGTGTCCTCCAGGTGGCCGCCGCCCTCGTCGTGGTGCAACTTCTCGTGCGGACGTGGGTGGCCGCCCGCAGCGACTTCTACTGGGACGATCTGATCCTTGCCGGACGCGGTGGAAGCCTCCCGCTGCTCTCCGCCGACCTGCTGCTCTACGACCACGACGGTCATCTCATGCCCGGGGCCTTCCTGGTGGCGGGTATCGCGACGCGGGTGGCGCCGTATCAGTGGATCCTGCCGATGCTGACGATGATCGCGTTGCAGGCGGTCGCGTCGTATGCGGTCTTCCGGTTACTTCGCACGATCCTCGGTCCACGACCCGTCCTTCTCGTTCCGCTGGCGATCTATCTGTTCTCCCCGCTGACCGTGCCGGCGTTCGCCTGGTGGGCGGCGGCACTCAACGCACTGCCCCTGCAGATCGCGCTGGCCTGGGTGGCGCGCGACGCCCTCGAACTGTGCCGCACCGGGCGGCGGCGGTACGCGGTGTCGGGCACGCTCGTGCTGATCGCGTCGCTGCTGTTCTTCGAGAAGTCCGTCGTGGTCCCGTTCGCGGCGTTCGCGACCGTGGCTCTGCTCGCGCACGTCGGCGAGCGGGAGCGGCCGGTGCGGTCGACGCTGCGGCGAGGCGCGGCCCTCTGGCTCCCGTCGGCGGCGGTGCTCGCGGTGTGGGCGGCGTTCTACTTCTCCACCGTCGCCTCACAGTGGGAATGGGCGGGTGCGTCGCGCGCGTTCGAACTGTTCCACCACGGCACGTCGCTCGGACTGCTGCCCACGTTCGTGGGTGGGCCGTGGACGTGGGATCGGTGGATTCCGAGTCCCCCGTGGGCCTCCCCGTCGACGGCGCTGGAGGTGGTCGGCTGGGTGGTCCTCGTCGCGGCGGTCGTCGCGACGGTCCGGTTGAAGCGCCGCATCGGCTGGGTGTGGGTCCTCACGGCCGCGTATTTCCTGCTGTCGGTGACCGCGATGGTCGTCACCCGCTGGGGCGCGGACACCACCTACGAACTCGCGCAGACGCTGCGCTACTACACGGACACCGCGGTGATCCTCGCGATCGCCGTCGCCGTGATCGCCCGTGCACCCCGCCGACGCGCCGACCCGGTCCGGGTGCGGCCGCTGGTGTCCGTCGCCGCCGTGGTCGCGTTCGTCGCGAGCAGCCTGTGGTCGACGTACACGTTCACCCGCAGTTGGGAGGAGAACCCGACCACCGCGTACCTCGCGACCGCGCGTGCGTCGCTCGCCGAACGGGATGACGCGCCGATCCTCCAGCAGCCTGCGTCCATCTGGGTGCTGTTGCCGGTGGCGTACCCGAACAACCTGGTGAGCCGGGTCTTCGCCCCGCTGCGCGACCGCCCCGAGTTCTCCGACAGCACCCCCGACCTCCGGATGATCGACGACGCGGGTTCGGTGGTCGACGCCCAGGTCACGTGGGTGCGCGCGATCGATCCCGGACCGGTTCCGGACTGCGGGCACCTGGTCGACCAGCGCAGTTTCGTCCCGCTTCCCCTGGACGGACCGCTGACCGGCTGGGAGTGGACTGCGCAGCTGAACTACATGGCCACCGCGGACGGTGAGATCGCCGTCGCCATGGAGGTCGGCAGCCCGGTGCGGGTGCCGGTGCACCGCGGCCCGAATTCGGTGTTCGTGCGACTCACCGGCGGCGGGCAGAGCGTGCGGGTGAGCACCCTGACCCCGGACCTGTCGCTGTGTATCGGCGCGGGCCCGGTCGGGGTCGTCGTGCCGAAGTAGTTACCGCCCGTACCGCGACCAGGCGACGCGGGCACTGGCCGCGCCGACGATCGCGGCGGCCACGTCGTCCCAGCTCGCAGCGGGCAGCCCGAGCTTCGCGAAGAGGGAGCGGCGCGGCCCGGTCATCTCGAGGGTGGCGTCGGGGAACCGCTTCTCCACCACCTCGCGCAGTGTTCCGATCCCGTCCACGATGCCGAGTTCGACGGCGCGGCGTCCCAGCCAGACGTCGCCGTTGAACAACTCGGCCCCGTCCGCCTTCAGCTTGTCCCCCCGGCGGCCGACCACCCAGTCGCGGAACTCGTCGTGGATGCCTTCCTGGATCTGTTCGAGCCACTGCACGTCCTCGGACTTCTCGGCGAAGAACGGGTCGAGGCGGGCCTTCGCCTCGCCGGCCGAGTGCAGCCGCCGTTCGATGCCCAGCCGGTCGATCAGTTCGGAGAACCCGAAGCCCGCCGAGATGACACCGACGGAGCCGACCACCGACGTGGCGGTCGCGTAGATCTCGTCGGCCGCGCAGGCCAGCCAGTAGCCGCCGGACGCGACGACGTCCTCGCAGAACGCGAGCACGGGCAGTTCGTGTTCGGTGGCGAGCTGACGGATGCGGGCGGCGATGTATTCGCTCTGCGTCGGCGACCCGCCGGGGCTGTTGATCAACAGCGCCACCGCTTTGGCACCGTGCGTGGTGAACGCGCGTCGCAACGGTTCCTCGACGGATTCCGCGCTCAGCGCCCGCCCGAACCCCGCTCCGCCGGACGCGATCATCCCCTGCAGTCGCACCACCGGCACCACGCCGGCGCCGGAGCCTCCGAACGCGTCGGGCAGCTTGTCGGCCAGCGGTTTCGGCAGGTTCAGTGGGATCTTGGCCATGAAATCAGCGTACCGATCACGGATCGGGCAGAGTGGTTCACATGGAGTTGCGAATCTTTACCGAACCCCAGCAGGGTGCCACCTACGACGATCTTCTGGCGGTGGCGCAGGCCGCCGAACGTTTCGGCTACGGCGCGTTCTTCCGGTCGGATCACTACCTCGCCATGAACACCGAGGGGCTTCCCGGACCGACCGATGCGTGGATCACGCTGGCGGGTCTCGCCCGCGAGACGTCCACGATCCGTCTCGGCACCCTCGTCACGTCCGCGACGTTCCGCTATCCCGGACCGCTGGCGATCTCGGTGGCGCAGGTCGATCAGATGAGCGGTGGCCGCGTCGACCTCGGCATCGGCGCCGGCTGGTACGAGGAGGAGCACCAGGCGTACGGCATTCCGTTCCCGCCGTTGAAGGAGCGGTTCGAGCGGCTCGAGGAGTCCCTCGCCGTGATCACGGGGCTGTGGCGCACTCCGCTCGGTGAGACGTTCTCCTACGACGGGACGCACGTGACGGTCAAGGATTCGCCCGCACTTCCGAAGCCGCGGCAGCCGCAGGGTCCGCCCGTCCTGATCGGCGGCACCGGCAAGAGGAAGACTCCCGCGCTGGCCGCGAAGTACGCGGACGAGTTCAACGTCCCGTTCCAGTCCGTCGACGAGACGCGGGACGTGATCGAACGGGTCCGGCTCGCGTGCAAGGCGATCGATCGCGACCCCACCGAGTTGGTGTACTCCAACGCGCTCGTCCTGTGCTGCGGGCGCACCGAGGAGGAGATCGCGAAACGCGCCACCAGCATCGGACGCGAGGTGAGCGAGCTGCGGGAGAACGGACTCGCCGGGTCGCCCGCCGAGCTCGTTGACAAGATCGGCCGCTACGCCGAGGCGGGGTCGCAGCGGATCTACCTGCAGACCCTCGATCTGAGCGACCTCGACCACCTGGAACTGGTCGCCAGTGAGGTCGTTCCGCAACTGAGCTAGGCAAGCTCGAGTTCGGCGGCCACGACGACCGGAAGATCGAGGGGCAGCGCGGCCACCCCGATCGCCGTCCGGGCGTGGCCGCCGATGTCCGGGCCGAACACGTCGAGCACCACCTCGGAGAACCCGTTGAGCACCGCGGTGGTCTGCTCGTAGCCCGGTTCGGCGTTGACGAATCCCGTGACGGTGAGCCACGCACCGATGCGGTCGAGATCGCCCACCGCGCGGCGAACCCCTGCCAGCACCGCGAGGGCGGTGAGCCGGGCTGAGTGCGTGGCATCGGCGGCCGACACGTCGGCGGGAACGGAGCCGAACGGTCCGGCGGGTGTGCCGTCCTCGGCGAGCGGCCCGTGACCGGACACCAGCACTCTGCGGCCGTGCACGCGTACCCAGCTGAACGGCAACTCCACCCCCGGCGGCAGCTGGACGGCGCGGGGCAGCACCAGCCCCAGATCACGTAGTCGGGACTCCGCGCCCATCACCCCTCCGCTCGACGACTGCCCGGGTCATTCGGCGTGCTCAGCAACATTCCGTTCCCTTTCCACCGGTGGAAAGCTCGAAGTACGACCGGAACGGCCGTGTCACTCGAGTGCGCCGGAGGTTGTCATGGGTTCTGCGGAAGAAGCGGTAGTGCGTCGATTCTACGAGGAGATGAACAACGATCGGAAGAACGAGATAGCGGAGGAGCTGTTCAGCAGCGACCACGAGATGCACGATCCCCAGGTCCCGGGTGGGCCGGGTCCCGCGGGAATGGCGGCGGCGATCTCGGCCTATCAGAACGGGGTGGACGGGCACTGGACCGTCGAGGAGATGTTCTCGGCCGGCGACCGCGTCGTCGTGCGCTGGACGGGAACGGGAACACACGTCGGTGAGATGAACGGGATTCCGCCGACCGGAAACAAGATCCGAGTGGATGCGATCTCGATCCATCGTCTGGCCGACGGCAAGATCGCCGAGACCTGGCAGGTGTGGGACACACTCGGATTCCTTCAGCAGCTCGGCGCGGTCCCTGCGAGCTGATCCCGGCACGCCCTCGGGAGGGTGCAATGAAGTACGTGATTACCTGGACGCTGCGTGACGGTGGGTCCGCCGCCGAGAACGAGGCAGCTGCGCGGCGGAGCCTGGAAGTGTTCGCGAGATGGACGCCGGCGGAAGGGGCGACCTTCCATCATTTCCTCGGTCGCCTGGACGGAACCGGGGGATTCGCCTTCGTCGAGGCGGATGACCCGAACGACATCTTGGACGGTCCGACGAAATTCGGACCTTTCTTCGAGTTCCACGTCTACCCTGTCGCCGACATCGCTGTCACGACGCAGGCTGCGCAGCAGGCGGTCGAGTTCAGGGGCTCGATCAGCTGAGCGGGCTCAGTGCCGGGTGGTCGAATCCAGGAACTGGCGGAGGTCGCGGTCCCACTGCGCGTCGCGGCCGCGGTTCAGGGAGGCGCGGCAGATGAGGAAGCCGGACAGCGCGATCATCATCACCGCGAACCAGGTGAACATCCCGGCGATCACGCCGGCCACTCGTGCCGCGGACGGCGACATCGGTTCGGTGGTGAGGTTGCCGTCGGCGTTGACCCAGATGTCTTCCTTCGTTCCCGAAGGCGTGGCGGGGTCGACGGTGATGTCGGCGTGGCGGGTTTCGTTACCCCACGTCCACTTGGCGGGGGCGGTGTCGACGCCCGACGGTGCGACGTCGGAGGTGACGGACACGCCGGTGGAGTCGGCGAGCGTGGTGGCGGAGACGGTGCGGTAGTCCGCGACTTGCTTCTCCGCCAGCGTCAGCTGACTGTCGATGGTCCGGGCGCCCACGAGGATGGCCAGGGGCAGCATCGCGAACGCGAGCACCACGACCGCGAGGGTGAGCATGTTCTCGATCCGGTCCGAGCGCCGGAGTAGCGGGTTGTGCCGCTGACGGGCCGACCGCTGACGCAGCCCCCGTGCTGGAGAGTTGTTCCACATTCCGGATCCGGTCCTCTCGCCGACAATTCCCTACCATCCAGGGTCGTACGCAAGGCAAACAAGATCAAGTCGATCCGGTGTGTCTTTGGGCACTGTGCCGTAATACACTCATCTGCTCCCCGCCATCTCACGATGCTCCTTGGGGCTCACTCCGCGCACGCGTTTGAACGCCGCACTCAGCGCGAATCCGCTCCCGTACCCGACGCGCTGGGCCACGGACGCGACCGTGGCATCGGGTTCGCGGAGCAGATCCGCGGCCAGGGACAGCCGCCAGCCGGCGAGGAAAGTCATGGGCGGTTCGCCGACGAGGTCCGTGAACCGTCGCGCGAGGGCAGCCCGCGACAGGCCGGTTTCCGCGGCGAGCGACTCCACGGTCCACTGGCGGGAGGGGTTGTTCTGCAGGATGCGCATTGCCTTGCCGACCACCGGGTCGCTCTGCGCCCGCACCCACGACGGTGCCTCGGCCGCCGGCCGCGCGAACCAGGCGCGCAGCACCGCGATCAGCAGCAGGTCGAGCAAACGGTCGAGCACCGCTTCCTGTCCGGGTTCGTCCCGCACAACTTCGTCGTGCATGAGGGTGACCAGCCGCGAGTCCCAGTCGGCGCGGCGCTGCACGACGAGTTCCGGGAGCGCGGCCAGCAGTCGCATGCTGATCTCGCCCGGGGTCTGGTACGTCCCGGTCAGCATGACCGTGCGGCCGCCCGCACTGTTTCCCCAGGTGCGCACCCCGAGGTCCATCGCCTCGGCGAGTGGTTCCCCGCGGAGCGTCGTGCAGCTCTGGTCGGGGTTGATGATCACGTTCGGCGGGGTGTCCGGATGGTCGGCGACGACGTAGCGCTCGGGTCCGCGGACGATCGCGACGTCACCCTCGGTGAGCTGCACCGGCTCGCCGGTGTGCGGGAGGATCCACGCTTCGCCCCGGCCCATCGCGACGAGGCTGAGCGGCGCGTGGTCGTCGATCTGCAGCGACCACGGCGGTTCCATGATCGAGCGGAGCACGAACGCGCCTGCGGCACGGGGACCACTGATGAGACCGGCGAGGGGATCCACACATCCAGCGTAGACGCTCGCGTATGGATCGGCGCGTTTCAACCATGGAAAGTCTCGACGTCGCCGTCTTGACTGAAAGACATGACAACGACACCGCACACACTCGTCCTCACCGGCACCGGCAAGGTCGGTAGCCGCGTCCTCGCCCGGCTCGCCGCCGCGGAAGTACCTGCCCGGGGCGGCTCCCGCTCCGGCCGTCCCCCGTTCGACTGGGAGAACAGGGACACGTGGCGGCCCGCACTGGACGGAATCACCTCGGTGTACATCGCCTACTACCCGGATCTCGCGGTGCCGGGAGCGGCGGAGGTCGTCGAGGAGTTCGCGGGCCTGGCCGTCGCGAACGGCGCCCGGCGACTCGTCCTGCTCTCCGGTCGCGGCGAAACCGAGGCCGAGCGCAGCGAACTCGCGATCCGCAAGGCGGGAGCCGAGTGGACGATCCTGCGGTCCAGTTGGTTCAGCCAGAATTTCAGCGAGAGCTTCATGCTCGACTCACTGCTCGCCGGCGACCTCGCACTGCCCGTCGATGGGCACGTGCTCGAACCCTTCGTCGACGCCGACGATCTCGCCGAGATCGCCGTCGCCGCACTGACCGGGGACCGCCACGCCGGCGAACTCTACGAACTGACCGGACCGCGGTTGTTGTCGTTCGGTGACGCCGTCGCCGAGATCGCGGAGGCAACGGGTCTCGAAATCCGGTACACCCCAGTCACTTCGGAAGAGTATTCGACGGCCCTGGCTGGGCAGGGGGTACCGTCCGACGCGATCGGCCTGCTCACCTACCTGTTCGACGAAGTGCTGGACGGGCGCAACGCATCACTCACCGACGGGGTGGAACGCGCTCTGGGGCGCGCACCCCGCGACTTCACCGACTATGTCCGCGCCGCAGCAGCGGCCGGTGTCTGGAGGGTCTGACCGTGGAGCGCTATCTGACGATCGTCACGGCGGTGGGCGCCGGCGTGGTGGGCGGCGTGATGTTCGCGTTCTCCACGTTCATCATGACCGGACTCGGTCGGCTGGAGCCGGCCCAGGGCATCGCGGCGATGCAGGCGATCAACCGCGAGGCGCCGAACTTCTGGTTCATGACCGCGTTGTTCGGCACCGCACTGACATCGATCGTGCTCGCGGTCGTCAGCGTGGTGCGGCACGACGGTTCGGCCGTCTACGCGGTAATCGCCTGCGTGCTGTATCTCGTGGGAATCGCCCTGACCGTCGTCTACCACGTGCCGCACAACAACGCGCTGGACGCGATCGATCCCACCGCGGCCGATTCGGCGGCGTACTGGCGCGACTACGTGTCGGGATGGACCGGGTGGAACCACGTGCGCACCGTCAGCGCCATCGCGGCGTCCGCGGTGCTCACGTGGTCCGCGACCCGCGGTTGAGACCGGGGGCTACGAGGGCGGCAGGATGTCGGTCTGCGCCGGCACCTCGTCCTGCTTCAGCAGCCCGACCGGGCAGCTGACGCCGGTGGCGTGCACGGGGCAGTAACCGCCGGGGTTCTTCGCGAGGTACTGCTGGTGGTAGTCCTCGGCGTAGTAGAACTGCGTGAGCGGGGCGATCTCCGTGGTGATCGCCCCGTATCCGGCTTCGGCGAGCCTCTTCTCGAACGCTTCACCGGTGGCCTCGGCGATCTCCACCTGCTGTTCGTCGATCGTGTAGATGGCCGAACGGTACTGCGTTCCCTGGTCGTTGCCCTGCCGCATGCCCTGCGTGGGGTCGTGGTTCTCCCAGAACTCCTTGAGGATCTCGGCGTACGAGATCACCTTCGGATCGAAGACCACGAGCACGACCTCGGTGTGTCCGGTGCGACCGGAGCACGTCTCCTCGTAGGTGGGGTTGGGCGTGTAGCCGCCGGCGTATCCCACCGCGGTGGTGTAGACGCCGTCGAGTTGCCAGAACTCCTTCTCCGCGCCCCAGAAACATCCCATGCCCAGCACCGCCGTCTGCATGCCCTCGGGGAACGGGGGTTGCAGGGGGCGACCGTTGACGAAGTGCGTCGCCGGAACGGGAATCGGCTGACTGCGACCGGGGAGGGCATCCTCAGCGGTGACCATCACGGATTTAGCGGCTGCTCGACCCAGAAGCTCGTCGTACCAAGACATGATTCGATGCTACGCGCGGTGCCGGAGTGGTCTCCTGGGCGAGCGCCGAGTGCGCCCGCATCCGCTCGACGCGCGCGGTCACCCACCCCGTGGCGGGGACCTCCACCCACCGGTACAGCGCCTCCGACACCAGCGCCGTCACCACGAGGAATGCGATCACCGCCCCGGTCTCGCCGAACGAGCCGACCGTGTGCTCGTACACGCGGTAGAGGATCAGCGTGTGGACGAGGTAGATCGCGTAACTGCGCGTCGCGGTCCAGCGCACGACGGCCCAGTGCGCCGCGGGACCGTCGTATCGGCCCACCAGCACGACGCACGCGGTGACGACGGCGAACGTCCAGAGGTAGTGATCGCCCGCCCAGTACACGCGGAAGTCGGTGGCGAGGCGGATGACCTCGACCTGGGCCAGACCGGCGACGACGACCCACCGGCAGTCCGCGAGCCGCGCCCAGCCGAGGTAGATGATCTGCCCGAGGAACACGGCGGGCAGCGTCGCGGCGATCTTGGAGAGCATCGGGACCGTGTACGGCTGCGGCGCGTACAGGTTGTAGAGCAGGATCAGCGCGCAGAGCGCGGCACCGGCCATCGGCATCGCGATGGGCAGGGTGCGCAGAACGGGGCGCGCGGCCACGCAGGCGAAGTAGAAGAAGATCTGCACGGCGAGGGTCCACGTGACCCCGAGAACCGCCACCTCGGGTTTGAGGAAGAAACCGCCGAGCACGAAACTCAGGGCGGCGTCGACATTCGACACCCCGTCCTGGCCGCTGAACATGCCGTTGATGCCGAGGCGGACCAGCACGATCGCGGCGAGAACGGCCACCCAGAATGCGGGCAGGATTCGTCCGAGCCGGTTGACCAGAAATTGTCCGGGCTCGTGACGAATGGCCGAACGGGTGATCAACACCCCGGTCAGCATCATGAAGACGGCGACCCCGAGAAAGGACAGATGCTGGTTGAGACCGCCCCGCTCGACGAGGATTTGGTAGACGACGTCGATGAACCACCATCCGGTTCCGAGGTCGTCGATCAGATAGAACGAAATGTGCGAGTAGATCACGGCCAGAACTGCGAAAAAGCGGAGCAGGTTCGCGCCCGTGAGCTCCACACGCGGCGCGGCCGCGTGCGAATCTGCAACAGGTATCAGCGAAGGCATCGCGTCAGCTTAAGGTTCCGTTCACCGCTCGGACGAATTCTCACGACATCCAGTGTCACCGCGACAGCCTTTTTTCGGGTGCCCGAACTTTCCTGTGCGGGAATTGCCCCCGGGAGACCCGGTGTTGCGGAGGGTGTACCAATGAGATTGGGTATATACCCGAGAACGGTTTAGAGAAGGCGGGTGTGTGACGCGTGATCACACGAAGTCTGCACCCGGAAGAATCAGGGCTCGCACGCCCACAAAGAAGGGACCCTCGTGTCTGAATACACGCTGCCGGAACTCCCCTACGACTACGCAGCTCTCGAGCCGCACATCTCCGGCAAGATCATGGAACTGCACCACGACAAGCACCACGCGACCTACGTGAAGGCCGCCAACACCGCCCTCGAGAAGATGGCCGAGGCCCGTGAGGACGGCACGATCGCCGATAAGGCGCTCCTTCTCTCCCGCAACCTCGCCTTCAACCTCGGTGGCCACACCAACCACTCCATCTTCTGGAAGAACCTGTCCCCGAACGGCGGCGACAAGCCCACCGGCGACCTGGCTGCCGCCATCGACGACCAGTTCGGGTCCTTCGACAAGTTCCAGGCCCACTTCACCGGTGTCGCTACCACCATCCAGGGCTCCGGATGGGCTCTGCTCGGCTACGACACCATCGGCCAGCGCCTGGTGATCGAGCAGATGACGGACCAGCACGGCAACATCACCGCCGCGATCATTCCCGTCGTCATGCTCGACATGTGGGAGCACGCCTTCTACCTCGACTACCAGAACGTGAAGCCGGACTACGTCAAGGCTTGGTGGAACATCGTGAACTGGGCGGACGCACAGGAGCGCTTCGACCGTGCCCGCACCCAGGGTGCCGGCCTCATCGGCTAGTCACACTCCTCGTTCCCGAGCGCACAGAACGCCGTCATCGGCGCTTCTGTGCGCTCGTGCTCGTTTCGGGTCCGGAATTCCTTCCGAGCAGGCCGAGCGTCCAATAGGCTTCGGAAGTGACCGAGTTCAGCAATCCCGCCCGGGACGACACCGTCGTCCACGCCTTCCGTGACGACGCGCTCGGCGACCTCGACGCCACCGGCCTCGCGGCACGGATCGCTGCCGGGGAGGTGTCGGTCCGCGAGGTAACAGAGGCGGCGATCGCACGCGCCGAGTCGGTCGGGCCCGCACTGAACGCCCTGGCGTTCGCCGACTTCGACCGTGCGCTGACGGAGGCGGACCGCCCGCACGAGGGTGTCTTCGCGGGAGTGCCGACCGTCGTCAAGGACAACGTCGACGTCGCCGGCCTGCCCACGCAGCACGGCAGCGTCGCCTTCGCCGCGCAGCCCGCCCGGGTCGACAGCGACTTCGTCACGCAGTACCTGTCCACAGGTGTTCTCTCGCTGGGGAAGAGCCGGCTCCCCGAGTTCGGGTTCAGCGCGTCCACCGAGTTCATGGACGCCGCGGCCGTGCACAATCCGTGGAATCTCGCGTTCTCGCCGGGCGCGTCCTCGGGTGGTTCGGCCGCACTCGTCGCTTCGGGTGTCGTGCCGATCGCGCACGCCAACGACGGTGGCGGATCCATCCGCATACCCGCGGCCGCGTGTGGGCTCGTCGGCCTGAAACCGTCCCGCGGGCGGACGGTCCCCGACGCCATGGACAAGACGCTGCCGATCCGGATCATCGCGCAGGGCGCCGTCACCCGCTCGGTGCGGGACACCGCACGGTGGATGGCGGCCGCCGAACGCTACTACCGCAATCCGGCACTGCCACCCATCCGGTTGGTCGAGGGGCCGAGCAGCACCCGGCTGAAGGTCGGGGTGGTGGTCGACTCGGTCACCGTGTCCCGCACGGACGACGAGACCCGCAAGTCGGTCCACGCGACCGCCGATCTGCTGGCGGACCTCGGGCATCACGTCGAGGAGTGCCCGATGCCGGTGAACTCCTCGTTCGTCGAGGACTTCTGCATCTACTGGGGGTTCCTGTCGTTCGTCATCTCCAGCAACGGCAAGCGGATGCTCGGACCGGACTTCGACCGCGACGCCACGGACAATCTGACGCGCGGACTCGCCGCGATGTACCGCAAGAACATCGCGAAGACTCCCCGGGTGCTCTACCGGTTGCGGCGCACGTACCGTGAGTACGCGCAGATCTTCCAGAAGTACGACGTGATCCTGTCGCCCACCCTGGCCCACACGACGCCGGAGCTCGGATATCTTTCGCCGACACAGAGTTTCGAGGAGTTGTTCGACAAGTTGATCGCCTACACGGCGTTCACGCCGTTGAACAACGCGTCGGGCGGACCGGCCATCTCGCTGCCGATGCACGAGACGTCCCGCGGCCTGCCGCTGGCGTCGCACTTCTCCGCCGACCACGGCGACGAGCGGACTCTGCTCGAGCTGGCGTTCGAGCTCGAGCAGGCCACGCCGTGGCGTCGTATCCAGGACGCCCGCTGACGGTCAGGCCCTGCGCCGCAAACCCATCCACACGATGGCGCCCGCCAGCAGCACGGTCGTGATCCCGAACCCGACGGCGAGGTGCTCGGCGGTGAGGATCGGCGACGGCGCGGACAGTGTGCGGGTCACCGCGACCGGTTCGGCGAGCACCGTCGCCAACTGGTTCTGCTGAGCCGCCGTGCGCACCGGCATCGCCGCGACACCGTTGTTGAGGTCGGTGGACAGCTGTCCGGATAACATCTTCAGCTTTGCGAACCCGTCGACGATCTGCGAGGTGGCGCCTTCGAGCATCTCCGGTGCCTGATCGGCGATCGGGACGATGCCGTCGTTCAGTTGCTGCGCCCCGCTGCTCAGCTGATTGCTGGCGTCGGTCAGCTGACCCATCGCGACACGGACGAGTTCGCCCAGATCCGTGTCGGGGCCGACGCCTCCGCCCAGCAGACCGGGCACCGAACCCAGCTGCGAGGAGAACAGACCGAGGTCGGCACTGACCTGACGGAGCGACGGGACCACGTCCGATGCAACGGGAGTGGCGTCGAGAACGCGGATCGCCTCGTCGATTCTGGTACGCATCCGGGTGGCGCTGTCGTTCGCCTCGCCCAGCGTCAGTCCCAGCGCGCTCAACCGGTCCGCGAGATCGTTGGCCGTCCCCGACGTCTGGTCGACCACGCCCGCCACCTGGTCGGCGACGCCCAGCAGTTGCACCGAGCCGGAACGCGCCGTCTCGAGATACGGGAGCAGAGTGTCGGCGCCCTCCGTGAGCTGTTGCGCCGCATCGTCCGCCGCGGCCGTCCCGGCCGCGAGGAACCCGGCCGTCATTCCCGCCTGCTGGAACCGCGACCGCGACGAGGACATGTCCGCCAGCAGATCCGTGATGCCGTCCGCGCCGATCTGGGAGGACACCACTCCGGAGAGTTCCTCGGACGCACCGGAACCTGCGACGTCGAGGTCGAGGGTCGCCTGCCGCGGCTTCGCGCCCCACACCGAGGACACCGCCTCGCTGAAGTCCTCGGGCACGGTCACCGTGGCGAACCAGTCGCCGCCCGCCGCCGCGTCCGCGTCGACCACCTGCCAGTCGAAGGCCTCGTTCGCCTCGAGCTTGTCGATCAGGGTGTCGCTCGCACGCACCGGTTTTCCGTCCACGGTCGCGCCGGCGTCGGTGTTGACGATCGCCACGGTCCGGCTGCCTGCCGCGCTGTCACCGAGGAACAGGTAACCGAGTCCCCCCGCGGACGCCAAAACCGAGCCGGCAAGGGCGGCCGCGGCGACGCGCCGCGAAGTGAGGACCTTTCGCGTCGACTCGGTTCGGGCGTGATTCGCGGAGTTCCGTGCGCGCTCAGAGGTCATTCCGGTGAGGATAGGTGGCATTCGTAGCGGCAGATTGTGACGATTCTGAGGATTCTCTGAGACCTCTACCCGGCGACGATCACCTCGTTCGCGGCCAGCGCGTCCGCGCGGGCCTGCAACCGCGCACGCAGGATCTCGACTTCCGATGTGAGTTTCTCGGCGCCGAGCCCGTCGGACAGCGGTACGGCCCGCGCGATCTCGTCGAGGATCTCGACCGCCCGGCCACTGCCGAACAGTTGCCGGTAGAGATCGCGGTACGCGTCCTCGTAGACGCTCGTAAACGCCTCCGAGGCCAGGAACCGCTCCTTCAGCGCGTTCCCGCCACCTCCGCCGGGCATGCCACCACCGGGCCCGGCGGCGCCTGGATCTGCACCGCCCGGCCTTGCTCCGCCGCCCATCCCGATCGAGTCGTGCGGGCCCGCATCACTGTTGCCGCTCAGCGCGAGGTTGAGATCCCAGGACACGACGGAGATCTTCTTCGTCTCGAGGTCGTACCAGAGGTAGTAGTTCTTGCCCGGGCCCGCCATGTCGTCGCTGTTGACCAGCAGATTCTGGGTCGCGACGTACCGGGCGAAGGATTCGACGTCCACCCGGTCGGCGAGTTCGGCGTCGAACTGCTCGTCGGACGCACCGTCCAGCCATTTCAGTAACGAGATGATCGGCTGCAGATCCTGCGAGCCTTCCGCGTTGATCTGGTCGAACTGCTCCGCGTAGGTGGTCTGATCGTCGCCCTGATACGTGAAACTCGAGTTGGCGTCGGCCTTGTAGAGGACGCCGTCGCTGTCGAACAACGAGTTCGCATACCCCTCGTCCGGGTGCTCGAGAACGAGCCGGGTCTGCGTCGGCGACCCGTTCACGGAGTACGTGGTGTAGGCGTATCGCTGGGTGGGCTGGCCGGATTCGGCGGTCGACGACAGTGACACCGCCTCGTTCAGCACGGGCGAACCCGGCCGGACCGACAGCTGTGTCATCCCCTGGTACGCCCGCCCCGCCACGTACTTGTCGAAGTTGATCAGCAGCGGCAGCGACGCCGGGTCCTCGGCCGACAGCGTGACCATGCCGCCCGGCCCGCCTTCGCCCCTGCCCTCCGGCATCGCCGTTCCCACCGGAGGTTCCATCCCTTCCGGGATACCGCGTTTCCCGCCGCCGGGACCGCCGGTGCCGCGGAGCCCCATCAGGGTCGAGTTGCCCTTCAGCCGCACCCCGACGTCCGTGACGAGGGTGCCGTCGATCGTGATGTCGGCGGTGATCCACTTCTTCTCGCCCTCGTCCCGGTAGGCGGCGATCATGTCGTCGTAATCGGACTGCGAGAACTCGATACTCACGTCGTGTGCCGTCCCCGCGTCGAAGAAATCGACCGACCCGGCAACGTTCTCGGTGATGCGGGAGGCGATCACCGTCGTGTCACCGGTGATGTACGGACGCACCCGGGCCTGACCGAACACGCCGACCGTCACCGCCACGAACGCGAGGAAGGCGGCGAGGATCTTCCAGTGCCGGCGGACCGGGATCGGCAGCCGGTGAACGAGTCTGCGGCGCATCAGATGTCGGTTTGGTCGTAACCGGTGAGAACGGTGACCCGCTGGCCGGTGTTGACCCCACTGAGCGCCGAGATGAGTTCCGCCGGTTTCCGGCCCGACTTCAGCTGCGCCGTGTAGTACAGCTCGGTGAGCGCACCCGACCGCACCGACTCCGTGCTCACCAACTCGAACTCCTTCGTGTAGTCGATCAGCACGTCCTCCACGAGGGCGGTGTAGCCCGACTCGGGCGGAACCTGCACCTTCACCACCTGCCGCTGCACGTCCAGCTTGAACATGTTGAACCGGCTCATCAGGACGAGCACGAGGCAGATCGCGACGGTGGCGGCGACGGCCAGCACGTAGAACCGGGTGCCCGTCGTCATGCCGATGGCCATCACCAGGAAGATGAACCCGACGTCGCGAGTTTCCTTGATCGCGTTGCGGAATCGCACCACCGACAGCGCGCCCACGAGCGCGAACGCGCGGGCGATGTTGGAACCCACCACCAGCATGATCAGGGTGATCACCATGCCGACCATCACGAGGGTCTGCACGTAGGACTGGCTGTAGGAGACGTTCTTGTGCGTCAGGCGATAGACGTATCCGATGATCGCCGACAACACGAACGACAACGCGAGCGAGACGACGATGTCGAACGTCGAGAACGTTCCACTGAGATCCTGGAGATCGAAATTCATGACAGGGTTCCTGTTTTCGCGAGGGTGCGGCCACGGTCGGCCGGGGCCGGGAAGAGCTCGTCGGGGATGTGCATGCGGGATCGGGGCGCAAGCCCGAAGGCCTCCACGCTCTGGCAGTACTTCGAAACCCGGACCACCGACATGTCCAGTCGCGCGGTGAGATCAGTGACCCAGTAGGGCACCCGCTCGTTGGCCTTGATCTCGACGATGCACAGGTGCGGCGGAATGATGAAGCGGTTCTCCGCCGGCGCCGCGAAGTGGAAGTCGCGGTCGCGACCGTGCACCCGATGGTCGATCGTGACGCGCAGGCCCAGATCGGCCCCCGTACCGACGAACGCTTCACGCAGGTACCCGGTGGTGACGGTCGGGCACAGGTCGAGGTTGCCGACGAGCGTCGTCACCTCGTTCACGAACGGCCCGGCCGAGACGTCGTGGTCGATCGGCTGTCGTGCGTCGCACAACCGCATGGCATGCGAGTACGGCAGCTGGATCCGGCGTTTCTGGGTGACCCGATTGACGCGCTGCTTGATCTCCACGTAGACGGGGGTCACCCCGGTGGCCTCCGCGGGAGGCCCGTACAGCCGCACCCGCAGTTTGCGGCGAAACTTCAGGCCCTCGATCTTCTCCCAGTAGAAGCGCAGATTCTGGGTGTCGTAGTACAGGCTGGTCACAGGGTATCCGCCCACCGGCGAGAATTCGTCGGACGCCATGTGCCCCGAGAGTGCTTCGTGAAGGCGTGGAACGTCCGACTCGTGGGCGAGGTACTTGATCTCGTATCTGTTGAACGCGTGCAGCGCGCTGGCGGTCTTCAGGTATCCGGACGCTTCCGGTTCGGGCGCGGACGATCCCATACTTTTCAGCCTTTCGTCGGTGGGCTCTCCCACCTCAGCCGCCGCACCTCGAGTAAACCTGCAGTAAAGCTGGCAGTTTTCTGTACGGCGGACCGTCAGATGCCGTTCATCCGCACCGACACCTGTGTTCACCTGCGGCAGTTAGCACTCCCCTGCTCTTGTGTGCCAGGCACTGTCGGGCGCATTCTTCAAGTACCCAACGAGGTGTGCAGAACCAGTCGTGTTCGCAGCGTGTCATCACACCGAGGAGGCAGAGATGAACAGGGACGGCTACATCGGCATCTCGCCCTTCCAGGCCGCGGGTACCTTGCGGGGATTCGTCATTTCCGGGCGCTGGCCCGACACCACCAAGGAATGGGCCCAATTGCTCGCGCTCGCCGTGCGGGTGGCGTGCGTTCCGGGGCTGCTCCACACCACGACCGTCTTCGGCGCGCACGAGGACCTGCCCGAGGAGCCCGAGCCCGAGACCGTCGGCCTCGTGGTGGCCGAGGGCACAGTTCTCGGGGAGTTCGCGCTCGCTCCCGGTCGCTTCGCGGATCATCAGCCGCCGGCGCTGATGATGCTGCACCCGCCGTCCGAGACGACCCCGTCGCTGCCGGAGTGCGTGGGCGCCGCGTCGGGCTGCGTCCTGCTCCCCGGTCTCCCCCACCTGGGGTTGGAACACCGGGCGGCGTGGGTGGAGGCGGAGGCGGACGGAACGGTGACGTCCATGGTCAGCCGGGTGGGCATCGACCCGATCAGCGATCCCGACACTGCCGTTTTGGCCATGCTACTGGCCTCGTGAGGGTACCCGAAGTTTCTGCGGTCGGTGTACCAAACTTATTGCCGCCTTTGCCTTTTCGGATAAGTCACGCTAGCGTTACGGGCATCGAAGGGGAGTAGCCCCCAATCGCCTGTGTCGACATACTGGCTCGTTGCTTCACCGCACCGGACCCGGCCTGGCGAACCGCCGCCGGATCACCCGGCGCCGGTGGGCGAGACCTTCGGCCGGACAGACGTACCCGCGTCTGCCAGGCCGGAGGAATCCACCCGTCATCCTCCGACCGACCACTGGAGGAGGATGCCCGTGCTGACCGCCGCACTGCTGAGCTTCGGCGTGATCTTCGTCGCCGAACTGGGAGACAAATCCCAGCTGATGGCGATGACGTTCGCCCTGCGCTACCGCTGGTGGGTCGTGATCGCCGGCATCACCGTCGCGACCACCGTGGTCCATCTGGTGTCCGTCGCCGTCGGCCACTACCTCGGTGTCGCGCTCCCGACCGCGGCGATCAGCATCGTCGGTGGTGTGGCCTTCCTGATCTTCGGTGCGTGGACGCTGCGCGGCGACGATCTCAGCGACGACGAGCAACTCAAGGCGGGCCGAGCCACCCGCTCGGCGTTCCTGGCCGTCACGTCCGCCTTCTTCCTCGCCGAACTCGGCGACAAGACGATGCTCGCCACCATCACGCTCGCCACCGACCACGACACCATCGGGGTGTGGATCGGCTCGACCGTCGGCATGGTCGCGGCCGACGCCCTGGCCATCGTCGTCGGCGCAGTGCTGGGTAAGCATCTGCCCGAGAGTGTCATCCGCATCGGCGCGGCCGTTCTGTTCTTCGCGTTCGGCATCTGGTTGCTGCTCGAGGGTCTGCTCCCCGGCAACGTGGCGGGCCCGATCGCCGGCGCCGCCGTCGTCGTTCTGGCGCTGGCCGGTGCGGCCGGTCGTGCAGTGTGGTCACGGCGCCGCCGCGGGGCCGCGGCAGAGCCCGAACAGATGCAGCACCAGGACTGAACCCGGTCGACAAAGACGCCCCCTCGGGCAATACTCGAAAGCCTTGGAGTACCTCGCAGTTCTCACGGACGAGAGGGCGTGTGTGAACCATCCCGTAGCGAGCGGCAAGCCTGCGATTCTCACCGTCGACGACGATCCCGGTGTGTCGCGCGCCGTCGCCCGCGATCTGCGGCGCCGATACGGCGAGAAGTACCGGATCATCCGCGCCGAATCCGGCGAATCCGCACTCGACGCGATGAAGCAGATGAAGCTGCGCGGGGATCCCGTCGCGGCGATCCTGGCGGACTACCGGATGCCGGCGATGAGCGGGATCGAGTTCCTCGAGAAGGCGATGGACCTTTATCCGGTCGCGCGGCGGGTGCTGCTCACGGCCTACGCCGACACGGACGCGGCCATCGAGGCGATCAACGTCATCGACCTCGACCACTACCTGCTCAAGCCGTGGGACCCGCCGGAGGAGAAGCTGTACCCGGTGGTCGACGCCCTGCTCGAGGCGTGGGCGTCGTCGGATCATCACCCCGCCGAGGAGACGAAGGTCGTGGGTCATCGCTGGGCGGCGCGGTCCTCGGAGGTGCGCGAGTTCCTGGCCCGCAACCAGCTGTCGTACCGCTGGTACATGTCGGACGAGCCGGAGGGCGGGCGGCTGCTCAACGCCGCCGGCGAGGACGGCCGGCGACTGCCCGTGGTGATCTGCTCCGACGGCGAATGCCTGGTGGAGCCGTCGGATACCGAACTGGGACGGCATCTCGGACTCCGGACCGACCCGTCCGAGAATTTCTACGACCTCGTCGTCGTCGGCGGCGGACCGGCCGGCCTGGGCGCAGCCGTGTACGGCGCCTCGGAGGGTCTGCGCACCGCCCTGATCGAACGGACCGCGACCGGTGGGCAGGCGGGTCAGAGTTCCCGCATCGAGAACTACCTCGGTTTCCCCGACGGCGTGTCCGGCGCGCAGCTCGCCGAGCGGGCCCGCAGGCAGGCCACCCGATTCGGGGCCGAACTGATCACCACCCGCGACGTCGTCGCTCTCGAGATCAACGGATCGGCACGGACCGTCCGTTTCGCGGACGGTGACACCATCGACGCGCACACGGTGATCCTGGCCACCGGTGTCTCCTACCGGCGTCATCCCGCGCCCGGAGTCGACGACCTCACCGGTCGCGGCGTCTACTACGGTTCCGCCGTCACCGAGGCCGCCCGCTGCACCGACCAAGACGTCTACATCGTCGGCGGCGCCAACTCCGCCGGACAGGCGGCGGTGTACCTGTCGCGGGGCGCCCGGTCGGTCACCATCGTCGTGCGGGCGCAGTCGCTCGAGGATTCGATGTCGTACTACCTCGTCCAGCAGATCGAACGGAACCCGCGCATCCGCGTCCGGCCGTGCACCGAGGTGATCGGCGTCGAGGGCGAGGGTCACCTCGAGAAGGTCCGGCTGCGCAACAACGCGACCGGCGACGAGGAGACCGTCGACGCCGGGTTCCTGTTCCTATTCATCGGCGCGGCCCCGCGGACCGAGTGGCTCGACGGCGTCGTCGCGCGGGACGAGAACGGGTTCGTCGTGTCCGGACCCGACCTCGTCGTCGACGGGAAACCACCGAGCGGATGGCCCCTCGACCGTCTCCCCCACCACCTCGAGACGAGCGTCCCGGGGATCTTCGCGGCGGGTGACGTGCGCTCCGAATCGGCGAAGCGGGTGGCGTCGGCGGTCGGGGAAGGCGCCATGGCCGTCATGCTCGTCCACCGCTACATCGGCCAACCGTGACCAGGGGCAGACCATGACGCAACTCCCGTGCAACCCCCCCGAGCTGAGGACGTTGTTCCTCTTCGAGAAGCTCACCGACCACCAGCTCGAGCAGCTGTGCGAGAAGGGGCACGTCGAGCTGATCGAACCCGGCCCGGTATTCGCGGAGGGTGAGATCGCGACGTGCTTCTACGTGCTGATCGAAGGCGAGCTCGTGCTGAGCAAGCTGTCGGGCGGCGAGGAGATCGAGTTCAGCCGGACGTCCCAGCGCGGCGTGTACTCCGGGGCCTGGCAGTCGTACCTCGGTGACCGCGCTCCCCAGACGTACACCGCGTCGATGCGCGTCACCGCCCCGTCGAGGTTCTTCGTCCTCGACGCCGACCGTTTCGGGCAGCTGATGCGCGAGTGGTTCCCGATGGCCGTGCACCTGCTGGAGGGGCTGTTCTTCGGCAACCAGAACGCGAAGCAGGTCGTCGATCAGCGGGAACGCCTCCTCGCGCTGGGGTCGCTGTCGGCGGGGCTCACGCACGAACTCAACAACCCGGCGGCCGCCGCGGTCCGGGCGACGGCGTCGCTGCGCGACCGGGTGTCGCACATGCGGCAGAAGCTGAGCGTGATCGCCTCGGGCGTGTACGACCGGCAGGCGCTGGCCACGTTGATCCGGTTGCAGGAGGAGACCGCCGAACTGGTCGCGAAGGCGCCGACGCTGACCCCGCTCGAAGCGTCCGACCGCGAGGACGAACTCGGCGACTGGTTCGACGACCACGGCGTCTCCGGGGGCTGGGACCTGGCGCCCACGTTCGTGCAGGCGGGTCTCGACGTGCCGTGGCTCGAGCGGATCGTCGCCAGCGTCGACGACGAATCGATGGTCGAGAGTGCGATCCGCTGGCTCAACTACACCATCGAGACCGAATTGCTGATGAACGAGATCGCCGACTCGACCGCCCGGGTCTCCACGCTCGTGAACGCCGCGAAGCAGTACTCGCAGATGGACCGCGCCCCGTACCAGCGCGTCGATCTGCGGGAACTGCTCGACAGCTCGCTGGTGATGCTCGGCCGCAAGATCGGCGACTCCGTCACGGTGGTGAAGGAGTACGACCCGACCTTGCCGCAGATCCCGGCGTACGCCGCGGAACTCAACCAGGTGTGGACGAACCTCATCGACAACGCCGTCGCCGCCATGGACGGCCGCGGCACCCTCACCGTCCGCACCCGGCGCGACGGCGACATGGCCCTCATCGAGATCGGCGACACCGGACCGGGTGTGCCCGAAGAGATCCGGTCGCGCATCTTCGAACCGTTCTTCACCACGAAACCGGTGGGCGAGGGAACCGGGCTCGGCCTCGACATCTCGTGGCGCATCGTCGTGAAGAAACACCGCGGCGACCTGCGTGTGGAGTCCGAGCCGGGCGACACCCGGTTCCAGGTCCGAATTCCGATCGAACCCGAAGTCGCAGCAGCAGAAGGAGCCTCAGATGGGTGAGCTGGAGGGAATCGACCCGAGCGTGCCGCCGAGTGGAGACGGATGCGCCGAGTGCGACAGCGCCGGCGGGTGGTGGGTCCACCTGCGCCGCTGCGCACAGTGCGGTCACATCGGTTGCTGCGACTCCTCCCCCGAACAGCACGCCACCAAGCACGCCGCCGACACCGGCCACCCCGTCGTGCGGAGCTTCGAGCCGGGCGAGAACTGGTTCTGGAACTACGCCACCGAGACGGCCTTCGAAGGCCCCGAACTCGCCCCGCCGCACCATCGTCCGATCGACCAGACCGTCCCCGGCCCCGGCTCCCGGGTTCCGCCGAACTGGCAGGCCTACATTCACTGACTCGAGCAGTCAGAGTCGCCCGAGGCGGTGTGCCGTCGCCGCGTCCTGCTCGTCGTACCGGGCCAGCGCCGCTTCGAACGTCGCCTTCAGATCCAGCGCGTAACGCTCGTGCGCCGCGAACGTCCCGACCGCCGAGTTCTCGACAGCGACGCCCGGGCCGCCGATCGCCGTCGCCCGGAACCGGGCTGCCAGTTCCGCCGCCGACCGCAGATGGGTTTCGCCGAGACCGAAGCTCTCGGGCGCGAGTTCACGATGCGCTCGCTCTCGCAGGTCCTGCATGTCGGCGGCCAAAACCTCGCACGCGGCGATGCACCGCACCAACGCGTCGCGATCCACTTCGAGCCGGTCCTCGCTCATCCGTCCCCCTACGGTCCTGCGCGTCCCCTGATCGCGCGAGAAGACAAACTACCCGGTCCCCCGCCCACCACGTTTCCCTCACCTCTGCCGTCACACCGAGCGGGCGTTATGGTGCAGGTCACCAGGGTCGGCCAACGGAGGCCGCCGGGAAAGTAAGGATGCGGACTGTGGAAATTCAGGGAACCGCCGCACTGGTCACCGGAGCAGCCTCGGGCCTCGGCGCCGCCACCGCCAAGCGTCTCGCCGACGCCGGAGCCACCGTGTTCGGACTCGACCTGCAGCAGTCCATCGAGCGCGCCGGCGACAACGTCCCCGACGGCGTGACCCTCCTCGCCACCGACGTCACCAGCGGTGACGAGGTCCAGGCCGCGATCGAGAAGATCGTCGAGTCGGGTCTGCCGCTGCGCATCGTCGTCAACTGCGCCGGCGTCGGCTGGGCCGGGCGCATCCTGTCGAAGAAGGGCCCCCACGACCTCGAACTGTTCCGCACCGTCATCACGGTCAACCTGCTCGGCACGTTCAACGTCATGCGCCTCGCCGCCGACGCCATCGCCAAGACCGACACCGTCGACGAGTCCGGGCAGCGCGGCGTCATCATCAACACCGCATCCGTCGCCGCGTTCGAGGGCCAGATCGGGCAGATCGCGTACTCCGCGTCCAAGGGTGGTGTGCACGGCATGACGGTCCCGGCCGCCCGCGACCTCGCGCAGTTCGGCATCCGCGTCAACACCATCGCCCCCGGCATCATCGACACCCCGATGCTCGCCGGCGTCACCGACGAATACCGCAAGGGCCTCGAAGCCGGCGTCCCGTTCCCCTCGCGCCTCGGTCAGCCCGCCGAATACGCCCAGCTCGCTCAGATGATCGTCGAACACGACTACCTCAACGGTGAGACCATTCGTATGGACGGCGCTCTGCGCATGGCGCCGCGGTAGGCGGCTCCGCCGCCCGTGCGCCTTTCTGGTTGCTCCAGCTACCACAAAGGCGCACGGGGCGCGAAGCGCCCTTCCCTGGGAGGTGGGCATGGGTTTCTACTCGGACCGGATCGTTCCGCGGCTCGTCGACATCAGTTGCGGGATGAAGTTCACGGAGCCGACGCGGCGACGCGTCTGCGCCGGTCTGCACGGGCGCGTGGTGGAAATCGGATTCGGGTCGGGTCTCAACGTCCCGTTCTACCCGGCCGCCGTCGACTCGGTGAGCGCCGTCGACCCCGCCGACCTCGGCTGGAAGCTGGCGCGCAAGCGGGTGGCGGCGTCGACGACACCGGTCGAGCGGTCCGGTCTGGACGGCCAGTCACTCCCCTTCCCGGACAACAGTTTCGACACCGCACTGTCCACATGGACGATGTGCACCATCCCGGACGTCGACGCCGCACTCCGGGAGGTCCGGCGTGTCCTGAAACCGGGCGGCACACTGCATTTCGTCGAGCACGGTCTCGCCCCGGACGCAAACGTCCAGCGGTGGCAGCGCCGGCTCGAACCGATCCAGAAGGCCGTCGCCGGTGGTTGCCACCTCACCCGCGACATTCCCACCCTGGTGACGAACGCCGGATTCGACGTCCAGGACCTCGACCGGTTCTACGAGACGTCCGCGCCGAAGATCGTCGGCGCCTATTCCCTCGGAGTCGCGGCTTCGCCGCCCGTTCGTGCCTGACGAGTCCAGGGACTCGTCAACCGCTCACAGGCGGCGGCGCCGCCTGTCGTCGATGTAGAACAGCACGAGGGCTCCGCACAGGAGGGCGGCGGGGATCCAGGCGGCGGCTCCGCCGAAGTAGCGAGTGGCGAACGCCCCGACGACGGCGCCACCGGCGAAGCTGCTGACGATGGCGGCGTACACGCGGGTGTGCTGGCGCGATTCGGGGACCTTCTCGATGAATCCGGCGTACGCCGATTCGGTGAAACGCATGAGGTTGCCGGTGGTGGCGACAGCGATGTACGACAGCGACCCGATGGTGCGGAACAGTCCGAACTGCATCGCCGCGACGAACGCGATCGGAACGGTGACCAGTGCGTTGGGCACGTTTGCGGGAACGAACGCGACCGCGACGAGGACGACGATCTGCGCGACCATGGCGATCCGGATCGGGTGGTCGAAGACGCTGTGGGCGAGTTCGCCCTTGAGCAGATGCGCGAACGCGACACCGACGATGAACGCGAGGATCGGCCACAGGTGGGCCCGTGCGGCGTGGAAGTGACGCTCCGACAGGTCGATGGCCATGAGGATGACGTTGCCGGTCTGGGCGTTCGCGAAGACGCCGCCGCGACTGATGTAGGTGTAGGCGTCGAGGAAGCCGCCCGCGGCGGTGAGGAGCAGAGCGAACCGCAGCGTCGTGGATGTCTTCGGCACCTCCACCTGACCACCCCTACCGAATCGGGCCCTGCCTTGCAGCCTAGAGGTCGGACGCGAGCGGGATCTCCTTCTCGGCCCGATCCGACATCCATTCGCGCAGTACTTTCGTCGCGATGACGTCGTCCTCGTTGTATTGCAGCAGTCGTTCGCGCTGGGTGAGGTCGGGTTCGCCGTCGTAGCCGACGGCTTCGCGGTACCAGCTCATCGACGCTTCACCGCTGGCGTCGGCGTCGCGCCACCGGAATCCGGCGACCGGGGCGATCTTCTTGAGTCCCTTGCCGCCCGGGCAGATGAACTGGTCGCTGATCGCCTGGTAGATGTCGACCCATTGTGGGCTGTCGATGAATTCCCGGATCTCGGCCTCGGTGGGGATGCCGGGTGCCCCGGCGAACCGGCGGGCGGAGTCCAGCAACCACTTGTCCTCCGCGGACCGCGAATAGCAGTACGCGGCGAAGGTTCTGCCGCTCAGCGCCGCCGCTTCCCGCTCGGCCATCAGCCACGTCCAGAATTCGGCGAACGACCGCGCCTCGTCCTGCGTCGGCACCGGGTCCCAGCTGACGAACGGCCGGTACGCCGACACCCCGTCCACGTTGAGCAGCGTGCCCCACAGGTAAGCGCCGTGTTCCTGGTAGCTCTCCATGTCGACGTCGACCTCGACGTCCGCGCGCGTCACCCGGATCTCGGGGAACCGTCGCACCAGCGGCGCTCCCGCGAGCCACGCCTTCGCGGTGACGACGGCGTCCTCGAACGCGCCGTGCGGCCAGTCCTCGAGCGGTTCGCGATCCCACGCCGCGAGGTCGTCGATGGTGTGGCAGCCCGCGTCGCGCAGCATGTCGGCGCGCGAACCGGTGGCCACCAGGCTCACGTCGTGTG
Source organism: Rhodococcus sp. IEGM 1351 (assembly GCF_030056875.1). Taxonomy (NCBI): domain Bacteria; kingdom Bacillati; phylum Actinomycetota; class Actinomycetes; order Mycobacteriales; family Nocardiaceae; genus Rhodococcus; species Rhodococcus sp. IEGM 1351. The sequence continues at coordinate 45,348 of NZ_JASHKU010000005.1, read as the reverse complement.
TCTGGGTCAGCTGCTCCTCGCACCCGGGCCACCACGGGCAGGAACGACATTCGCCGATCCTCGACGGCACGGTCGCCGATTCCCCGCGGGCGACGGCGAGCCGGTCGGCGAAGCGTTCATCGTAGTCGTCGAGGATCGTGGTGAGGTCGTGCACGAAGATGACGTCGGAGCCGTAGCCGATCGCGCCCGCCACCAGCGCCGGACTCGCGAGCCCGTGCCGTTCGAGCATCCGGTACACCTGCGCGACGCGCATCTGGTCGCGGACCTGACCGCGCGGCTTCCGCGTCGCGTCCTCCCGCGGTTGCCACTCGAACATGTCCGACGTCACGGCGCCGCGGCCAGGATCGGTGACCTTGTGATTGACGACGATCACGGGGATGTACCCGCCGTGGTCCTCGTCACGGATGAGGATCTCGCAGCGCGCCCTCCGGCCGGCGTCCCGGTCGAGCGGGAGCACGGCTCCCCAGATGCGGTCCGCGCCTGCCTCGCACGCGGCCACCGTGTCCTCGGCTCGTCGGCGCAGGCTCTGCTCGGTGTCGATCTGCACCCACCGTTGCGGTGCATGCTCGGTGAGGATCCGCCGGACGTCTTCGCGCTTGGCGGCGGCGGCGTCCTGACGCTGGCGGACGCCCGGGTCCTCGGGCGCGGCCGCCAGTTGTTCGGGGAACGCCGCGTCGAGGTGCACCCGGTGGCGGCACCGCGTCAGTGCGCTGGCATCGATCACCGTCCCCGACGCCTTTCCGGGAGAGGCGTCGGGTTCTGATTGCTGACCGATATGGGAACACACGATGACGAAGATTATGTGCTCCCCTAGGCTGATCCCGAAGCACCGGATGCAGTTGGTAGCGTGGGCTGCGCTGAAACACCAGGAAAAGGGGTCTTTTCGATGGGGTTGTTGAAGAAACGTAAGTCCCGAGCCACCCGCAAGGCGGAAGCCAAGGCACTCAAGCACAAGGCTGGAGTGGAGGCGAAGCTGAGCGCGAAGAACGAACGGAAGCGCGACAAGCAGGCCGCCAGTGCCGGCCGCAAGCTCGAGGCTGCCGAACTGAAGTCGCTGAAGAAGGTCGAGAAGGCTCAGATCGCTGCGTTGAAGGCCGAGGAGAAGGCCGCCGCCCAGAAGGGTTTCACGGTCGCCGCCGTCCGTAAGTACCTCGGCGTCGCACGCCTGCTGACGCCGGTGCTGCTGCCGATCGCCTACCGCGCCGCCACGGTCGTGCGCGGGCAGATCGATGCCCGCCGTGCCGACCGCCTGGGCGTCGACATCGATCAGCTCGCGAACTTCACCGGGCACGGCGCCAAGCTCAGCGCCCGCATCGCCGGCGCCGAAAGCTCCACCACGGAGATCCTCGGGCAGAAGCCGGACGACGCGGAGACGCAGCAGTTCGCCGCCGCTATCCGCGACCGCCTCGGCGACCTCAACACCGCGGTCCGCGCGGCCGAGCAGATGCCGCAGGCCCGCCGCAAGGCCGCCCATCACGCCATCTCAGCCGAACTCGACGGAGTCGAAGCCGATCTCCTCGCCCGCCTCGGCGTGCGCTGAACCGCCCGACCCACCGCAATGTCCCCCGCCCGCCCCGCCGCGACCGCCACCCTTCGGGGCTCGGCGGTCGGTGCGCTCGTGGCCGCTCTCGCGGTCGCCGCGCACGGCATCGGCGGGGGCGGCCTTCCCGAATCCGCGGCGCTGACCCTGCTGTTCGTCACGTGCAGCGGGGTCGGCGCGGTCACCGCGCAACTGCCCGCACGCGTCCACGGCCCGCTCACGCTGGTGGGCGCCCTCGGTGTCGGCCAGGTGGCCGGACACTTCGCTCTCACACTCACCTCGCACGTGCACTCGGTGGTCCCTGCCGTGCCGATGCTGGCCGCGCACGCGGCCGCCACCGTGATCTGCGCGCTGCTGATCGCGAACGCCGAGCGTCTGTACGGCCCCCTCGTCCACGTCTGGCGGGTGGTACTCCGCGGCGAACCGCAGCCCGTCTCGGCGGCGCCTACGGCGCACGTCCCCGCGCGTCCCGCGAATCCCGTGGACGCCCTGCTGCGCGCGAGCATTTCGCGTCGCGGACCCCCGGTCCCGGTCTGACTCTCACCTCTTCTCGCTTCAGACCCTCAAAAGGACCTTCGATGAATTCCCTCTTTTCCCGTGCCCTTTTCACGGCCGGTGCGGCCGGCGGCGCCATGCTGCTCGCGGCCGGTGTCGCCGCCGCCCACGTCACCGTCGTCGCCCCCGGCGCCGAACAGGGCGGCTACTCCGTCCTGACCTTCCGAGTTCCCACCGAATCCGAGACGGCGTCCACCACCAAGCTGACCGTCACGCTCCCCGACCTGAAATCGGCTCGCACCACCCCACTGCCGGGGTGGACGTCCGTCGTCGAGAAGGACCCGACGTCCAAGCTCGCGAAGTCCGTGACGTGGACCGCCGACCCTGGTGTCGGTGTCGCGCCCGGCCAGTTCCAGCAGTTCGAGCTGTCCGCCGGACCGCTGCCGGAGCAGGACGAGGTGTCGTTCGCGGCCGCCCAGACGTACAGCGACGGCGAGGTCGTCAACTGGGATCAGGCGGTCGGCGCCGACGGTGCGGAGCCCGACAAGCCGGCACCCACGCTCACGCTGGCCGCGGCGAGCGGTGAAGACCACAGCCACGACGCGGGCGGCGCCACGACGTCCGAAGAGACCGAGACGACGGCGTCCGGCACCGACGACACCGCCCGCTGGCTGGGCGGCGTCGGCCTGATCCTGGGCGCACTCGGCGCGGCCCTCGGTCTCGGCGCCATGGTCCGGAGCCGTCGCTCATGAGAAGACGCATCACCTTCACGTCGGTGAAGGTGATCGCGGTCGGACTGCTGACCATGCTCGCGAGCATGCTCGGGGCAGGCACCGCGCTCGCCCATTCCGTCGTGATCAGCTCCACCCCCGAGAACAGTTCGGAGGTCGCGGCCGGCCCGGAACGGGTGAGCGTCACGTTCAACGAGGCGCTGCAGGAATCGTTCGCGTCCCTCACCGTGGTGGGACCCGACGGCAACCTGTGGACCAAGGGTGACCCGGCCGTCGAGGGACCCACGGTCAGTGCCGAACTCGGCGAGCTGGGACCGGCCGGTGTGTACACCGTCGCGTTTCGCGTCACGTCCGCCGACGGGCATCCGGTGAGCGGAACCCGCACGTTCACCCTCACCCAGGAGGGGTCGGGCACGCCCGGCGCCGCGGCCGACAGCTCGGGCGAATCCGGCAGCGGCGGAGTTCCGCTGTGGCCGTTCATCGTTGCCGGTGTGCTCGTGTTCGGCGGCGGGCTGTGGTTCGCGCTCCGCAAGCCTCGCGGCGAGAACTGAGCACGGTGGGTACGGCGCGACAGTCCTGGCTGCTGTTCGCCGTACCCACATCGCTCCTCGGGGTCGCGTGCGGTTGGGCGTTGGCGCAACCGGAAGACCCGTCCCCGTCGAGCGCCGTCCGGGCGCTGTGCCTGGTGCTCGGTTCGGCGGTGCTCGGACTCGCCGCGCTGGGCTGGTGGAGTCGCGCGGACAGCCGTCCCCTCCTGCGGGACCAACGGCTGTGGCGGTTGTCGACCGCGGTCGCCGGTGCGTGGATGCTCGCCGAGGCGGTGCTGCTGTCGATGACGGCGGCGGAGGCCGACGCCCTGGGGTTGTCCGAGCTGTCGGTCGGACGGTTCGGCGCGTACGTGACCGAGATCAGCGCGGGACGCGTCGACCTCGCCGTTCTCGTGTGCACGGCCGCGGCCACCGCGTGGTCGGCCGTCGCGTTCCGCCGCACCGACGCCCGGCTCCCCGTGCCCGTTCTGGTGCTCGCGGCCCTCGCCCTGGTGGCCCGGCCGATCACCGGCCACATGTCGCAGCAGGTTCTCGGCTCGGTCCTCGATGTCGTCCACGCACTGGCCGCCGCGGTGTGGTTCGGGCTCCTCGCCGCCCTCGGCCTGATGCTCCGGTCGCGCGGGGACTGGTCGTCGTGGCTGCCGCGGTATTCCGTCGTCGCGTGGCGGTGCGTGTGGCTGCTGACCGCGACCGGGATCGTCGACGCCGCGGTCCGGCTGGGTGGGGTGACGCCACTGTTCGACACCGGTTACGGCCGCATCGTGCTCGCGAAGGCGGTGGCGTTGGCGGCGCTCCTCGGGCTCGGCTGGTGGTGGCGGCGAACGTGGGTCGGGCAGGCCGCCGCACACCGGATCAGCGCCGAAGGGTCCCTGCGGCGCGCGATCGTGGAGGTGGTGGTGATGGCCGTTCCGTTCGGTCTCGCCGCCGCCCTCGCTACCACCGCCTGACCCGTGAGTACATATTAACGTCCGGCGGTTAATAAGTACTCACGGGCGCGTCAGCGCAAGAGGATCTTCCCGCGGCTGCCGCCCTTCTCGCCGGCGCGCTGAGCGTCGGCCGCGTCGGTCAGGGGGAAGGTGCGGGCCGGCGGGAGGGCCAGCGTCCCGTCCGCGGCGAGGGCGCCCAGCCGGCGCAGGGTCTCCGCGCTCCGGTCGCCGGCGTTGCCGGACGAGAAGGTGATTCCCAGCCCGAACGCGGCACCGTCCGACAGCGTCACGATCCGGTCGGTGCCCCCGCGCAGGTCCATCGCCGCCTCGAGTCCGCCGAAGCCGACGTCGAGGACGGCGTCGACACCGTTCGGCGCGAGTTCGCGGACCCGGTCCGCCAGCCCCTCACCGTATGTCGTGGGGGTCACGCCCAGCTCCCGCAACGCGTCGTGGTGTTTCTCGCTCGCGGTACCGATCACGGTGACACCCGAATCCAGCGCCAGTTGCGCCGCAATGGTTCCCACCGCACCCGACGCGCCGTTCACCAGTAACGTCTCCCCGGACTTCGGCTTCAGGAGCCGCAGTCCACGCGTGGCGGCTTCGCCGGCTACCGGAATGGTGGCGGCGTCCGTCCAGCTCAACCCTTTCGGCTTGGGCACGACGATCGAGGCGAGCGCGTATTCGGCGTAGCCGCCGGTGTCGGACCAGCCGAACACCTCGTCGCCGACCACCACACCGGTCGCCTCCGGACCGACCGCGTCGACCACGCCGGCCACTTCGCTGCCCGGGATCTTCGGGAACTGCACCGACATCACCTCGGCCATGGACCCCGACCGCAGCTTCCAGTCGATCGGGTTCACGCCGGCCGCCCGGATGACGAGGCGCACCTGGTTGCCGGTGGGCTCGGGCACCGGCACGTCGTGGGTCTCGAGCACTTCGGGACCACCGTAGGACGAGTAGGAGACTGCCTTCATGGTCTGTTTCGCGTGGGAATTCGTCATGAAGACAATCTCGTCCTCGGCGGTCCGTCGCGCCAGACATTCGGCTGGTTGATCACAGGGCGGCGGCGGCCTTCGTCAGATCGGCGACGAGGGCGTCGAACGCGTCGTCCCGATCCTCCGACGGTCCGCGGAGCACGGCGGACGGGTGGATCGTCGCGAAGACGTCCGGATCCACGTCGACGTCCACCTCGCCGTCGAGGTGCAGTAACTCTCCGCGGTGTTCGGTGAGCCGGAACGATGGGCCGAGCAATGCCTGCGCGGCGGTGGCCCCGAGGCACACGAGGACGTCGGGTTGCACCGCCGCCAGTTCGGCGATCAGCCACGGCCGGCACGCGACGATCTCGGTGCGGTTCGGCTTCTTGTGGATTCGGCGCTTGCCGCGTTCGGCGGGGACGAACTTGAAGTGTTTGACCGCGTTGGTGACGTACGTGAGGTTCCGGTCGATGCCCGCCGCGTCGAGCGCCTTGTTCAGAAGCTTTCCCGCCGGGCCGACGAACGGTTCACCGGCGCGGTCTTCCTGATCGCCCGGCTGTTCGCCGACGAGCATCATCCGCGCGGATCGCCTGCCCGCGCCGAAGACGGTGTGCTCGGCGTCGCGGTACAGATCGCAGCCGTGGCATCCGTCCGCCGCGTGGGACAACGCGTCGAGGTCGACGGTGTTCGGCACGAACGGTGCGGCCGAGGGCTTCGTGGCGCGTGACATGTGCGTCGAGTACCCGTCGGGCGGAGCTTCATTCGCACAACACTGTCAATTAGTTTAGCGCTAAGATATAATCACCGGAGAAGCCCACCGAGAAAGCGAGCCTCCATGTCCCTCACCGAAGTCACCGCCCACCACCCCTACAGCCCGGCCGTGGTCGCGGGCGGACTCGCGTTCGTCTCCGGCGCACTGTCCGTCGATGCCGAGGGCACCGCCGTCCCCGGCCGCACCGAGGCGCTCGACGCCGCCGTGGACCGCATGGTCGATCGCCTCGCCACCGTCGGCGGACAGCTGAAGGACGTCGTCAAGCTCACCTACTACGTCACCGACCTGTCGTTGCGCGAGGAGGCGAACCGCCAGTTCGAGCGCATCTTCGACGAACCGCGCCCCGCGCGCACGTTCCTCGAGGTCAGCAGCCTCCCCTACGGCGCCATCGCCGAGATCGACGCCGTCGCGGCGGTCGGGGGACGCTGACAGCGCACCTGTCCGGCAGCGCCGCGGGTCCCCGTTCCGAGAAATGGACGGGGACCCGCGGCGCGTCGCCGTCACTTATGCTCGTTCGATATCTTGGTACTAAACAGATGAGACCCTCGAGGATTCAGGAGGTGCGCCCGGTGACGCAACGCCCCGTTCCAGATCGCGATGCCGTCGACGACATCGTCGACCAGTGGGCCCACCAGTGGCCCGACCTGGATGTGAGTCCACTGAAAGTGCTGGGCCGCCTGCACCGTTCGTATCTGCGCTACCAATCGTCCCTCGCCGCCGTGTTCGAGGAACACGGCATCAACATGGCGTCGTTCGACGTCCTGGCCGCCCTCCGACGTTCGGGTCCGCCGTACCGGATGACGTCCGGACAGCTGGCGGAATCCGCGCTCGTCACCACGGGCGGTGTCACGCTGCGCGTCGACCGACTCGAGAAGGCGGGACTCGTGCAGCGCGAGCGCGACGCCGAGGACCGCCGCATCGTGCACGCGCAACTCACCGACGAGGGCCTGCGGGTGATCGAGAAGGTCGCGGAGGCCCACTTCGCCAACGAGTCGCAGATCCTCAGCGGGATGTCGAAGGACGATCAGGCGGCGTTGGCCGAATTGCTCCGCAAGCTCGAGCACTCGATCGTCGAGAACCAGGCCCCCACCGCCTGAGCGGATAGATCAGCTGGCCGCGCGGGAGGTCAGATCGGCGACCTCACCGAATCCGATGAACCGTTCGGATGCCGCCGTCATCTCCACGATGAAGCGTCGCTGCTCGTCCTGCGATGCACCGATCAGGCGCGCCGCACCCGTCCACTGCGCCTCGGACAGTTTGCGGGCGAGTTGGGCGGGTTCGGCGCACGGCGTCGCGATCCCGGCCTGGTTGAGCCGTTCGATGAATCGGATGTACCGGCCGAGGATCCGGTTGTGTGCCGCCTCGAGCTGTTCCCCGATCACGGGGTCGACGGCGGCGCGGTCCTCGATCATCGTGAACAGGCGTCCGCTGCTGTAGACGGTCTCGATGAACGCCGCGGTGGCCGCGCGCAGGACGGTGCGCGGGTCCGCGTCCGGCGGGACCGGGATGCGCTGAGCCTCGACGAACGTGTCGAAGACCGCGGCGGCGACGGCACGGAACGCGTCGTCCCGGGACGCGAACCGGGCGGAGAATTCGGCCTGCGACACCCCGGCGGCAGCGGCGATGACCGCCTCGGAGGTGCGCTCGTATCCCAGTTCGGCGAAGCACCGCCCCGCCGCTTCGACCAACGCGAGCCGACCTCGATCGTCACCGTTCGTAAGCACCGCTCGCGCCTCCTCGTACCCCGGCCGGCGCCCGACGTGTCGGCCGTCACACATTCTTGGTTGACATTTCATTCACGTCAACCCGCGCGACCTTACGCCTGCTGAAGTGCCTTCGCCTGGGCCTCGGCCTGCGCCCGGTAGAGCCGGCGGAGCCGGATGACGCCGAGGTCGTGCTGGTACAGGTTCTCCGCCTGGTCCGCGTCGAATGCCATCGCCTCGAGCATGGTGCGGTCCTGCTCGAGCACCACCCAGTGCCGCTCCTCGAGCTTGGTGCGGTACAGGAACCGCCAGACGTCGCGTTCCCAGCCCTCGACCTGGCGGTACCGCCAGAAGAACACCGCGGTGGTCTCGGCGTCGATCGGCGTTCCCATGCCGACGATGCCGAACGAGCCACCCGGGCCCGCGGTCGGCGGGTACGGGATCTCGAGGTCCACCCAGTCGATGCCGGTCCGGCAGAATTCGACCCAATCGAAGTTCACACCCCGCTGGTCGGTCTTCTCGAAGAAGAACCCGCGATCGGTTTCGCGGATCCGGAACTTCGCGGACGTCTCGCCGCCGAACATCGAATGCGATTCGCGGTGCAGGAACGCTCCGTGCATCGGGTCGAGCAGGTTCTCCAGCGTGAACCGCCACGGCGCCTTCCACTCCGCGTAGCAGAGGAAGTGCGAGATGCCGTCGTCGGTGAGACGCTCGGGCAGTTCGAGTGGCGCGGGTTCGGCGTCGGGGTCGGTGCCGAACCAGGCGAGCACGGCGCCGGCCACTTCCTGCACGGGGAGGCTGGTGACGAGCCGCTTGCCCTCGAGGTTGCAGCCGGGCATTCCGGGGACGGAGACGACGGTGCCGCCGCCGTCCACCTGCACGCCGTGGTACTGGCAGGCGACGCGATCGCCGAGGTGCTGGCCCTGCGACAGCGGGGCGCCGCGGTGCGGGCAGCGGTCGGCGAGCATGCGGAGGGTGCCGTCGGACTCACGGAACAGCAGCCAGTCCTCGCCGAGGCGGCGCACCTTCTTCATGTCGCCGCGCGCGACGAAGTCGGACGGGCACACCGCGTGCCACTGGTCGCGCATCCCGGTCGCGAAGATCTCGTCGCCGGTCAGTGCCGCCTTGTGCAGTCGGTTCACCATGTCAGGCCCCCATCCGTCGGATCTCGTCCGTGAAAGTGTCGGTGGTCCAGGCGTCGCCGCCGGGACTGTGGATGCCGAGGGCGTTCAAACCCTTCACCAGGCCTTCGAGGTGGTGCACACCGGTGCCGAAGACCTCTTCGATCGCACCGGCCAGCTTCCGTTCGTACGGGGTGGGTGCCGTGCCGGACTGGCGTGGTTGCAGATACAGGCTCATGGTTCTTCCCTTCTAGAGATCCAGCACGAGCTCGTCGGAGCGGGCGCGGGAAACGCAGATCATGATGGTGGTGCCGGACTCCTGCTCGGAGCTGGAGAGCAGGGAGTCGCGGTGGTCGGGGGTGCCGGCGAGGACGCGGGTTTCGCACGTCCCGCAGATGCCTTCGCGGCAGGAGTTGGGGACGTCGACGCCGGATTCCTCGAGGGTGTCGAGGATGGTCCGGTCCCGGGCGACGGTGGCCGAGATGCCGGATCGTTCGCAGATCACGCGGACGGGGCGATCACCGGCGAGGGTGTCGGCGGGGATCTCCTTCGCCTTGAACCGCTCGAGCCGGATCGTGCCGTCCGGCCAGGAGCGGGCGAACCCCTCGACCGCGCCGAGCAGTCCCTCGGGGCCGCAGGCGTAGACGAGCGTCTCCTCGCGGGCGGTACCGAGGATGTCGGCCAAATCGAGGATGCCCTCGGTTTCCTCGGTGACGACGTGCACGCGGTCGCCGTATCCGGACAGTTCGTCGAGGAACGCCATCGACGCGCGGGCGCGGCCGCCGTAGTGCAGTTCCCATTCGGCGCCCATGCGTTCGGCTTCACCGATCATCGCGAGGATCGGCGTGATGCCGATGCCGCCGGCGATGAACACGTAGCGCGGCGACGGCAGGAGTTCGAAGTTGTTGCGAGGCGCGCTCACCGACAGGCTGTCGCCGGGCCGCAGCGTCTCGTGGACGTGCCGGGAGCCGCCTCGGCCGGTCACCTCGTGGAGGATCGCGACGCGGTACCCGGTCTTGTCGTCCGGGTCTCCGCAGAGGGAGTACTGGCGGACGGTCCCGCGGTTCAGGTGCAGATCCAGGTGGGCGCCGGGCGTCCACTGGTCGACCGCGCCGCCGTCCTGTCGTTCGAGGCGAAGCGAGACCACGCCCGCGGACTCGACCCGCATCTGACGCACCATCATGGGGACGGTGTCTGCGTCTGTTGTCATCGCTCACTCCCAGGCTCAACCGAAGGCGTAGTTCCTTAGTGCTCAATAATTTAGCACTAAGATGTATCGTACGCCACAGTTGAGGGGAAATCTGTCGAACACAGGCCGAGCTACTCCGCTTCGCGGTACCGCACGGTCTCGGCCGCGAGCCGCTCCTCGTACGCCTGTGCGAGGTCGTGCAGACTCTGCACGCAGTCACCGGTGAACACCGGCGCATGCATCGGCGCCAGCAGCAGAGGCTCCAGATCGGCGAGTCCCCGGATCGTGGGCCCGAGCGCCGGTGACAGGCACGTCGCGTTCCCCATGTCCTCGGCCGCGATGGCCGGGCCGACGATCTCCTCCTCCGTGGCAGGCGGATGATGCCCGAATGCGGTGAACAGGTCACCGCAGAACAGCGTCTGCGTCGTCTCCTCGAAAACCAGCCCGGCATCCCACCCGTGCGGAACATGCGGAGTGTCGAGGTGACGGACCCGCCTGGTGCCCGTCTCCATCACGTCGCCGTACTGCAGGGGACGCGGCATGCGATCGGCGAGGTCGTTGACCTGCACGAAGCAACCCATCGCCCCGTGCGCGACCTCGGCGTTCGGCGCGGCCGCCAGCCACGAGTTCATCGCACCGCACTCGTCGGCCTCCACGTGCCCGAACGTGATCCACCGCAGTCTGTCGAGAGGAATCAGCCGACCGACCGCCGCGGACACGGACGGGAACAGCGCACGCTGACCGGTGTGGAACAGCAGCGGTTCCTCACCGTCGACGAGGAACTGGTTCATGATCAGGTTGGGCTCGTCCAGATACGTGGACAGCCGGTAGATGTCGGGAGCGATCTCGGTAATCGTGGTGTCCATCCCTGGCTCCGATCACGTCACGGTGTCGTGAGGACAAGCCTTCTCGGGACAGCGGCGGCGCGCAAGATCCTGCGGGTACGCGATGGCGCTACCGGCGTTGCCCGACGCCGATCCGGACGAGGTCGTGCCCGACGGTCACGGTGCCGGCGAATGTGGACTTCACGCCTCGTTCCCACTGGTCGTCGGTGACCTGCCGGGGGTCGCCCGGTCCGATGTGGGAGAGCACCACCTGGCGGACATCCGCATCGGTGGCGACGCGCCCGACGTCCTGCGCGGTGGTGTGCGCCTGGATCATGTGCTCGACCAGTGCGGAACCCGAAGTCTGAGCGTAGAAGTCGACGTCGATCACCTCGTGGACGAGGATGTCGGATCCCCGGGCGAGTCGAACCACGTTCGGCGACTTCGCGGTGTCGCCGGAGAACGTGACCGCACCGTCCTCCGTGTCGAACCGGTACGCCAGCGAGGGGTAGACCGGGCCGTGCGGAACCAGTGTCGCGGTGACCCGGACCCGGTCGTCTTCGAACACCGGGAACGGCTCCATCTCCGGCGCCGTGTTGTCGGCGGACGCACCCGCCGACTCCGGTGGCAGTACATCGTGCAGCGACAGCCGCTGCCCGTAATCGGAGTGGGCGCCCTTTTCGACGTTGCGAATGTTGATGTCGTAGGCGAATGCGTCGAGTACGCCCGCGAACAGATCGGTGAGTCCGGGTGCCGGCGCCGCCGGACTCTGGATCGGAATACTCTGGCCGCCACGCGGTGCCGACAGTCTGCCCGCCGACCCCGGGCCGTACACCGGCACCACGTTGCGGAATGTGTACGACGGAGTCCCGCCCGGCAGCCAGAAGACGTTGAACAGATCGGCGATGTGATCGCTGTGCATGTGCGTGACGAAGACGCCACCGAGCGAATCCGCGGCGATACCGGCCTGGATCAGCTTTCGGCTCGACCACGGACCCGCGTCGATCAGATACGGTCTGTCGCCGACGACGAGCACACTGGACGTGCCGCTCCGCCCCGGCACGGCGATGGGTCCGGCCGCCGTGCCGAGCAGGATCAGCGTGGTTGCGTAGCCGTCGACGTCACCGGACAACTCGTAGGCGTCCGGTGGCGTCACACCACTCGGCTGCGCGTCCGAGGTGTGGGACGCGCAGCTCGTCGCGGCGACGGCAGTGGCGGCGGAACCCAGCAGGGCCAGCGCCCGCCGCCTCGACAGCGGATGTCGGCCGACAGGTTCCATTCACGCGTCCGTTCGGGCCGCGGCCAACTCCAGCGGCACGTGCCAGGCGTCGTATTCGTAGACCCAGTCGCCGTTGCCTGCGACCTTCAGCCACTCGTTGGACCGGGAGCCGCGCTGGATGCGGGAGGTCCGCTGCAGTCGCGTCTCCTGGTAGGTCTGCAGCGCGACCGCGGGGTCGTCGAACAGGCTCAGGCAGCGGGACAGGACGACGGCGTCTTCGATGGCCATGCCAGCGCCCTGCGCCATGAACGGCATCATCGGATGTGCCGCGTCGCCGAGGAGCACGGCGCGCCCGTCGGTCCACGATGCCAGCGGGTCACGAACGTAGAGAGCCGATTTCAGGACGTCGTCGCAGGCGTCGAGCAGGGCTCGCGCCTCGGGGTGGAAGTCGCGGTACAGCTCACGCAGTTCGGTGACGGAACCGGGTGTGGTCCACGATTCCTCGGTCCACTCCTCCTGGCCGCAGGTGGCGAAGACGAAGATGTCCTTGCCCTGGTTGAGGGGGAACGTCACGATCTGCGTCGACGGATTCGGCCCCCACCACTTGGTGAAGCAGTCGAGGTTCGGCAGGTCGCCGACGCGTTCGGTGGGGACGACGGCGCGGAACGCCACGACCCCGGTGAACGTCGGCTGTTCCCGCCCGAGGAGAGCGGTCCGGACCGCGGAGTGAATGCCGTCGGCGCCGACGATCACGTCGGCGGAAACCGTACTGCCGTCGGTGAACTCGATGCGGCTGTCGGCAACGCCGCTGACCCGGCGACCCATTTCGACGACACCCGACGGCAGCCGGTTCTCGAGCGCGGTCATGAGGTCGCCCCGGTGCATGGTCAACTGCGGTGCGCCGTACTGCTGTTCCGCGCTGTCCCCCATCGGCAGCCGGGACGTTTCGGCTCCCGTGTCCCACGTGCGGCTGATCCGGAACTGCGGCCGGGCGGCCGATTCGCGGATCGCCGGACCGATGCCGAGTCCGTCGAGAGCCCGGACCGCGTTGGGGGTGAGGTTGATGTCGGCGCCGACGCGGGCGAACTGCCTCGTCTGCTCGTAGACCGTGACGTCGAGACCGAACTTGCGGAGGGCGATCGCCGTGGCGAGTCCGCCGATGCCGCCACCGCAGACGGCGACCGTGGTCACTGTGCAGCCTTTCCGGGGACCGTGACGGGCGGCGTGAACGGTGCCGGCATGTCGCCGTAGGCGGCGAGATCGACCTCGACGATCACCGGCGCCTGCCGCGACACGGCGTCGGCGAGCACCTCGTGGGCCTCGGCGGCGCCACCGATCCGCAGGTACGGCACACCGATGGACTGCGCCAGCAACGGGAAGTCGGGGGTGACGAGGTCGACGGCGTAGGTGTCTTCGCCGCCGCCCTTCTGCATGTTGCGCAGCACACCGTAGCCGCCGTCGTTGAACACGAGCAGCACCAGCCACGGCTTCTCCTGCGCCATGGTCAGGATCTCGCCGAAGTGGACGGCCAGGCCGCCGTCGCCGACGAGGGCCAGGGTGGGACGCGTCTCGTCGGCCAGTGCGGAACCGATGGCCATGCCCAGGCCCTGCCCGATGCCGCCGCCGCGGGGGAAGACGTTGGACTTGGGGTCGAACATCGGCAGCAGCCGGTTGCCCCAGGAACTCGACGCGATGGTGACGTCGCGGGCGATCACGGAATCCTGCGGGAACGCGGCACGCACGGCGTCGCACAGCACGGCGTGATCGCCGAGTCCGGCGCGCTGCTTGCTGCGGACGAGTTCGCGGGTGGCGCGGGCACGTTCGGTCCAGGCGGCGTCGACGGGCGCCAGGCCCGACAGCTGCCGGAGGAACGTCGCGATGTCGGTGGTGACCCCGGCCTGCGCCGGGTAGACGCGTCCGACCGCGGCCGCATCGATGTCCACCTGCACGTGTGCGGCGGGGACGGGCATGGAGTAGTCGCCGGTCTCGTTGGACCGGAAATGGGTGCCCAGCGACAGCAGCAGGTCGGCGTCCCGGAGGAGCTCGCGCCCCGCGGGGGTGTTGCCGTAGTTGCCGATGCACAGCGGGTGGTCCTCGGGCACGGCGCCGCGCCCGGAGTTGCTGGTGAGCAACGGGACTCCCCATTGCTGCACCAGTTCGGTCAGCTCGGCACCGGCCGTGGCGACACCGCCGCCCGCCCAGATCACCGGGCGTTTCGCCGACTGCAGCAGGGCGAAGGCGACGGCCAGCTCGTCGACGTCCGGCGTGCGCGGCGACTCCGCCACCGGCTCGACGACGTCGATGACGTGCTCCGCGTACTGGAGGTCGATCGGCCATTCGATGCTCGACGGTCCGCCGGGCGCGGCGAGCGCGGCGGCGACGCCTTCCCGCAACATCTTTCCGGCGCTGTCGGTGTCGAGGATGGTGGCGGCATGCTTCGACGTCGCCGTCAGCATCCCCAGCTGATCCTTGGTCTCGTGGATGAATCCGCGACCCGAGCCGAGGTACCGGCTCTCGACGTTGCCCGTCACGTGCAGCACCGACGTTCCGGCACTGAGCGATTCGATCAGCGACCCGGCCGCGTTGCCGGCACCGGTGCCGGTGCTCGTGAGAGCGCAACCGAGACCGCCGGTGGCCCGGGCGTACCCGTCCGCCGCGCTGACCGCGGTGGCCTCGTGCCGGACCGGCACGAACCGCAGGTGCGTGCTGACCGCCTGCACCAGGGGCTGGTTGTGGACGCTCACGATGCCGAAGACGGTGTCGACACCGGCCTCGCGCAGCACCTGGACGAGCAGGTCGCCCCCATTACCCACAGACATGGTGTTCCTCTCAGACATAGCGCGCGACGCCTCCGCAGACGTCGAGGCTGGTGCCCGTCACGTAGGACGAGCGGGGGGACAGCAGGGTCACGATCATGGTGGCCACCTCGTCGGCGCGGCCGAACCGGCCGAGGCCGATGCCGCGGTCCTGGGCGATCTCCGCCTCCCATTCGGCGAATGTGGCGTCGGTGCCGGATTCCTCGTAACGGCGCCGCCACTGGCCGGTGTCGACCAGTCCGAGCGACACCGAGTTGACGCGGATGCCGTCGGCGGCGAGTTCGAGCGACAGCGACTTGCTGAGGTTCAGCAGCCCGGCCCGGGCGGCGCTGGTGGTGACCAACCGCGGCTCGGGCTGACGTGCGAGCACCGCCGAGATGTTGACGATGGACGCGGCGCCGGACTTGCGCAACAGTGGCAGGGCTGCCTCGACGGTGTTGAGGACGCTGGAGAACTTGAGGTCGAGTTCGTCGCGCCAGTCGTCGAGGGTCGCCTCGCCGCGCGGGACCATGCGGGACTTGCCTGCGTTGTTGACCAGACCGTCGAGGCCGCCGAATCGGGCGACACCGGCGTCGACCAACGCGGCGACCGCGGCCGGGTCCCGGACGTCGCAGGACGCGGTGAGGACGCGGTCGCTGCCGGGCAGCGGTGCGATGACGGAGTCGAGCCGGTCGCGGTCGCGCGCGCAGGTGACGACGTTGGCGCCCTCCTCGAGCAGCATCGCGACGGTGGCGAGCCCGACTCCCGAGCTTCCGCCGGTCACCAGGTGGGTGCGGTCTTTCAGTTGCAGGTCCACGACGTGGTCCCCTTCTCTAGTGCAGGACGAATCCGCCGTTGACGACGAGTTGCTGGCCGGTGATGTACGACGCCTCGGGCCCCATCAGGAACGCGACGGCGCCGACGAGATCCGACGGCTGCTGTGGCCGCTCGAGCGCGCGGTTGAGGCGGTACAGCTCGTGCCGATGCTCCGGAACCTTCTGCGCCGATTCGCTTTCGGTCAGACCGGGCGAGACGGTGTTGACGGTGATGCCGTGCGGGCCGAGGTCGCGGGACATGGCGCGGGTCAGCGCGGCCACCCCACCCTTGGAGGCGATGTAGTGCGCGAGACGCGGCGAACCGTACAGGGCGGCGTCGGAGCCGATGGTGACGACTCGTCCGCCTCCGTTCCCGATGATGGAGGGAATGATCGCCCTGCTCACGAGGAACGTGCCGCGCAGGTTGACGCCCAGCACCCGGTCCCACTCGTCGATGTCGAGTTCGTGAATCGGTTTGCCGCCCACGCCGTCCGCGAGGGCCGCGTTGTTGACGAGGCCGTACAACGGGCCGCCGGCGGTGACGGTGGCCGCCATCGCGTCGACGGACTCCGCGTCGCGGAGATCGACCCGGACGAACTGCGCCTTGACGCCGTCGGCGCGCAGGCTTGCCGCCGCGTCCTCGCCCCAGTCCTCGCGGATGTCGGCAAGCCACAGGGTGGCGCCGTCCTCGCCGAGCCGGCGGGCCAGGGCGAGGCCGAGACCCCGCCCCGCCCCGGTGACGAGAATGCTGCGGCCGTCGAGACTCATGGTCAGTCCCGCGTCACGCCGTGCATGGCCGACGTCTCGGGGTACGTCGGGATCTGCGGCTTCTGCGCGCCGATGATGACGCAGAACAGAGCGTCCTTGTCGCCGTTGTTCTTCAGGCTGCGCGGAACTCCGGCCGGGACGACGATCATGTCGCGGTAACCGAGGGTGCGCTTCTCGACCTGGCCGTCGCGGTGAACACCGACCTCCACCTCGCCCTCGAGGACGAAGAAGGCTTCCTCGGCGTCGTGGTGGGTGTGCTCCGGGCCCTCGGCGCCGGGGGGAAGCAGCATGTTGGAGAACGTGAATCCGCGCGAGACGATGGTGCGGTTGTCGTTCTCGTGGTTACCCGTCGCGCCGGAGCCGACGTAGCGGATCTGCGCGCGCTTGAACTGGTCGCCGGCCTTGGCCTGGAAGCCCAGGGTGTCCCAGTCCTCGTGGCGGGAGCCACGGGTGAGGATCAGCGAGTCGGTGAATTCCTTCAGATCGGCGGTGCCGTATTCGAGTGTCATGTCGTGCTCCTTCTCTAGAGGTGGTTGCGTAGGCGTTCGGTGATGTGGATGAAGGATTCGACCCAGGCGTTGAAGGCCTCCGGCCGCTCCTGGTTCGCGAGGTGTCCGGCACCCCGGATGGTGACGAACACGGCACCCGGAATTACGCCTGCGAGAACCTGACTCGCCGGAACCCCGGTCACTCTGTCCTCGTCTCCGCCGAGGACGAGTGTGGGGATGTCGATCTTCGGCAGATCGGCCGTGTGATCGGTGGCCGCCATCGACTCGGCGGCGTACCCGTAGCCGGGCAGCCGGATCGACGACGCCATGATCGCCGTGGCCTTCGCGGTCAGTTCGTCACCGGCGGTCCCGGACAGCAGCCGCGGGGCCCGTTCGGCAGCAAAGGCTTCCGCGCCTTCCTGCTCGAGCGTCGCGGCCCGGGCGCGCATCCGGCCGGCGGCGTCGCCGTCCGCTCCCGAGCCGACGGTGGAACTGCCGAGCAGCAGACTCCGCACGAGCCCGGGGTGGCGCAGCGCCAGCCGGGTGGCGATCACGCCGCCCCACGACATTCCCAGGACGTGCGCTCCCGCGTCACCGCAACGGTCGCGGATCACGTCGGCAGCGGCGTCGGCGTAGTCGTCGAGGTCGAACGGACGACCCGGGTCTTCGCTGCGGCCGTAGCCGGGAGCGTCCCAGGCCAGCAGTCGCAGCGACGAAGACAGTTCGTCGAACTGTGGAACGAAACTGTCTGCGCTGCCACCGATCCCGTGCAGCATAAGCAGCGCGGGGCCGGAACCGGATTCGACGACGTGCGTCACGACGCCCGCCCGAGGTCGAACCGCTCGAACGCTCCGGGGTCGGGGATGCCGGCCATGTGGTCGCGGACCTGCTTGGACGGCGGGCCCGCGGTGCCCCACAGGTCGGAGAGTTCGGGAACCCGGCGCCAGACCTTGCACAGCCACCGGTCCTCGTCGACCTGTGCGATGCCGGACGTGTACTCGCACACCAGCCCTGCCGGGTCGGCGAAGTAGGAGAACGTGTTGTCGCCGGGGCCGTGCTTGCCCGGACCCCACAGCGGCACGGTGCCGTGGTGACGCAGCCGGCCGATGCCGCGCATGAAGTGGTCGACGGTGGGCATCTCGTAGGCGACGTGATTCACCGACGTCCACTCGGCCTGGTTGAACGCGATGCTGTGATGGTCCGTGTTGCAGCGCAGGAACGCCATCTGGTGCTCGGACCAGTCGGAGACCCGCATGCCCAGGACGTCGCAGTAGAACGTCACCGCTGCGTCGATGTCGACGGTGTTGAGGACGACGTGCGTGACACCCACCGGGACGGCCTCCTCGCGGCCGAGCTTCGGGACCGCCAGCGCGTCGGCGAGCAGTTCGACGACGCGGCCCTCGGGGTCGACCAGGCTGACGCCGTAGCCGCCGCCGAGATCGTCGACCGGTCCCGGGCCGCTGACGATCGGGACGCCGCGGACTTCGAGTCGGCGGGCGGCTTCGTCGACCTCGGCCGGCGTGGCGACGGCGAACGTGATGCGGCCGAGGCCGTTCCGCTCGGCCTGGGTGAGTTGCAGCGCGTGGTGGTGCTCACCGGTTCCCCGCAGCCAGGCACCGTCCGTGCCCTGCTCGACCACGCGCAGTCCCCACACCTCCGAGTAGAAGTCGGTGGATTCGATGCTGGCCTGTGTGCGCAGTTCGACGGAGCGCAGGCACCGCAGCCGGGCTATGGGTTGGTTCATCGCATGCCTCCAGTTGCTTAGGTCTCAATATCTTAGCGCTAAAGTAATAGGTCGTACAGAGCTGACGGGAATTTCTTTCCGGACGACCTATTACGTCAGCTTCCCCGTGGGCCGATGTGACAGCGGTTCAGTCAGACGGAACCCGTGTGACATTCGGCGAGCAAGCTTCAGTCAGCCCACGAGCGGGTCGCTCAATTAGCCCACGGATTGGGTTCCTCGTCGAGGCCCCAGTAGATGCTCTTCTGCCGCGAGTAAGCGGCGATACCGCTGCGCCCCTTCTCCACCCCGAGCCCGCTCTCCTTGACGCCACCGAACGGCGTCGAGATGCTGAACTGCTTGTAGGTGTTGATCCACACGGTGCCGGCCTGTAGTCGGCGGGCGAGTTTCCAGGCACGACGGTAGTCGCCCGTCCAGATTCCCGACGCCAGACCGAACACCGAATCATTCGCCTGTGCAACCAGATCCGCGTCCCCGTCGAACGGCAGGACCACGAGGACGGGTCCGAAGATCTCCTCCTGGCAGGTGCGTGAATTGTTGGGGAGCCCGTCGATGATCGTCGGCAGGTAGTACGCGCCGTCGCGGAGCCGTTCGTCGTCGGGGATCGCCCCGCCGCACAGCACTCGTCCGCCCTCTTCGCGAGCGAGGTCGACGTATGCGGCGACGCTGTCGCGGTGCTTGCGGTGGACCATCGGTCCGACCTGGGTGTCCGGGTCGCGGCCGGGCCCGAGTCGCAGACGCTGCGTCTTGGCCACCAGCTTCTCGAGGAATTCGTCGTAGATGCGGCGGTCGACGAACAACCGGGATCCGGCGATGCAGCTCTGCCCGGTGGACGAGAAGATCCCGTACATCACGCCGTTCACGGCGGCGTCGAGGTCGGCGTCGTCCAGCACGATCGTCGGCGACTTGCCGCCGAGTTCGAGCGACACGGGCATCAGCTTGTCGGCTGCCGCGTGGGCGATGGACCGTCCGGTGTTGGTGCCGCCGGTGAACGTCACCTTTCCGACGCCGGGGTGGGTGACGATGGCGTCGCCGACCACCGAGCCCTTGCCCGGCAGCACCGACAGCAGGCCCTTCGGCAATCCCGAATCGTCGATGAGCCGCGCCAGTTCCAGCGACACCAGCGGCGTCCACTCGGCGGGCTTGAGGACGACGGCGTTGCCTGCCGCCAGGGCGGGGGCGATCTTCTGCGCGTCGCTGGCCACCGGCGAGTTCCACGGTGCGATGGCGCCGACCACGCCGATGGGCTCGAGAACGCTCATCGTGAGGAAGTTGCCGCGCGGGGTGGTGAGGTCGTCGTCCGCGGTTTCGAGGACGGCGGCGAAGTAGCGGAACGTGCCGGCCGCGCTGCCGACGAGTGCGGTGGTCTCGGCCGCCGTCTTGCCGGTGTTGTAGCTCTGCAGCAGCGCGAGCCGCGACGTGTTCGCCTCGATGGCGTCGGCGATGCGGTGCAGGTACTTCGCCCGCTGGTGCGGAAGCAGCGCGCGCCACGCCGGGTCGTCGGCGGCGGCGCGGCCCTTCCGGACCGCCTCGTCCGCGTCGCCGGCGGTGGCCTGGTGGATCACCTGCAGGGTTTCGCCGTTCGACGGGTCCGTGACCGCGAACGCGGGGCCGTTCGCCTGCCGCCACTGCCCGGCGACGAGGATCCGGTCGGCGACCGGGACGAACGGCAGTGTCTGTGGCGCGGTGTCGAGGATGGTCACTGGGAGATCTCCTCGAGGGTCTTTTCGCGGGTTTCGACGGCGAAGAAGCCGACCACGAGGGCACCGATCATGGCGACCGCGGCGAACATTCCGAAGACGACGGTGAGTGTGCCGCCCCCGTCGAGGATGGCGCCGACGGCGAGGGGGCCGACGATGATGCCCAGGCGTCCGCTCGCTCCGCCGATCGCGCAGCCGATGGCTCGCATCCGGGTCGGGTACAGCTCCGCGGTGTAGACGTAGAGCGCCATGTTGACGGCGAAGACGAACAGCGCGGATCCGGCCGACCAGAACAGGACCTTCGTCGCGGTGTCGGCGCCGGAGGCGGCGAGCAGGAACAGCAGCGACGAGCACAGGACCATCGACGCGGTGATGCAGATGCGGCGTCCGAGGTTGTCGATGAGGAACGCGACGAGGATGCAGCCGATCAGGCCGGCGACGCTGGTGACGATGCTGTAGTGCAGGGCGGTGTCGACGCTGACGTCGAATGCCGATCGGTACAGCGTCGGCAGCCACGACGCGATGCCGTAGTTGACGAAGTAGGCGCACCCCCAGATCGCCGCGAGCATGAGGGTTCTACGCAGGTAGATGCCCCGGAAGGCCTCCGCGAACGTGCCGCGGCGGTTGTCGACGGTGACGGCGGGCAGCGGCTGCGGAGCCGGCAGCGTCTTGCCGTACTTCTCGGTGATCTCGTTCTCGATGCGGGTCATGGCATTGTGCGCGTCTTCGTAGCGGCCGCGGGACGCGAGCCAGCGCGGCGACTCGGGCAGCTTCCACAGCAGCGGCAGGAGCACGACGGGCAGCGCGCCGAGCGCGAACAGGATCTTGTAGCCGTAGTTCGGGACCACCCACGCCGACACGATCGCCGACATCACGAGCCCGATCGGGAAGATCACCTCGTAGAGCAGCACGAATCGTCCGCGCTTGTGGGCTTTGGTGATCTCGCCGATGTAGCTCGCTGCCACCGGGACCTCGGCGCCGAGGCCGATACCCTGCACGAATCGGAAGACGAGGAAGAGCATCAGGCTGTCGGTGAACGCCATGCCGAGGCTCATCACGGCGTAGAGCGCGAGCGAGAAAATGATGACGTTGAGCCGGCCGACGCGGTCGGCGAACCAGCCGCCGGCGAGGGCGCCGACGAGCATGCCGATGCCGCCGATGGCGATCACCCAGGCGATGTCACCGGGGGTCAGGCCCCACTTGGGGATGAGAACGGGGAGAGAGTACGCGATCATCAGCTGGTCGAAGCCGTCGAAGAACGTGACGGCGCCGACGATGACGCGGGCCTTGATGTGCCACCTGCTCATCGGCAGGCGTTCGAGTCGGGCGCTGATCATCTCAGCTGTGGCAGCCATGGCGGGCGATACCGTCGTCATGAGCATCCTCAGGGTCGGGTCGAGGCATTTACTTAAGCCCTCAAAGGCTTACCACTAAGATGTAATCTCACGCACATGAGAAACGTCAACCCTTGACTTTGGAAGAAACATGTTATTCACACAGGTGCGTACTTATTAACCTTCCGCGGTTAACAAGTGCTCACGGGTGAGAGAGCCGTCGACTACGCGGTGGACTGCATCCATTCTGCACAGATGCGTGCGGTCGTGTGTCACGAGCAGCGTCGCGACCTCGCGTTCTCGCACGACACCGAGGATCAGATCCATGATCGCGGCGCCCCGTTCCTGGTCGAGCGCGCTGGTCGGCTCGTCGACGACCAGCAGCGACGGATCGTTCATCAGCGCCCGGGCCAGGTTGACCCGCTGCCGCTGCCCACCCGACAACTGCGCGGGCCTCTTCCCGGCGTGATCTGCGAGGCCGACGGCGTCGAGCAGGTCGCGAGCCTTCGCGCGCCCGGCCCGCCGCGGCACGAACATCCGCTGCCCGAGATGCGCCATCACCTCCAATTGTTCGAGGGCCGTCAACGACGACACCAGATTGGGCTGCTGGAACACGATGCCGATCCGGTCGCGCCGCAGCGTGGACGCCTCCCGCCGCTCAGCGCGGTGAGTTCGGTGGTGCCCAGCCGGACGGAGCCCGAGTCGGGCCGGATCAGCGTCGACGCCACCGCGAGGAGCGTCGACTTTCCGGAACCGGACGGACCGGTGATCGCGGCGATCTCACCCCGGCCGAGGGTCAGCGACACCGAGTCGAGGGCGGTGACGCGTCCCGCGCCGTCGGGGTAGGTGAGGGTGACGGCGGCGAGGGTGAGGGCGGGGGTGGTCATCGTGTGCTCCCGAGGGCGGTGAGGGGGTCGGTGGTGAACAGGAAGCGGAGCGCGAACGCGGCGCCGAGGAGGCCCAGCCCGACGAGGGCGGTGGCGGGCAGGACAGTGGTGGCGATGTCGAGCACGAACGGCACGGCGTCGCCGATCATCGACCCGGCCACCGCCGCCGTCCCGGCACCGACACCCACACCGGCGAGCAGGACGACGAGCGCCTGCCCGAGCGCGTCCCGCACGAGCGACCCGGTGGACGCGCCGAGGGCCTTCAACGTCGCGACATCGGGGGTGCGCTGCAGGGTCCAGACCGTGAAGAACGCGCCGATCACCAGTGCGGAGATCGCGAACAGCATCACCGTCATCAACGTCAGCGACCCGTTCTCGGAGGTATAGGAGCCGATGGCGGAGAAGGAGTCGGCCACACTTCGTGAGGTCGTCCCCGCGACGGCGTTCGTGGCGTCGTCCCCGCCGGACACCGCGAGCACCGTCGCCGCACCCCCGCGTGGGTTCGCGTGCTGCCAGTCGGCGAGCGTCATCCACACGGCCGGGCTGTGGCCGTACCAGTCGTCGCCGCGGACCGCGGTCACGGCGAACGTGACGTCGCCGACGGTGAGACGGTCGCCGGCGCCGACGCCGAGGGATCGCGCCGCGCCGGCCCCGAGGATCACGGTTCCCGGCGCGGACGGTGCACGGTCGCCCACACCGCCGTCCGCGCCGACCAGTGCCACCCCCTTCGCCGCACCTCCTACTGCCGACGCCGAGCCTCGTCCGACGCCGATCGGCTGCACCGACTCGGCGCTCCGCCGCCACACGGCCACCTGCTCGGACGTCAGCACGGACTCGTCGAACGACGGACCGTCGTCGGAGGCGGCGAAGACCACCGACTCGGCGTCGATGCGTTCCACGACGGACACGTTCTGGTGACGCAGTCCGGCCGTGAGACCGCTGAGAAAGGTGACGAGCAGCGCGATCAGCACCACGACGACGGATATCAGCGCGAATCGACCACGCGCGGCACGCAGGTCTCTCGATGCGACGAACACAGGTGGTCCTCTCCAGATCACGACCGACGCCGCAGTCGATGCGGGCCGGGGCGGCGCTCACGGCCTCCGAACTCACCGTGCCCCGGGCACGAGACGGTTCCATCGCACGTGGGGTGGAATTCTCGGTGGTCGAAGGTCGGGTGCGCGTTCCGACTTTCGATGGATGCCGGGTGCGGTCGCGTCGATAAGCTGGGCGGGGTGCACCGTTCCCCTCTCACGCCCGTGTTCGCGGGTCTCCAACTGGGACTGCATGCGCTGATCGCGGCGCTCACTGCAGTCGTGATCCTGCGCGCCGTCCTTCCGGACGCACCACAGGCACCGGCGATCGTGGTGCTGTCGGTGGCGTTTCTCGCGGTGTACGCGGCGGGAGCGACGCGTCGTCTGCGCGGGGCGTGGTGGCTCGCCGCGCTGACGGCTCTGTGGGTGGCGCTGATGGTCCTCGCCCCCGACGCCGCCTATCTCGCGTTCGGGCTGTTCTTTCTGTACCTGCATCTGCTGCCGCGACGCTGGGGAGTCCTGGCGGTCGCAGCCGCGACCGTCGTGGCCGTCGTGGGTACCGGAATGCACCGCGGCTGGAGTGTCGCGGGTGTCGTCGGCCCGGTGATCGGCGCGTGCGTCGCGGTGGCGATCGGCCTCGGCTACCGGGCGTTGTACCGGGAGGCTGTCGAACGCGATCGCCTCATCGACGAATTGACCCGAACCCGAGCCGAACTCGCCGAGCAGGAACGTGCCGCCGGCTCCCTGGCCGAACGTGAGCGGCTCGCACGCGAGATCCACGACACCGTCGCGCAGGATCTGTCGAGCATTCAGATGCTGCTCCACGCCGTCGAACGTGCCGCCCCCGACCACCCCGCCCGGGACCGCATCCGGTTGGCGCGGGAGACGGCCGCCGACAGCCTCGCCGAAACCCGTCAGCTCATCGGCGATCTCACACCCGCCGTCCTCGACGGGCAGTCACTCGCGGAGGCGCTCGCGCGGATCTGCACGCAGGCGAGGAGCGACACCTTCGACACCATTGCCGTGGTCGAGGGGGAGCCGGTGCGGTTGCCGATGCCCGTCGAGGCGGCGTTGGTGCGGATCGCGCAGGGTGCGGTGTCGAACGTGGTCCGGCACGCACACGCATCCCGGATGGCGATCACGCTCACCTACTACGAGGACGCGGTCCGGTTGGACGTGGTCGACGACGGCGTCGGCTTCGATGTCGAACTCCTCGACCGTGAACCGTCGAAAGCGTTCGGGCTGAATTCGATTCGGCGACGCGTCGAGCTGCTCGACGGGTCGATGTCGGTGGAGTCGGAACCCGGACTGACTGCGGTCGCGGTGTCGTTCCCGCTCGAGGTCGGCGCATGATCCGACTGCTGCTCGCCGACGACCATGCGATCGTTCGCGCGGGCCTGCGCGCCCTCCTCGAGCACGAGGACGACATCGAGGTGGTCGGTGAGGCTGCCACCGCCGACGCCGCCGTGGCGTTGTGCGCGACGACTCCGGTCGACCTCGTACTCATGGACCTCCGGTTCGGCGCCGGCACCTCGGGTGTGGACGCCACCCGGAACCTGCGGTCCCTGCCGAACCCACCGCACGTGCTGGTCGTCACCAACTACGACACGGACGCCGACATCCTCGACGCGGTCGCGGCCGGCGCCGCCGGATATCTCCTGAAGGACACTCCCCCGCCCGAACTCCTCGCCGCCGTCCGCGCGGCGTCGGCCGGCGACAGCGTCCTCTCCCCGGCCGTGGCGTCGAAACTGATGACCCGCGTACGCCGACCTGCCACCAGCCTCAGCCCACGGGAGATCCAGGTGCTGACGTTGGTGGCTGCCGGGCGGTCCAATCGGGAGATCGGCAAGGAACTCTTTCTCTCCGAGACCACCGTGAAGTCCCATCTCGTCCACATCTTCGGCAAACTCGGCGTCAAGTCCCGGACCTCCGCAATCGCCCGGGCCCGCGAGCTGGGCACCCTCCCCAGGTGAGTGGCAATGTGTGCGGACGCACACTTTGCCACTCACATGCGTTTACGCTGGGGAAATGGACCCACCTGCCGTCCGTTACGTGCAGCGGGACGGGCATGCGCTGGCGTACCAGGTGGTGGGCGCGGGTGAACGCGACGTGGTGTGGCTGTTCGAGATCAACATGCACCTCGACCTCATGTGGACGGACCCGCAGATCCACTACCTGATGGAACGGGGCAGCACGTTCGCCCGCACGGTGTACTTCCAGCAGCGGGGGCTGGGGCTGTCCGACCCGGTCGAGCACCTGCCCACACTCGAGCAGCAGGCCGACGACATCGTCGCGATCATGGACGAGGTCGGGATGCGGCAGGCCGTGCTGGTCGGGGTGGCCAGCGGGAGCGGTGCCGTCGCACTCGTCGCCGCCCGCTCACCGGAACGGGTCACCGGCGTCGTCCTGATCCAGCCGTTCGCGGAACGCCTCCTGGGCGGTGACCACGACCCCTCCGGCTGGACCGGCGCCGAACGCGACAAATTCGTCGACGAGTGGCGAGGGGCCGCCCGGAACTGGGGGTCGGGCAGCACGGTTCCCCTGTGGGATCCCCAGGAGGACTCGGCGTTCAACCGTCGGCTGATGGCGATGCTCGAGCGCAGTTCCGCGACACCTGCGGTCGCACAGGCCCATCTCGAGTGGATCTTCCGGCTCGACTACTCCGACACGTTGCCGTCCATCCAATGCCCGGCGCGGGCGCTGCTGGTCCCCGGCAGTCCGGTGCCGGTGGCCGCCTCGCAGTACGTCGCGGACCGCATCCCGGCCGGCAGTTTCCACCTGTTGCCGCCGTCGCCGCCCGGCGCGTCGCTCGGGGAGGCGTGGAAGCCGATCATCGACCATGTCGAGCAGTTGGCCACCGGTGGGCACCCGGCATCCGACGCCGGCCGGTACCTGGCCTCCGTACTGTTCACGGACGTCGTCGGGTCCACCGAGGTGCTTGCGCGGATCGGCGACGCCGCCTACCGCGACCTCCGGGCCGCGCACGAGTGGCAGGTCCGCGACGACGTCGAGAAGGCGGGCGGGCGGCTCCTCAATGTCGCCGGCGACGGCACCTTCAGCATCTTCGACGGTCCCGCGTCCGCGGTCCGGTGCGCGCGGGCGGTCGTCGACGGCGCCACCGAACTCGGGCTCGAGGTGCGGGCCGGCGTCCACGCGGGGCAGGTCGAGCGCAACGGTCCCGACGTCAGCGGGATGACCGTCCACATCGGCGCGCGCATCGGAGCGACGGCCCGCGCCGGCGAAGTGCTGGTGTCCCGTACCGTGCGCGATCTCGTGGTGGGTTCGGGACTGCGGTTCGCCGACGCCGGGGAACACGACCTCAAGGGCGTTCCCGACCGCTGGCCCCTCTACTCCCTCACCGACGCGGACCACGCGCCCCGGACCGTTCCGCGACTCGCGCCGAAGCTGGGCATGATCGACCAGGCCATCCTGCGCACCGCGAAGCGGGCACCGCAGGCACTGCGCGCGCTCGTCGGCGCCGCCAACGCGAGGCAGCGCCGACTGTCCCGCTGACCCCAGGTGAGTGGCAAAGCGTGCGTCAGCACACTTTGCCACTCACGTCACCTCACACCGCCACGGTGGACCGGCGGGCGGTCGCCTGCTGGACGTCGGGCGTCGAGTATTTCCGGACGATCGCGACGAGGCAGAGGAGCCCGATCGCTCCGGCGACGGCGAGGGAGGCGCGACGCCAGCCGTCCGGTGTGGCCGCATCGCCGAGCGGGATCGTCGCCCGCACCCGGACGCTTCCCTTCGATTCCGCGAGGGCCTTCTCGGCAACCGGCACCAGGGCGTCCTCGACGACGAACGCGTCGGCTGCGCAGTCGTCGAGGATGTATCCGATCTCCCCGCCGGTCAGCATGAAGTTGACCGGCACGAGGACCACACCGAGCCGGGCGGTCGCGAAGTTCAGCACCGGGTACTGCCAGCAGTTGTGGGACAACAGCGCGAGCTCCCCCGCGAAGACCCGCGACGCCCAGCACCCGCAACACCCGACGTGGACCACCACCGGCGACGCCGGCTACCTCGACGAGGACGGGAACCTGTTCCTCACCGACCGGAAGTCGTTCATGATCATCTCCGGCGGCGTCAACATCTATCCGCAAGAGATCGAGAACATCCTCACCGGACACCCCGCCGTCCTCGACGTCGCGGTGATCGGGATCCCCGACGAGGAGATGGGTGAATCGGTGCTGGCCGTGGTCCAGACCGTTCCGGGTGTGACCGGGGACGACGCGCTGGCCGGCGAACTCCTCGACCACGTGCGGGGCCGGCTCGCCCGGTTCAAGGTCCCGCGGAACGTCGTCTTCAGCGACGACCTCCCCCGCACCCCCACCGGGAAACTCGTCAAGGGCACGCTACGAGAGCGCTACTCAGTCCAGGTTCCCGCCCGAGCCCTTCCCGCCTGAACCGTCAGCCGCCGGCGGCCGGTTCGTCCCGGCGCCGGCGGTCGAGGAGGACCGCGATCGTGAGGACGATCAGTCCGGCGACGCCGAGGAGGGCGCCGACGGCTGCCGGGGCGGTGTAGCCGTATCCGGCCGCGATCACGACACCACCGATCCACGCACCACCCGCGTTGGCGAGGTTGAACGCGCCGTGGATCAGCGTCGACGCGAGCGTCTTCGCGTCACCCGCCGCGTCCATCAGCCGCGACTGGACGGCAGGGAAGATCGCCGTCACCGCCATCCCGATGAAGAACAGCACGATCAGCGCCGTCACCGGGTTGTGGGCGGCGACGATGAACAGCGCGAGGACGCAGATCAGGGCGATCATGCACCCGAACAGCCCGGGCACCACCGCGTTGTCGGCGATGCGGCCACCCACGACGTTGCCGAGGATCATTCCCGAACCGAACAGCATCAACGCCACCGGAACCATCGCGTGCGGCAACCCGGACACGTCGGTGAGCGTCGAACTGATGTACGTGTACACCGCGAACGAGCCGCCGAACCCGACCGTCGCGAAGATCAGCGTCATCCACACCTGCACCCGGCTCAGCGCCCCGAGTTCGGCCACCGGGTTGCTCACGTGCACCCCCGCCAGCGGCGGGACGAGGCGCGCCAACGCCACCAGCGTCACGATTCCGATGATCACCACGAGCACGAACGCGGACCGCCAGCCCAGCATCTGACCGAAGAACGCCGTCGCAGGCACCCCGACCACGTTCGCCACCGACAGACCCATCATCACGGTCGCAACCGCCTTGGCACGCTTGCCCGGTTCCGCCAGGTGCGCGGCAACCAGCGCTGCGACCCCGAAGTAGGCACCGTGGGGCAGTCCGGCGAGGAACCGGGCCGCCAGCAGCGACTCGTACCCGGGGGCGAGCGCGGTCGCGAGATTGCCGACGACGAACGTGGCCATCAACGCGATGAGCAGCGTGCGCCGCTCGACGCGGGCGGCCAGCGCCGCGATCGTGGGCGCCCCGACGACGACGCCGAGCGCGTACGCGGAGACAAAGTGCCCGGCAACCGGCTCCGACACCCCGGTCCCCGCAGCCATCGCGGGCAACAGACCCATGGACGCGAATTCCGTTGTGCCGATACCGAACCCGCCGAGGGCAAGCGCCAGCATCGCGCCCCGCCGACTCGGCGACGGAATCCGCGGACGCAGAGACGGACGAGCGGTGACCGCAGGTTCGGTGAGGTGAACTGCAGGCGGCGTCATGGCAGCGAGACTCCCGTCGGGCTGATCGTAGGATCGGCGAGCACGTCCAATGGACTCGCCTGAGGATGAACCGGGCCGAGATGGTGGCACACCGGCTCGTACCAGTATGGGCGAGGCCGCAAGCGAATTGATAATCCGCGCAGGCGTGATTCCACTCACCGGCGCAGCGTGTGGGTGCGTCGCCGTGACCTGGCGCGACGCACCGGAGCAGAGCGACCTACGTCACGTGATGTGTTCGAGGATCACCGTGTGCACGTGGTGGGCCTTGTCCATGCCGCGGAAGTCGGCCTCGTACGTGGTGTCGGCGACGTCGAGGGCGATGCTGCTGGAGGAGAAGAACTGGCCGGCCCACGACTTGTTGCTGAGGAACGAGACCGAGCGGATGTTCTTGTACGGGATGGACGTGATCGCGGTGCGCTTGCCGACGAAGCTCTTGTCCTGGATCACGACGCGGAGGTTCGTGATCCCGAGGAAGCCGGTGCCCGCGCCGATGCAGTCGTACACGGCGATGATCGACTCTCCGGGGAGGATGCCCTGCTGGACCTGCTTCAACTGTTCCGACTTGTCGAAGATCGGGTCGGTCATGGTTCCTCCTTCGACGGCGGTCCAGGCCTGTCCATCTTCGCAGAAACTTCGTCGAACGTGACGTGGATGCCCTCGTGCGGTACCGCGCGCTGCGCCTTCGCCTGGTCGGTGAACGTCCGTCTGTCACCCTCCACGAGGTCGGCCTTGTCCGTGAACGGCCCGAGCAACGCCCGCGGGTGCAGCCTGTCGACGCGGACGACGTTGATCTCCACACACACCACGATCGCCGCGGCGGCCAGGAACAGGAACGCCAGCAACCCCAGCACGACGGCGAACACCCCGTTCGTCACGGACGCCGTGCTCACCACCTTGCTCACGTAATAGGCACCGAACGATTGGAGCACCTGCCACACCACGGCTGCCGCGACTGCGCCGGGCGCGACGTCGGCGACGGACAGCGGCCGGGCAGTGGCGAGCCGGAAGGCGAGGATGAAGATCGCGGAGTTGATCGTGATCGCGGCGAGCATGAGAAGCACGGTGAACGATCCGGACAGGTGCGTCGCGGCGCCGACCGCCGCCACCGCGGCGGTGCCGAGGACGGCGAGACCGATCGTGCCGAGCAACAGCAGACCCCGCAACCGGCCTCGGATCGGGTCGGGCCGCATGTGGCGGGGCACCGACCACGCCGTGTTCATCGCGTTCTGGCTGGCCAGCGCGACCCCGAGTCCGCCGTAGAGGGCACCGACGAGTCCGATCACCAGACCCGTCACCCCGCCGCCGATCCGGTGCGGGTCGGCCAGGTCGGCGCCGATGACCGGGAACTGGCTCAGTGCCGAGTCGATGATGTCCTGCTGCAGTTCGGGGTGTCCCGACAGCACGAACCCGAGCACCGTCGACAGCAGAAGCAGGAGGGGAAACAGCGAGATGAACCCGTAGTAGGCGATCAACGCCGCGAGGTACACGCCCTGGTCGTCGAGAAATTTGTACGTGACGGCGATCGGGAAGCCCATCGCCGGGTACCTCTGCTGGAGAGCGTCGAGCCGTCTGGCGAACTTCATCTCACGCTCCGTTTCCGCGCCAACCCGTCACCCCGATTCTGCCCGGGTCGCGGCCACGGCGATCAGACGGTCGGTTTCACCATCGCGAGGGCGAGGTCGGCGTAGCGCTCGGCGAGTTCCTCGGGCTTCAGCGGACCGTCGGCGCGCCACCACGTGCACACCGACTGGCCCATGTTGATGATGCCGCGGACGGCGTCCCGCGGGAATTCGGTCGCGAAGTCGCCCTCCTCGACACCGCGCTCGACGACGTCGCGGAAGAGGTGTTCCTGTTCGTCGCGGAGGGCCACGACGAGCCGGCGGCCGGCGTCGTCGAGGCTGCGTATCTCGGTGGCGCCGACCATCGCGTCCAGCTGGCGGGTGGTGTGGAACATGACCCACGCCCGCATCAGCGCCTGCAACTGGTCGGCGGGGGCGCCACCCGAGCGCAGCAGCGCACCGCGCGTCATGGCGATGGCGTCGTGTAGCGCGCGCACCATGATGTCCTGCAGGATCTCCTGCTTCGACGCGAAGTGGTGGTAGATCGAGGCGACGGTGATGTCGGCGCCGCGGGCGATGTCCCGCATCGACGTGCCGTGATAGCCGCGTTCGTTCATGTTGGCCACCGCGGAGTCGAGGATCACCTGCCGCCCGGTACCCGTGCTCACGGCGGCCACCCTTGCAGCGCACATTCCTCGGTCTCCGTCCCCGCTCCGATCGTCACACGACCACTCCAGGGTAGTGGGTCCCGTCACAGAACCCGCTCTAGCGATCGTTCGGTAACAATGTCATGCTGGTGCGGTGGATCACATCGGACTCGCCGTCGCGGACGGTATCGCGACGATCACCCTGAACCGGCCCGACCAGCTCAACGCGTTCACCACCACCATGGAGAACGAACTGATCGCCGCCTACGACCAGCTCGACGCGGACGACTCCGTCCGGGCGATCGTGCTCACCGGAGCCGGACGAGCGTTCTGCGCGGGCGCAGACCTGTCGGCCGGTGCCGCCACGTTCGATCACTGGCAGGACGAGGACGAGGACGCCGACGCCCGCCGC
This sequence comes from Rhodococcus sp. IEGM 1351, assembly GCF_030056875.1. Lineage (NCBI taxonomy): Bacteria > Bacillati > Actinomycetota > Actinomycetes > Mycobacteriales > Nocardiaceae > Rhodococcus > Rhodococcus sp. IEGM 1351. The sequence continues at coordinate 13,465 of NZ_JASHKU010000005.1, read as the reverse complement.
GACGGTGGCGGCCGCGTGGTGCTCCGGATGTTCGAATCCCGCAAGCCGATCATCGCCGCGATCAACGGACCGGCCGTGGGAGTGGGCATCACGATGACCCTCGCCGCCGACTTCCGCCTCGCCGCCGACGACGCCCGCATCGGATTCGTCTTCAACCGCCGCGGCATCGTCCCCGAATCCTGCTCGACCTGGTTCCTGCCGCGCCTCGTCCCCCTGCAGACGGCCCTCGACTGGGTGTACTCCGGCCGGGTGTTCCCCGCCACGGAGGCCTTCGACGCCGGCCTCGTGTACAACCTGTATCCGCGTGAATCCCTGCTCGACGCGGCGTACGCTCTGGCCCGGAGCCTGACCGAGCACTCCGCCCCGGTGTCGGTGGCGCTGTCGCGCCAGATGATGTGGCGGGCACTCGGCGCCGAGCACCCGATGATCGCGCACCGCGTCGAGACACGCGGGATCAACATCCGCGGCATCGGGCCGGACGCGCGCGAAGGCATCTCCGCGTTCCTCGAGAAGCGGCCCGCCGTGTTCCCCGACAGCGTCCGCGACGACCTGCCGGACGTGTTCGGCGAAGACCTTCCGACCCCGGCGTTCCGCGGATGACCGCCGCACTGCCTGCCCGCCCCGGCGTCGTCGACCGCTGGCACCACGTCGTCGAACATCGCGACCTCGCCGCCCTCGACGCCCTGATCGCCGACGACGCCGTGTTCTCCTCCCCCGCGGTGTTCACTCCGCAGGAAGGGAAGGCGAAGGTCCTGGCGTATCTCGGCGCCGCCCTGACCGTGTTCGACGGCACCGGTTTCCATTACGTCGAGGAGTGGTACGGCGACCGTTCGGCGGTCCTGGAATTCGCCACCGAACTCGACGGCATCCACGTCAACGGCATCGACCTCTTCCACTGGAACGACCGCGACCAGATCACGTCGTTCAAGGTGATGGTCCGTCCCGTGAAAGGCCTGCAGGCGCTCATCCCGCTGATGGCCGCCCAGCTCTCCCAGTCGTAAACCACTGCATCGTCGTACACCACTGCATCAAGGAGAAATTCATGAGCCTGCCCCCCATCCTGCAAGACCGGCTTCGCCTGCCCGTGGTCGCGTCGCCGATGTTCATCGTCTCGGGTCCCGACCTGGTGATCGCCCAGTCGACGTCGGGCATCGTCGGATCGTTCCCCTCCCTGAACGCCCGCCCGCAGCCGGTGTTGCGCGAATGGCTCACCCGCATCACCGAAGCCCTCGCCAAGCACGACGCCAACAACCCCGAGACACCGTCCGCGCCGTACGCGGTCAACCTGATCGTCCACAAGAGCAACGACCGTCTCGACGAGGATCTCGCCACCATCGTCGAGTTCGAGGTCCCGATCGTCATCACGTCCCTCGGCGCCCGCGCCGACGTCAACGAGGCCATCCACAGCTACGGCGGCATCGTCCTCCACGACGTCATCAACAACAAGTTCGCGAAGAAGGCGGTGGAGAAGGGCGCCGACGGCCTCATCGCCGTCGCGGCCGGCGCCGGCGGACACGCGGGCACCCTGTCGCCGTTCGCGTTGATCCAGGAGATCCGCGAGTGGTTCGACGGGCCGGTCCTGCTGTCGGGCTCCATCGCTCACGGCCGCTCGGTCCTCGCCGCGCAGGCCGCCGGCGCCGACCTCGCCTACATCGGATCCGCGTTCATCGCCACCGAAGAGGCCAACGCGGACCAGGGCTACAAGCAGATGATCGTCGACTCCACCGCGTCCGACATCGTCTACTCCAACCTGTTCACCGGCGTGCACGGCAATTACCTGCGGGGCAGCATCGAGGCCGCCGGACTCGACCCGAACAACCTCGCCGTGTCGGACCCGTCCGCCATGAACTTCAGTGTCGGCGAGGACGCGGACACCGCCGCGAAGACGGAAGCCAAGCCCTGGCGCGACATCTGGGGCGCCGGACAGGGCATCGGCGCCGTCGACGCCGTCGTCCCGGCCGCGGAGATCGTCGAACGCCTCACCCGCGAGTACGCCGAAGCGAGGGCCCGCCTGCTCTAGGCGCTTCGCGCCCGTGCGCCTTTTTGGTAACTGGGACAACCAAAAAGGCGCACGGGCGGCGGAGCCGCCTATCCTGCCGCGATGTCGCGACCGATGATTTCCTTCATGATCTCGGTGGTTCCGCCGTAGATCGTCTGGATCCGGCTGTCGACGTACGCGCGGCCGATGGGGTACTCCATCATGTAGCCGTAGCCGCCGTGCAACTGGACGCAGCGGTCGACGACACGCTTCTGCAGTTCACTGGCCCACCACTTGCCCTTCGACGCGTCGACGGCGGTGAGTTCGCCTGCGTTCAAGGCGAGTACGCACCGGTCGATGTGCGATTCGGTCACCTCGATCTCGGTGAGCATCTCCGCCAGCGCGAACCGGGTGTTCTGCAGATCGCCGATCGGCTTCCCGAACGCCTTACGCTCGAACACGTAGTCCCTCGTCCACTGGTAGGCGGCCTTCGCGGCGGTGATGGCGCTGACCGCAATCGAAATGCGTTCGAGGGGCAGGTTTTCCATGAGGTGAACGAAGCCGCGGCCCTCGGTGCCGAGCAGGTTGGTGGCGGGCACCCGCACGTCCTCGAACACGAGCTCGGCCGTGTCCTGACCGGCCAGGCCGACCTTGTGCAGCTTGCGACCCCGGCTGAAACCGGGCATGCCCCGCTCCACGACGAGGAGTGAGAAGCCCTTGGAACCGGCGCTCGGGTCGGTACGGGCGACGACGATGACCAGGTCCGAGTGAATGCCGTTGGTGATGAACGTCTTCTGACCGTTGATCACCCACTCGTCACCGTCCCGCACCGCGGTGGTCTTCACGCCCTGCAGGTCGCTGCCCGTACCGGGCTCGGTCATCGCGATGGCGCCGATCAGCTCGCCCGCGGCCATGCCCGGCAGCCACCGCTGCTTCTGCTCGTCCGTGCCGAGGTTCACGATGTACGGGATGGCGATGTCGTCCTGGAGGGACAGTCCCGAACCGAACGACGTCGTCGCGGTGCGGGCGATCTCCTCGGCGACGACGTACCGGAAGCGGTAGTCGGTGACGCCCGAGCCACCGAACTCCTCGGGCACACCGAGTCCGACGATCCCGGACTTGCCGGCCGCCAGCCACGCCGAGCGATCGATGAGCCGGTCCGACTCCCACCGTTCGTAATTCGGCTCGATCTCGCGGGCGAGGAATTCGCGCACGGTCTCCCGGTACGCTTCGTGATCCTTCTCGAAAAGTGTGCGCTGCATGGTCTCTCCTTGTCGCCGGGACGAGCTCGTCCGGCTCGGTGGACCCGGCGCGATGTCAGCGGGCGGGTAGATACCCGACGGTGTGTAGGGCGATGTCGACGTAGCGGCCGGCGACCTGCTCGGGGGTCAGTGCTCCACCGAGCTGGAACCAGCGTGGAATGGACTGGCACATCCCGAGGAGGGCGCGCACGGTCTCGGGGACGTCCCCGCTGTGGAACACCTCGCGGGCGACGCCGTCGGCGACGAGGTCGATCATCATCAGCTCGAGCCGCTTGCGGGTCGCGGCGTAGCGGCTGCGGCTGTCGGCCGAGACGTGCCGCAACTCGGTGTCGAGGGACACGTGCCGCACTCGGTACGTCATGTACAGGACGATCGCCTCGACGACGTTGGAGAATTGCACCACCACGTCGTCGCCGGCCTCGCGGGCGGCTGCCTCGGCGCGGTCGTTCAGTTCGCGCATCTGCATTTCGAACAGGGCCACGAGAACGGCTTCCTTGCTCTCGTGGTGGTAGTACAGGGCCGGAACGGTCACCCCGACACGACGGGCGATCTGCCGCACCGTCGTGCCGTGGTAACCGTTCTCGTTGAACAGATCCAGTGCCTGCTCGAGGATGGGCGTCAGCGGCAGCGCCTCGAACGTCCGCCAGTCGGCGTACACCGGCTCCGTCGCGGTCGGCCCGTCCTCGTGCAGAGTCACAGGTCGCCGATCAGCGCGGTGCCATGCGGATGGCGCCGTCGAGACGGATGGTCTCACCGTTGAGCATCGGGTTGCTGACGATGTGCGCGGCGAGCGCGCCGTACTCGGACGGGTCGCCGAGACGCGAGGGGTGCGGAACCTGACCGCCGAGCGACTGCTGCGCGGCCTCGGGCAGCGATCCGAGCAGCGGCGTCTTGAACAGGCCGGGAGCGATCGTGTTGACGCGGATCAGCAGCGACGCGAGGTCGCGGGCGATCGGCAGGGTCATGCCGACGACGCCGCCCTTGGACGCGGAGTACGCGGCCTGACCGATCTGGCCCTCGTATGCGGCGACGGAGGCGGTGTTGATGATGACGCCGCGCTCGCCGTCGATCGGCTCGTTCTTCGAGATGCGCTCGGCGGCAAGGCGGATCACGTTGAACGTGCCGATGAGGTTGACGGTGACGATCTTGGTGAAGTCGGCCAGCGGGAACGCGCCGTTCTTGCTCACGGTCTTGATGGCGTTGCCGATGCCGGCGCAGTTCACGGCGACACGCAGCGGCCCGAGCGACTCCGCGACATCGAGTGCGGCGGACACGTCGGCCTCGCTGGTGACGTCGCCGGCGGCGAAGCGCACGCGGTCGCCGAGTTCCTTGGCGACGGTCTCACCGTTGGACGAGGGCAGGTCGATGATGACGACGCTGGCGCCGTCGGCGAGCAGGGCCTTGGTGGTGGCCAGGCCGAGGCCCGAGGCGCCGCCGGTGACGAGTGCGACGCTGTCGTTGACGATCATGTCTATACCTTTCGGAAGCAGGGTTTTCGGGAGGTAGGTCAGATGCGTTCGATGATGGTGGCGTTGGCCATGCCCGCGCCCTCGCACATGGTCTGCAGGCCGTAGCGTCCGCCGGTGGCCTCGAGGTTGTTGACCAGCGTGCTCAGCAGCCGGGTGCCCGACGAGCCGAGTGCGTGCCCGAGCGCGATGGCGCCGCCCCACGGGTTGAGCTTGGCCGGGTCGGCCCCGAATTCGTGCGCCCACGCCAGCGGCACCGGCGCGAACGCCTCGTTGACCTCGTAGGCGTCGATGTCGTCGATGCTCAGTCCCGACTTCGCGAGGATCTTCTTGGTCGCCGGGATCGGCGCGGTGAGCATGAAGACCGGGTCGTCACCGGCAACGGCGAACGAATGGAACCGGGCCCGCGGGGTCAGCCCCAGCTTCGACGCCATCTCCTCGCTCATGATCAGCGCCGCGGACGCGCCGTCGGTCAGCGGCGACGAGTTGCCCGGGGTGATGTGCCACTGCGCCTCGGGGAACCGGGCTGCGTACTTCTCGGAGTAGAACGACGACTTCAGCCCGGACAGTCCCTCGGCGGTGGTGGAGGCGCGCACGGTCTCGTCGGCGGTGTGGGTCACCGTCTCACCGGCGGCGTTGGTGACCGAGATCGGGACGATCTCCTTGTCGAACAAGCCCTTCGACAAGGCGTCGGCGGCACGCTGATGCGACTGCGCGGAGAACGCGTCGAGGGTGTCCCGGTCGAACTTCCACTTGGCGGCGATCAGTTCGGCGGAGATGCCCTGGTTGACCAGGCCCTCGGGGTAGCGGGCGGCGATGCCCGGACCGGACGCGTCCTGACCGATGGTCGTCGTGCCCATCGGAACGCGGGACATCGACTCCACACCGCACGCGATCACGATGTCGTAGGCGCCGGCGATCACGCCCTGCGCGGCGAAGTGCGCCGCCTGCTGGCTCGAGCCGCACTGGCGGTCGACGGTGGTGGCCGGAACCGAATCCGGGAAGCCGGCCGACAGCACCGCCGTTCGGGAGATGTTGAGGGCCTGCTCGCCGGCCTGTCCGACGCAGCCGCCGATGACGTCGTCGACCTGTGCGGGGTCGATGCCGTTGCGTTCGACGATGCTCCGGAGCACGTGCGCCAGCAGTTCGACCGGGTGCGTGCCGGACAGCGCACCGCCCGGCTTGCCCTTACCGGAGGCGAGGCGGACGACGTCCACGATGACAGCGTTGGTCATGATGTTCCCTTTCGATAGTGTGCGGCTGCGCCGCCCGTGAGTACTTATTAACCGCGGGGCGTTAACAAGTACTCACGGGTCAGCGGCCCTGCCAGACCGGCTGGCGCTTCTCGGCGAACGCCGTCGGGCCTTCCTTGGCGTCGGCGCTGGTGAAGATGGTCGCGATGGCGGCGTTGTTCGCCTCCCACGCCCCGTCGCCCCAGTCGGGTTCGGTTGCGGTGCGGTGGATCATGGCCTTCGATTCGCGCACCGACAGCGGTGCGTTGGCGGCGATCTGCTCGGCGAGTTCGAGCGCGACGTCGAGGGCGGTGCCTGCCGGGGCGACACGGTTGACCAGGCCCAGTTCCTTGCCCTGCGCCGCGGTGATCGGCTCGCCGGTGAGTGCGATTTCCAGCGCGACCTTCTTCGGGATCTGCTGCTGCAGGCGGATCACGCCGCCGGCGGCGGCGAACAGTCCGCGCTTGACCTCGGGTAGCCCGAGGGCCGCTTCTTCATCGACGACCGCGAGGTCACTGGCGAGGACCAGTTCGGTGCCGCCGCCCAGGGCGAATCCGTTGACCGCGGCGATGGTCGGCTTGCTGATCCAGTGCTGTGCGTACCCGGCGAATCCCCACTCGGGATGCCCGTCCGCGGCGGTGTTCTCGCCGGACGCCAGTGCCTTGAGGTCGGCGCCCGCGCAGAACGCGCGGCCGGACCCGGTCACGACGACCACTCGCACCTCGGGGTCGTTCTCGGCCTGCTCGAGCAGACTGCCCACTGCGGTCGACAACGCGCCGTTCACCGCATTGAGCGCCTTGGGGCGGTTCAGCGTGATGATGCCGATGCCTCCGCGCCGCTCCCACAGTGCGGCTGCCTCCGTCGTCTCCGTCTGTTCTGGCACGTCTCATCCTCCGCCTTGGCATGATTACTGATCGCTCGTTAAAGTTAGTACCACGGCGTCACAGGCACGGTCAATGATCGAATTTATCTAGCGCCCGTTCAGTTGCGTCTGGTATGGATATTCAGGGACCGACGGAGGAGATCACCACGTGTATGCCCAGCAATTGACCACCGCTTCCGGCCCCGCCGGAGTCCAGCTCACCGAGATCGACGAACCCGACGGCACCGGCCTCGTGGTCGTGGATCTGCACGCCGCCGGAGTGTCGTTCCCCGACCTGCTGCAGACCACCGGCAGCTACCAGATCGTCCGCGAACTGCCGTTCGTACTCGGCGTCGAGGGCGCGGGCGTGGTCCGTAGCGCACCCGAGGACAGCGGCATCCGGACCGGGCAGCGGGTGGCCGTCCTCGCGTCGGACGGAGCGTGGCAGCAGACCGTCGCGGTGGAGCCGGACTCGGTGTTCCCGCTGCCCGATTCGGTGTCGTTGACTGCCGGGGCGGGCTTCCTGATGAACTACCTCACCGTGCACTTCGCCCTCGACGAGCGCGCCCGCTACCGCACCGGCGAGACCGTGCTGGTGCACGGCGCCGCCGGCGGTGTCGGGGTCGCCGCACTGCAGGTCGCGGCCGCGCTGGGTCTCGAGACGATCGCCGTGGTCAGCACCGAGGAGAAGGCCGGCATCGCGAAGGCCAACCGCGCCGATCATGTCGTCCTCGTGGACGGTTGGAAGGACCGGGTCCGCGACCTCACCGGAGGCCGCGGAGTCGACATCATCCTCGACCCGGTGGGCGGCGACCGTTTCACCGACAGCCTGCGCAGCCTCGCGCCCAACGGGCGGCTGGTGGTCCTCGGCTTCACCGGCGGCGAGATCCCCACCGTCAAGGTCAATCGCCTTCTCCTGCGTAATATCTCCGTTCTCGGGGCCGGCTGGGGCGAGTACGTGCGCACCAACCCCGGTTACACGAGCAGGCAGTGGGCGGCCCTGGGCCCGCTCCTCGAATCCGGTGCGCTGCAGATCGCCGAGCCGACCACCTACTCGTTCGAACATGCCGGCGACGCACTGCGGACGCTCGAAACCCGTTCCGCCACCGGCAAGATCGCCCTCTCCGTCCGCCCTTCCTGACAAGGATCCCCATGAGCTCCGACATTCCCGGCGTGGACACGACCGTCGACGACGGCGTCCTCCGCGTCATCCTCAACCGCCCCGCCCGCATGAACGCCGTCACCACCGAAACCCTCGACGCCGTCACCGACGCATTCGACAAGCACACCGGCGACGGGGAGGTCCGAGCCGCCGTCCTCACCGGCGCCGGTCGCGCGTTCTGCACGGGCGCGGACCTGGGTGGCGAGAACGTCTCCGGCCCGCCGTCGTCCGCGACGATCGACGCCGCGAACCGCACGGCGGCCACGATTCGCGCGTTCCCCCGGCCCGTGATCGGCGCGGTCAACGGTCCCGCCGCCGGCGTCGGGGTCTCCCTCGCCCTGGCCTGCGACCTCACGATCGCCACCGAGTCGAGCTATTTCCTGCTCGCGTTCACGAAGGTCGGCCTGATGCCGGACGGTGGTGCCACCGCACTGGTCGCCGCGTCGGTCGGTCGCGCTCGCGCACTGAAGATGGCGCTTCTGGCAGAACGACTGCACGCACGTGAGGCTCTCGCGGCCGGGCTGATTGCCGACGTGGTCCCCGACGACGAGTTCGCCGCGACAGTCGACGCCCTCGCGCGACGTCTCGCCGACGGACCGACGGAGGCCTTCCACTTCACCAAGGACGCTGTCAACGACGCCACCCTCTTCGAACTCGACAACGCGTTCGCCCGCGAGCGCACGGGCCAACTCGACCTCCTCGCCGCCCCCGATTTCCGGGAAGGTGTCGCGGCGTTCCTGGACAAGCGTCCCGCCGTGTTCGGCCGCGGCTGAGGACCTACGAGGCGTTCTGCGCGAACAGTTCGGCACGGTGACTAGCTAACCCGCCGGTGGACGGAGGTGGCGGACGAGGAAGTCGGTCTCGTCCGCGACCACCCGCTCGAAGAGGTCGCCGAAGTAGGGGTCGAAGTGACCGCCCGGGTACACGTGCACCTCGGCGCCCGGGGTCTTGGCCGCGGCCTTCTGCGCGCTGCGGGTGAAGGTGACGACGTCGTGGTCGGCGATGGCGAAGTAGACGGGGCAGGTGATCTTCGCGACCGTCGTCGTCGGCCGGTACAGCGCTGCCTGCAACGCCACCCGCCCCGGGGTTTCGTTGCGCCACGTCGAACCGGGCGGATCCATCCGGTGATATCCCGCCTCCGCGTCGGGTGTGGTCATGGCCGCGAACGAGCCCGGCGGCCCGACGACGGGAAACATGTACGGCGGCCGGTGCCGCACCTGGGCGTACCGGTCCCGCAGGTAGGCGACCGCCATGCGGCCGAGCCCGGCCATGCCTAGTCGCGGAAGGTTCGTCAGACCGTCGACGTACGGCACCTGCGACACGACCGCGGCCACGCGCCGGTCCCGCGCGGCCGCCGTCAGGACGAGTCCGCCGGACAGTGACGTTCCCCAGAGCGCGACGCGGCTGGGGTCGATGTCCGGGCGGCTGCGCACGAACGCGACGGCACTGTCCCAGTCGTCGAGTTGACTGTCGATGTCGAGCAGTTGGCGGGGTTCGCCCTTGCTGGCACCGAAGTAGCGGTAGTCGAACACCAGCGCCGTGACTCCCGCGGCCGCGAACCGTTCCGCGAACGCGTCGAGTCTCTGCTCGCGCACCCCGCTCCAGCCGTGCGCGAGCACCACACAGGGTGCTGCCGTAGGGGTTTCGGAATGGCGCCGGTACAGCCAGGCGGCGCAGCGCTGTCCCCGCGAGGGGAACCACACGTCCTCACGGCGGACGTCAGGGCACGACCGACCAGCTTCGACGGATGTCGGCCGAGGATTCATGGGAGGCGCCTCCGAGAGGTGTGGACATGGTCCAGTCTCAGGCCCTGCGGACAGCGGCGCCAGCCACCCTAGGGTGAAGAATCGGCACCCCAGGGTGGAAAATCAGCTCTCGAGGGCGACTTTCATGCGCTCGAGGGTTTGCCTCATCCCGTCCTGCATCAGTTGGTCGCGGTTGCTGCCCAGCACCTTCGACTTCTGCACCAGCCGCACCCACCATACGGGCGTCGCGTAGATCTCCCGGGTCTCGGTGACGAGTGTGCCCGCGCCGGAGGGTTCGAGGTGATACGTCCAGCGCGCCTTCGGCTCGTCCGCCTCGAACGAGAACCTCTGACCCGGAACGACATCCACGACGGTGCAGTGCGTCTTCCACCGCACCGCCCCGTGCCGGTTGGCGCCGACGAACCGCGCCCCCACGGTCACCGGAGTGCCGGACGTCCAGCGCGCCCCGGTGTTCTCGGGGCTGAACCGGCCCATGCCCTCCACGTCGGTCACCACGTCCCACACCTCGCCGGGCGGGACGTCGATCAGGATGCGCGCGCTGTCCACGTCTAGCGGCCCGGAATCCACTGCAGCGCCTTCACGAAAGGCGGCATGATCTTGGCCCACACCTTCGGCGACAGTCCACGCGGGCCGCCGAGGTTGAGGATGCGGGTGGTGGCGATGGTCTGCGGTTCGGTGTACTTGAGGAGCCCGTCGTCGCCGTGGCGGCGGCCGACACCGGACACTCCCATGCCACCCATCGGCGCACCGGTGCTGCCCCACGCGGGGGCGTAACCCTCGTCGACGTTGACGGTTCCGGCGTGGATCCGGGCGGCGATGGCCTCGCCCTCCGCCTTGGTACCCGCCCACACGCTGGCGTTCAGGCCGTACTCGGTGTCGTTGGCGCGTTCGATCGCCTCGTCCACGTCGGCGACGGGGTAGATCGAGACCAGCGGCCCGAACGTCTCGTCGCGGTAGCACTCGGCGTCCTCGGGGACGCCGGTCAGGACGGTCGGCTCGTAGAACAGGGGGCCGAGGTCGGGGCGCGCCTTACCGCCGGCGACCACGGTGGCGCCCTTGACGACGGCATCGTCGACGTGGCTGGACACGGCCTTGACCTGAGCCTCGGACACGAGGCTGCCCATCTCGATGCCGAAGTCGTAGCCGGCGCCGAGCTTCATGTTGCGGACGCGTTCCCCGAACATCCGGGTGAACTCGGGTGCGATGGATTCCTCGACGTAGATCCGCTCGATCGAGATGCACAGCTGCCCGGAGTTGGAGTAGCAGGCGCGGACGGCGGCGTCGGTGACCTCACGGAGGTTCGCGCCGGCGGTGACGATCATCGGGTTCTTGCCGCCGAGTTCGGCGGAGAAGCCGATGAGACGGCGACCGGCCTGCTCGGCGAGAAGCTGACCCGTGGCCGAGGATCCGGTGAACATCAGGTACTCGGTGTTCTCGACGAGGGCGGTGCCGACCACCGAGCCCGGTCCGGGGACGACGGCGAACAGGTCGCGCGGCAGCCCCGCCTGATACAGCAGGTCGACGCAGGCCAGGGCGCAGTACGGGGTCTGGCTGTCGGGCTTGAGGACGACGGCGTTGCCGGCGAGGAGCGCGGCGACGGCGTCGGACACCGCGAGCGTCATGGGGTAGTTCCACGGCGAGATGACGCCGACGACGCCCTTCGGCTGGTACCGCACGACCGTCTTGGTGAGGCCGGGCAGCATGCCGGAGATGCGGCGGGGACGCAGCAGCTTGGGGGCGACGCGCGCGTAGTGGCGGGCGGTCATCGAGATGTCGAGGACCTCCTCCTGCGCGGCGGCGCGGGACTTGCCCGTCTCGGCCTGAGCCATGTCCATCAGGGCGTCGCGGTTCTCGAGCACCAGGTCGCGGTAGCGGTGGAAGATCGCGGCGCGTTCAGTGACGGGACGCGTGGCCCATTCCTTCTGCGCCACCCGGGCACGTGCGATCGCGTCCTGGGCATCCTGAGCGGTACCGACCGGGACAGTGGCCAGTTCCTTACCCGTGAACGCCTCGACGACGGACCGCGTCGGGCGATCCGCCGCATCCGGAATGGCGATGAGGTCGGCTAGCCGCGCGAACGTGGCGGCGGACGGAACAGGCATTTCGTACCCCTACTGGTTAGTAGTTTTTGCGGTTACACATAACTTACCTGCTTGGTGCGCCAAGTCACAGGGGCGGATGGCTAGTGCCGGTCTTCGAGCCCGACAGCCTCCCGCAACTTCTCCTCCGCCTTCCTCAGCTCGGGGTTGTCCCGGGCGGAGGAATCGAGCAGGGCGGCGAGCGCCTCGGCGATGACGTTCAGTTTCTCCTGCAGAGCCTCGGTGGCGCGGCGGCTGGCATTCTCGAGCAGGACCACGAGAAGCAACGTGAAGACGGCACCGGCGGTGTGGATGGCGATCTGCCACTCGTGAAGGTCCTTCCAGAGTGGGATGCTGACGACCCACAGCGCGACGGCTCCCGCGCAGATCCCGAAGAACGGCGCCTGGCTTACCCGGAGTTCGATCTGCTCGACGAACCTGTCGAACGCCGAACGCTGATCGGTTGGCTGCTGACGTGCAGCCTTCGCGCTGCGTACCATCTTCGGAGTCTAGGCGCAGCTGCCACTCCAGATATGCCCGTTTCAGCTGATATGCCCGTTTCAAGGCATCGCGACGTTCAGCGCGAGACCGGGACCGGGTAGTACACCCGGTCCCGTGCGGCCGCACGTCGTAGTTGCACAGAACGAGGCCGCCGTCGACGTCATGGGCGACGATGTGCTCGCCCACATTGCCCGCGACCTCGTGGCGACCATGCGTCGCGATACCCGGACTGGACGGTGCGCTAGGACGTCAAGGCCAAGCTGAGGGCCAGCATCAAGCGCCTGCTCCGCAAGTACGGATACCCACCAGACCAACAGCCGGCCGCCATCGTCCAGGTGATGCAACAGATTGAGGCCATGGCGCCGCGGTATGCCGAGGAACAAGCAGCCGACCGTCAGGAAGCACAACCCCAACTCCGGCAGAGTAGAGGAACGTGCGACGAACCGGTCGTCGACCGCATCGCGGTACGGATGACCAGGCTGAACGAGGTGATCGCGACCGACCCGAACCTCGGCAAGGACTACTGCATCGGTCATTCGTACTTCACTCCGGGATCCGTCGACGCGTCGGGCGAGAACTTCGCGGAGCGCTGGTACCTCCGGGTGATCCAGTCGGAGATCGCGCCGCTGCTGGCCGAGTACTGGTTCGACAATCCGCAGGTGGCTAAGGATCGCGGTGAATCTCGATCACGCGCAATTGGATATGCCGGCGGCGACTGTCACCAGAGCGATGGAGTATCTGGTTCCCGCGAACCCTCTGTACGACATGCTGTGCACGCACCTCCACCTCTTGGCCCGGACGGCCGCAGCGGCTCCGCTGCTTCTCGACCATCTCGAGTGCGCGACGGTTCGGCTCGCTCGCGTACTCGTCGCGAGCGCCGCCGACGACGAAGCACGACATCGGGAGTCACTCGAGTGCAGCCTGCTGGCGCGACTTCGCCTCTACATCGAGTCGAACCTCACAGATCCCTCGCTGTCGCCAGCCGGCGCCTCGACTGTCGTCTCTGAACGCATTTCACGAGTCGATTCCGCGACGCGTCGGCATGACTTCACGCGATTGGCGGTGGCTCCCGGAATCGACCGACCGATTGACCGTCTGCCGGCGGTGCGTCGGGGTGAAAAGACAGGCGCGGCATGGGTGTTCGTGCCCGGGAATGCC